>NZ_JBEOVH010000006.1:191995-340615 GCF_040295385.1 Streptomyces sp. NPDC002825
CGGTTGCCGGGCTCGGCGCCCGGCAACCGGCGAAGGGGTCACGGAAGGACCGGTTCACCGGGAGGGCTCACGGTCGAAGGGGCCGCGGTGCGGCGGGGGCGATCACGGCCAGAGCGGCCGCGGGGCCGTCTCGATCGGCGCCATGTGCCAGGCGTCGAGCCGGGTGATGGTGGCGCGGCCGGTGACGGTGAGCGAGACGCCGGTCGCCTCGTCGGGGCGGGTCGGGTAGACGCGGGCGGCCAGGGCGCGGCCGTTGGCGAAGACCTCCAGGGCGGAGTGGTCGACGAGGACGCGGAGTTCGACCGCGCCGTCCGCGCCGAGGGGCAGCTCGCCGTGGCGGGGTGCGGTGTCGACGTCCGGGTCGAGGCTGCTCGTCTCGCGGTGGAGGCGCAGGGTGCCCGAGGTGCCGGAGGCGTCGCGGGTGAGCTCGACGACGGTCCGCTCGGCGCCGTCCGGGGTCTCCCGTACCCCGAGCCGTACCGTGGCGCCCGGGGCGAGGCGCAGGGTCGCCTCCAGGTCGAGCTGGTCGCCGCGGATGGCGTCCAGGTCGGCGTCCCCCTCGAAGGGGCCGAGGTGCACATGGTCGCGGCGCAGGCGTGACAGCTCCGGGACGGGCGTCTGGGCGAGGGCGCCGTCGGGGCCGAGGGTGACGAGGCGCGGCAGGGACATGACGCCGGACCAGCCGGCGTGGGCGGTGGCCTCCTCGCCGCGGCCCTCCTGGAGCCAGCCGAACATGATGCGGCGGCCGTGCGCGTCGCGCGTCGACTGGGGCGCGTAGAAGTAGTTCTGCCCGTAGTCCAGGCGGTGCAGGGCGCTCGGCTCGAAGCGGTCGCCCTCGTAGCGGCCGGTCCAGTAGAGGGGGTGGTGGGTGGCGCCCTCGTCCCAGGCGGAGAAGGCGAGGACGTCGGTGCCGTCCACGCGGAAGAGGTCGACGCACTCCCACATGGTGCCGGTCCAGTCGAGGTCGGCGGCCGTGCCCCGGCTCGCGTCGCCGGTCAGGAGGGGGCCGACGTACCGCCAGTCGCGCAGGTCGTGGGACTCGTACAGGAAGGCCGTGCCGCCCTGGCCGCGGATGCCGGAGCCGACGAGCTGGCGCCAGACGGCGCCCTCCTTCCAGACGCAGTGGTCGCGGTACGCGGTGATGTCGACGCCCGCCGGTGGTGCGGCGATCACCGGGTTGGCGGGGTCCTTCGTCCAGTGCCGCAGGTCGGGGCTGCCGGTGGCGACGCAGGGCAGTTCGCGCTCGCCGTGCCGGCCCGAGTAGACGAGCGTGGGCACTCCCCCGTCGTCGACGAGGACGCCGGACCAGCAGCCGTCGCGGTCGGGTCCGGTGGTGCCGGGGACGAGGGCGACGGGTTCGTCGGTCCAGGTGACGAGGTCGGTGGAGGTGGCGTGGCCCCAGTGGATGCGGTGGTGGGCGGGGGCGAGCGGGTTGTACTGGTAGAAGAGGTGGTAGACGCCGTTCCAGTGGCTGAGCCCGTTGGGGTCGTTGAGCCAGCCGCCGGGGGACGTGAAGTGGAAGCGGGGCCGGTGCGGATCGCGGAAGGCCCGCTCGGCGAGGTTCTCTTCGAGGGCCGGGGCGATCAGGTCGTGTGTCATGCGGCGGTGTTCTCTGCTTCCGGGGAGGCGTCGTCGGCGGACTGGAGCACGCGGTGGGCGATCTCGTGGGCGGGCGCGTAGAGGTGGCAGCGCACCCAGTGCGGCTGCCCTCCGTCCTCGCCGACGGTGTGGCGTACGGGGGTGGTGGTGCTGCAGGTGCCGTCCTCGTACGGGCAGGACGCGGGGTTCAGGACGGCGGCCCGCAGCCGGGCGCGCTCGGCCTTGTCGTAGCCGGTGCGCCGGGCGGGGTCGGGCACGGCGGAGAGCAGCAGCCGGGTGTACGGGTGGGCGGGGGCGTCCATGACCGCGAGCGCGTCGCCGCCCTCGACGAGTTCGCCGGCGAACATGACGGCGGTGGTGTCGGCGAGGTAGCGGGCCGAGCCCAGGTCGTGGGTGATGTACAGCATGGACAGGCCGCGTTCGTCACGCAGCCGGCGCATCAGGTTGAGGACGCCGACCCGGACGGACACGTCGAGCATGGAGGTCGGTTCGTCGGCGAGGAGGACGCTCGGTCCGACGGCGAGCGCGCGGGCGATGGCGACGCGCTGGCGCTGTCCGCCGGACAGCTCGTGCGGGTAGGAGTCGAGCATGTCCGGTGCCAGGCCGACCTCCTCCATGAGGGCGGCGAGCCGTCCCCGGTCGGCCGCGTGGCCGTGGAGGACGAGGGCGCGGCCGAGGAAGTGCTCGACGCGGTGGACGGGGTTGAGGGAGCCGAAGGGGTCCTGGAACACCATCTGGACCTTGCCCCGGTACGTACGGGAGGCGCGGCGGCGCTCGGTGCGCAAGACGTCCTCGCCGTCGAGGAGGATCTGTCCCGAGGTGGGCCGTTCGAGTCGGGCGAGACAGCGGGCGATGGTGGATTTGCCGCTGCCGGACTCGCCGACGAGGGCGGTGACACGGCCGGGGGCGAGGTCGAGGTCGACGCCGTTCACCGCGCGGACGCGCCGGCGGGAGAAGACGCTGCCGACCGGGAAGTCCTTGGTGAGCCCGCGGATCTGGAGGAGGGTCATGCTGCGGTGCCTCCGGTGAGGGCGGCCCAGCGGCCGGGGGCCACCTGGCGCAGGTCCGGGATGTTCGTGGAGCAGTCGGCGCGGTCGTCGGGGCAGCGGACGTGGAAGCCGCAGCTGTCGGCGGTGCGCGGGGCGTCGAAGAGGCCGGTGAGTTCCCGGCGGGGTCCGGTGAGCGGCGGGAAGGCGTTCATCAGGGCTTCGGTGTACGGGTGGAGGGGCCGCGCGAACAGCTCCTTGGCGTCCGCGAGTTCGACGAGCCGGCCGCCGTACATGACGCCCATGCGGTCCGACAGCTCGACCATCAGGGACATGTCGTGGGTGATGAAGAGGACGGAGAAGCCGAGCGTCCGCTGCAGTTCGCGGATCTGGGCCATGATCTCCTGCTGGACGACGACGTCGAGTGCGGTGGTCGGCTCGTCCATGATGAGCAGGGCCGGCTCGAGGGCGACGGCCATGGCGATGACGACGCGCTGGCGCATGCCGCCGGAGAGCTGGTGCGGATAGGCCTTCAGCCGGTCGGGGGCGATGCCGACGAGGTCGAGGAGGGCGGCGGAGCGTTCGCGGGCGGCCCGCTTCTTCAGTCTCTCGTGGGTGGTGAGGATGTCGCCGATCTGTTCGCCGATGGTGAGGACGGGGTTGAGGGAGTTCATCGCGGACTGGAAGACCATGGCGATCTCCCGCCAGCGGAAGGCGCGCAGTTCGCGGGCGTCCATGGCGAGGACGTCGCGGCCCCGGAAGGCGACCGAGCCGGCGGTGATCTCGGCGGGCGGCTTGAGGAGCCGCATGACGGCGTTGGCGACGGTGGACTTGCCGCAGCCGGACTCGCCGGCGAGTCCGAAGATCTCTCCGGCTCCGATGGTGAACGACACGTCGTCGGCGCCGACGACGCTGCGGCCGTCGCCCTGGTACTCGACGCGCAGACCGCGTACGTCGAGGAGGGGTTCGGTGCTCATCGCTTGCTCCTTCGCCGGGACCGCAGGCGCGGGTTGGTGATCTCGTCGACCGCGTAGTTGACGAGGGCGAGCGCGAAGGCGACGAGCGCGATGCACAGGCCCGAGGGGACGAAGGCCCACCAGGCCCCGGTCATCAGGGCGCCGTCGTTCCCGGCCCAGTAGAGGTTGGTGCCCCAGCTGACGACGGAGGCGTCGCCGAGGCCGAGGAACTCCAGGCCCGCCTGGGCGCCGATGCCGAAGATGACGCAGCCGAGCACGGTGGTCATCACCACCGAGGCCATGTTGGGGAGGATCTCCCGGAACATGATCCGCAGCGGTCGCTCGCCGGTGACGACGGCGGCGGCCACGAAGTCCTTGCCCCGGATGGAGGTGGCCTGGGCGCGCAGCACGCGGGCCGATCCGGCCCAGCCGGTGACGGTGAGGACGAGGACGACGGTGGTGGTGCCGGGCGGCAGGAACGCGGCGAGGATGACGAGCAGCGGCAGGCCCGGCAGCAGCAGGAAGACGTTGGTGACGAGGGTCAGCAGGTCGTCGGCGAGTTTGCCGAGGTAGGCGGAGGCGAGGCCGACGAGCAGGGCGACGAGGGTGGCGGCGATGCCGACGGTGAAGCCGACGAGCATCGAGCTGCGGGTGCCCCAGAGGGTGAGGGCGAGGACGTCCTGACCCTTGGCGGTGGTGCCGAGCCAGTGGCCGGCGGACGGCGGGGTGGCGCCGAGGTCGGTGATGAGGGACGGGTCGCCGGGCGCGAGGACCGGGGCGAGCGCGCCGAGCAGGGCGAAGACGGTGAGCAGGAGGAGTCCGGTGCGGGCCTTGCGGTCGGCGAGCAGCCGCCGTCCGAGGCCCTGGCGGGCGGGGCGGGCGGTGCCCGGTGGGCGGGGCGGCGGGTTGTGGGACACGGCTGTGGCGGTGTCCGGGGCGTCGAGGACGGGCGGGTCGGCGACGGGCAGGTCGGGGACGGGCATGTCGGGTTCCCTCCTCAGCGGACGCGGACGCGCGGGTCGAGGCGGACGTGGACGAGGTCGACGACGAAGTTGGCGAGCAGGACGGCCGCCGTGATGGTGAGGAAGATGCCCTGCATCAGCGGGTAGTCGAGGGCCTGGACGGAGGCGAGGAGCTGGTAGCCGATGCCGGGGTAGGCGAAGACGACCTCGGTGAGGAGGGCGCCGCCCACCATGAAGCCGAGGGCCATGCCGAAGTTGGTGACGGAGGGCAGCAGCGCGTTGCGGGCGGCGTACCGGAACATGATCCGGGCGGGGCTGAGCCCCTTCGCCTCCGCCATGGTGATGTAGTCCTCGGCGGCGGTGGCGATCATGGTGTTGCGCATGCCGAGCATCCAGCCGCCGATCGAGACGAGCACGATGGTGAGGGCGGGAAGGACCAGGTGGGTGGCGACGTTCCCGAGGAACGCGGCGTCGAGGCCGGGTTCGAGCCCGACGTCGTACGCGTGCCGGAGCGGGAACCAGCCGAGGGTGACGCCGAAGAGGTAGAGGGCGCCCATCGCCAGCCAGAAGTACGGGAACGAGCCGACGAAGATCAGCAGGGGTGGGAGCGCGGAGTCGAGGATCCCGCCCCGGCGCCAGGCGGCGAGGACGCCGAGGAGGTTGCCGACGAGGGCGGCGACGAACAGGGCGGTGAGGCCGAGGAGCAGCGTCCAGCCGATCTGGGAGCCGATGACCTCGGAGACCGGGGTCGGGAAGCGGGAGAGGGAGATGCCGAGGTCGCCGGTGGCGACGCTGTGGAGGTAGTCGACGTACTGGCGCCACAGCGGGCGGTCGTCGAGACCGAAGAGTTTCTGCAACTGGGCGATCTGATCGGGCTGCATCGTCCCCTGGGCCTGGGCGAACATCCGGGAGACGGGGTCTCCGGGCATGAAGCGCGGCAGCAGGAAATTGAGGGTGACGGAGGCCCAGAAGGCGATCAGATAGAACCCCAGGTTGCGCAGGACGAGACGCACGTCTGCTCCCTGTCGTTTCTCGGGGGCGGGGACGGCCCGGCGGGGCCGTCCCCCTGGGGCGGGTCAGCCCTTGACGGGCCGGAGGGAAGTGAGCACGAGGACGGTGGTCACGGACCGGTTGGAGAGGGTCGCGTACGGGTCGTCCTTCGTGGGCCAGCCGGTGAAGCGGGCGTCGGTGTACGCGCCCCACTCGGGTCCGGGGAAGAGCGGCACGACGGGGGCGTCGGCGGCGAACAGCTTCTGCAGCTCGCTCGCCCTGGCCTGCTGGGTCTTCGGGTCGGTGGTGGCGGCGAAGGCGTCGATGAGCCTGTCGGCCTCGGGGTCGCCGAAGCGGTGGTAGTTCTCGGTCGCCTTCTCGCCGACGGGCTTGACCTGGGTGGTGGCCATGGCGCCGCGGTAGAACTCGTACGGTGTGGCGCCGTTGTTGCTCCACACGATGCCGCTGTCGAAGGTGCCCGTCTCGTACGAGGAGACGACGGCGGACCAGTCCGGGGACTTCACGGTGGCGGTGACGCCGACCTCGGCGAGGTTCTGCTTGATGATGCCGGCGACCGAGATCCAGTCGGAGGAGGCGGAGCCGACGGAGATGTCGAGGGTGAGCGGCTTGCCGTTCTTCTGGGTGCGCTTGCCGTCGGCGCCGAGCTTGTACCCGGCGGCGTCGAGGGCCTTCGCCGCGGCCTTGCTGTCGTGCGTGGTCCAGTCGCAGGCGGCGGCGACGGTCTCGTCGCGCCAGGCGTCGTAGGCGTTCGACAGGCCGGTGCAGTCGGCGGGGGTGCTGTAGCCGTTCATGGCGACCTTGGCGATCTTGGCGCGGTCGACGGCCCGGCTGAGCGCCTTGCGCAGGGCGGGGTCGTCGAAGGGCGCCTTGGCCGTGTTCAGCTGCCAGTTGATCATCGCGCCGGTGGTGGGGAACCAGTAGTGGTTCGTCTTCGGGTTCTTCGCGACGAAGGACTTCTGGATGTCGGGGATGAACGCCTGGGTCCAGTCGACCTCGCCGTTGGTGAAGGCGAGGTTGGCGCTGTCGTTGCCGGAGAAGGCGAGCAGGCGTATGCCGGCGATCCGCTGCTTGGCCGGCTGCCAGTACGAGGGGTTCTTGCGGAGCTCGTAGGACTGGCTCTGGAAGTGGTCGACCCGGGTGTACGGGCCGGTGCCGACGGGGGTGGCGTTGGTGTCCTTGGCCGGGTCGGCGATCTTCGACCAGATGTGCTTCGGGACGATGAAGTGCCCGCCGATCTCGTACAGCGAGGGCGAGAACGGCTTGGTGAAGTGGAAGGTGACCTTCAGCGGGCTGTCGGCGGTGACTTCGCGGAGGTAGTCGAATCCGCCGAGCAGCTTCTTCTGGAGCTCGAAGGTGTGGACGACGTCCTCGGCGGCGAAGGGCTCGCCGTCGGACCACTTGACGCCCTCGCGGAGGGTGAAGGTGACGGACTTCCCGTCGGACGCCTGGGTCCACGCCGTGGCGAGCCAGGGGGTGTCCTTGCCGTCGGCCGGGTTGTGGACCATGAGCGGTTCGTACACCGCCTCCTTGGTCATGGGCGCGGCCTTCGGGGAGAAGGGGTTGAAGTTCCGCGTGAAGGTCCCCATGTCCTCGCGCGGGATCGTGAGGAACTGGTTGCCGGAGGTGTCTCCGGCGCCGGCCGCTCCCGCGCCGCCGGAGCAGCCGGTCAGGAGCAGCAGGGCGGACGCCGCGGCGCCCGCCAGGAGGGCGGGGCGGAGCCCCCGCGGCGCTCGGCCGCGGGCAGGGGAGGGTGTCATAATGGTGGCTCTTTCCTCTCTTCAACACACCGGACGAAGACGGGACGGAAGATCTCGACGGGCCTGATTCGCGGTCAGACCGACGAGCGTTCGAGCAGCGGGCAGTCGACCGTCACCCTGCGGGTGTCGAGCGGCTGCCCCGCTGCGAGAGCGGCGAGCATGTCCACGCCCTTGGCGCCCATGGCCTCGAACGGCAGGGCGAGCGTGGTCAGTTTGGGCCGCAGGTAGGCGGCGATGAGTTCCTGGTTGTCGTAGCCCACCACGGCCACGTCGTCCGGGATCCGCAGCCCACGTTCCTTGATGGCGTCGTACGCGCCCATCGCCATCCGGTCGTTCCCGCAGAAGAGCGCGGTCGGCCGGTCGGCGCGGTCCAGCAGTGCACAGGCGGCGGTGTAGCCGCCGTCGGCGGTCGCGTGGCCGGAGACGACGAGCGACGGGTCCAGGGGCAGGCCGGCCTCGCGCAGTGCCCGCTCGTACCCCTCGCGGCGGCCGACGGCGGCGGGGATGTCCGGGTCGAGGTTGATGAACCCGATGCGCTCGTGACCCGCCTCGACGAGGCGGCGGGCGGCGCGGTGGCCGCCGCCGATCTCGTCCGGGACGACGGAGGGCAGTTCGCCCTCGGCGTCGTAGCAGTTGACGAGGACCGTGGGGACCTCGCGGGCCGCCTCGGGGAGGGTGACCGCGCGGTGCCAGGTCGTGGCGTAGAGCAGTCCCTCGACCCGCTGTTCGAGGAGCTTGTCGAGGGCGGCGGCCTCCTGGGCCCGGTCGCCCTCGCTCGCGGCGATCAGCAGGAACTTGCGGTCGAGCCAGGCGCGGTCCTGGGCGCCCTTGATGACGTCGACGGCGAAGGGGGCGGTGACGATCTCGGTGATCAGTCCGTACCACTCGCTGCGCTGGGCGGCGAGGGCGCGGGCGCCCGCGTTGGGGCGGTAGCCGAGCTCGTCGATCGCGGCCAGAATGCGCCGCCTGGTCTCGTCCGGGATGGCCGCGCCGGGGCGGTCGTTCAGGACGAAGGAGACGGCCGTGCGCGAGACCCCCGCCCGTCGGGCGACATCACTCATGGTGACGCTGCGAGGACCGCCGGCGGCCATCTCGTTTCCCCCTGCCCTTGACTGCTTCTCTTGGTTACGCGCTTTAGTAACGCGCGTTAGTACGACGTTGCAGGCAAGTTACGACCGTCTTCCGGCCACTGTCAATATCTTGGTGACCAGGGATGTCCGACGGAGGGGAAGGGGGTTCCGGTGGAGACGGTCGAAGGGCTTCCGGTACTGGCGTTCGACGGCGGGGCGGAGCTGGAGGCCTGGCTGGAAGAGCACCACGGGGATACGCCGGGCATCTGGCTGCTGCTCGGCAGGAAGGGCTCGGACGTGGCCTCGCCGAGCGCGGAGGAGATCCTCGACGGCACGCTCGCGTACGGCTGGATCACCGGCAAGCGGATCGCGCGGGACGGGCGGAGCTACCTCCAGAAGATCACCCCACGGCGGCCCCGCGGCCTCTGGTCCCAGGTCAACGTGCGCCGGGTCGAGGCCCTGACCGCGGCCGGCCGCATGCGGGAGCCGGGCCTCGCCGAGGTGCGGGCCGCCCGCGCGGACGGCCGGTGGGAGGCCGCGTACCCCTCCCAGAAGGACGCGACCGTGCCGGACGACCTGGCGGCGGCCCTCGCGGCGGAACCGGGGGCGGCGGAGGCCTTCGAGGCGCTCGGCAGGACCGACCGCTACCTGGTGATCCTCAGCCTGTGGCAGGCCCGCACGGCGAAGACCAGGGCGGCACGGCTGGAACGGGCGGTGGCGGCGCTGGCGGCCGGAGAGCGCGCGAAGTAGCGGGGCCGGAGCGGCGGGGCCGTCAACGGCACAGGCGGTAGAGCACCTGGTGGGCGTCCCACTCCACGAAGGACTCGACGTGCTCCAGGCCGACGGCCTCCAGGAGCCGGCGCGAGCGGTCGTTGGCCTCCTGGGTGACCGCGACCACGCTCGGCGCGGACTCCAGCGCCCGCGCCACGGCCGCGCCGACCGCCTCGCGCGCGTACCCCCGCCCCCAGTGCTCGGGCAGGAACTGGTACGAGACCTCCGTCTCCCCGCCGCGCCCCTCGGCCTCCACCGTGACGAGGCCGAGCAGGACCCCGTCCTCGGCCCGGACCACCGCGTGGAAACCGGCCGCCCCGACGATCCGCCGCTGCCGGATCCGGACGACCGAGTCGATCACGGGACCGCCGAGGTGGCGCCGCACCTCCGGGTCGGTCCACAGCCGCGTCACCGCCGCCAGGTCCCCGCTCCGGACGGGCCGCAGCACCAGCCGCTCGGTGACGAGCGGGCCGGCGGGGAGGGCGGGCGCCGGGGTCGGGACGGGATGCGGGGAGAGGGTCACACCTCCGATCATCTCAAAGTCGGGACCAGCGGCGCTCGCGTGTTCGGCATCGCGTGGTGCTCGGGGGGCGGGGTCGCGACGGGCGGGGGAACCACGGCGAGCCCGGCGCCCACCCGCCGCCCGAGAGACGGGTCCGGCTCCGGAGTCCGGGCGGCGCCGCCGCGCCTCGGGGCGGATGCCGGAGAGCGCCGACGCCGGAACCAGCAGGGCGGCGCAGCCCGCCGTGAGGGACGGCAGGGGTGCCCCGTCGCCCTGGACGTCGCCCGGCGGCCACCACGTGGGGATCGTCGGCGGCCCGGTACGGACGGTCACCCGGGAGTCAGCGCGGCTCGGACTCCCCGGCCGTCAGCGCCGCCTTGATCGGCGCCCAGTCCGGGGCCGTCGGTTCGAAGGCCTCCTTCGCCGTGGCGACGTCCTTGTAGCCGCTGGAGGTGACCACGCACACCATCGGGCCGTCGGTCTCGCGCGGCCCGTGGGCGCGCAGGCCGGCGAGGCCGGCGGCGGAGGAGGTCTCGCACCAGATGCCCTGCGCGGCCAACTCCGCCCGCGCCGCGGCCATCTGGTCGTCCGTCACCGTGCGGGCCGCTCCCCCGGTCGTACGGACCGCGAGGACGCCCCGGTAGCTGTTGATCTCGCAGTCGATGGCGTACGCGGTCGTCGGACCGACCGGGACGCGGGCCACCGGTCTGCCGGTGCGCAGGGCCTCCGTCAGGGCGCCGGCCGCGGCGGGCTCCGCGGCGTACACGCGGGGGACGGAGTCGGTGACGCCGAGCCGCGCCAGCTCCTGGAAGCCCTTGGCCACGCCGAACAGCAACTCGCCGTACCCCGTGGGGAGATGGACCTCGGCCGGCGCGCGTCCGAGGTCGAGCGCGAGTTCGTACGCGAGTGTCTTGTACCCCTCGGGCCCGAAGGGGTGCCCGGTGTGGGCGGTCTCCGTGACGCTGCTGACGCTCTGGAAGCCGAGCTCGTCGACGATGCGGCGCATCAGTGGGCGTACCGACTCGTACGGAACGGTCAGCACCGTCGCGCCGTAGGCCCTGAGGTGGGAGGCGACGGCCGGCGGGGCGTACGGGGAGGTGAACACGGCGCACGGCAGTCCGGCACGGGCCGCGTAGGCGGCGGCCGCCGCGCCGTGGTTGCCTGACGAGGAGACGACGATGCCCCGCGCCCCGGAGGCGACGGCGGCGCTGACGGCGACCCGGTTGAGCCGGTCCTTGTGGCTCCAGGTGGGGTTGCGCGACTCGTCCTTGATCCAGACGCCGTCGGGGAGTTCGACCAGGGGCGTGTTGCCCTCTCCCAGGCCGGGCGCGGCGAGGGGCGGGAGCAGCGGGGCCCACCGCTCCAGGCCGTGGGCGGCCGGGCGCTTGAACAGGTCGGCGGGGACCCGGTCGTAGGCGTAGTCGATGTCGAGGGGGTACGCGACGTCCTCGGTGGAGGTGACGGGGCAGCCCCGGGTGAGCGGCGGCCACAACGGGTGGCGTACGGACGGGTCGGCGAGCGAGCGCTGGGCGGTGGCGAGCGAGGACGTCACGTGGCGGGCCTTTCCGGGGCGGGGATCTGCGGACTGTGCGGGCCCTTCAGCCCATCCGGCGGGTGAGGGCGGCCAGTGCGCCCGGCCGACGTCCCGGAACGCGTCGCCGGGTCGCGATGAGGAGGGGGCCGAGGGCCCGGGCACGGCCGCTGTCCCCGATCTGCTCCCACTGGTGGTGGGCCCGGTCGACGGCCCCCTCGACGTCGGGGTCGTCCCGTCGCTGACCGAGCCCGAGCCGGGCCTCGGCGGCGGCGAGCCAGAGTTCGCAGCTGCGGGCCGGTTCCCCGGCGAGGCGGGCGAGGTCCGCCCGCACCTCGGTCCAGTGCACCGCCTCCATGGACCGGGGCCCGTGGCGCCGCAGGGCGTCGTGCTCCCAGGCCGCCGCGACAGCCGCCGCCTCCCCGTGCCGCCCGGCCATGGCGGCGGCGAGGATCGCGGGATGCGGGTCCTCGACACCTGCCGGCACACCTCCACCGACGGGCCGGGACGCAGGGGGGTTGACGGGCACGAACCCGGGGGGAATTGCGGGGAGAACGGGCACGGGTGCCGGGGCGGGCGTAGGTACGGGCGCGGGGCGGGTCGCGGACGCGGGTGCCGGCGCGGGGCGGGCAGGAGGCACAGGTGCCGGGGCGGGCGTGAAGGCCGAGGAGGGCGCGGGGTAGGTGGCGGACGCGGGTGCGGGACGGCTCACGGACGCGGGACCGGACGCGGGCGCGGGACCCGTCGCGGCCTCGGCCGCCCGAGCGGCCACAGGCGCGGGGCCCGTCGCGGGTGCGGACGCGGGCCTCGTCGCGGGCACGGGTGCGGGTCCGGTCCCGGAGCTGGGTGCGGATGCCGGACCAGTCGCGCGCTCGGGCGCCCCAGCGTGCGCAGGCACAGCGCCCGTCCCGGACGCGGGCCCGGGACCAGTCGGGGGTGCGGATGCCGGACCAGTCGCGCGCTCGGGCGCCCCAGCGTGCGCAGGCGCAGCGCCCGTCCCGGACGCGGGCCCGGGACCAGTCGGGGGTGCGGCTGTGGAACCAGTCGCGCGCTCCGGGGCCCAAGCGGCCCCGGTCCCGGGGCCGGTCGCGGAGGCGGGACGCGGAGCAGGTGCGGTTCGGGTTGCCGGGGGAGGCGCCGCGGCAGTACGGGTCGCGGGCGCAGGCGCCGCAACGGGCGGAGGCGTGCTCATGGTGTCGGACCCCGGCACCGGCACGACCGTCGCACCCGGCGCCGGTGCGAGGCCCGGCGTCAGGAAGACCGGTTCCGGCGTCGGCGACACCGTCAGTGCCCGTGCCGCCGCCTCCGCGTGCGCCGAGGACGGTGTCAACCGGGCCCCGGAGCGCCAGAGTTCCGCCCAGGCCCTCAGGTATTCGGGGGTCGTGGGCTCGCCCCTTCGCGGGGCCGGCACCACGCGGGCGTAGAGCAGGGGCCCCGGTCCCAGGTGCAGCAGTCCGGGCGCGGCGGCGAGGCGCTGCCAGACCTCCGAGTCTGCCGCGAGGTCCGCCACGACGGTCGTGGTCCCGGGCTGCCGTACGCCGAGTTCGCCGGCGAGCCAGTGCCACGGCAGTGCCGTGTAGCGGAGGGTCGCCGGGGTCGTACGGGCGAGCGCGAGATGGGGCAACTGCTGGCGGCGGTCGAGGTGGAGCTGGCCCGCCAGGCACACCACCAGCGGGCCGGGGCTCGCGGCCGCCGCGCGGAGCCGGGTGAGGACGGTCTGCGGGTCGAGCGGATCGGCGAGTTCGACGAGCGTGGCGGCCGCGGTGCCGGTGAGGACGCCGGGCGGTACGGCCGCGAGCGCCGGCAGCACGGAGGCGGCGTCCATCGCGCGGCCCCGGCCGGCGGGCGCGGCCGCGAGGAGCACCGCGGTACCCACCGCGCTCACGGCCGCACCCCGGGCCGCGGCCCCCGCGCCCGCGTCCGCCGGTCCCGACCCACGTCCCTCCGGCACCACCACGTCCGCCCCCGTACGCATGTCCGACTCCCCCGCCACCACCCCTCCCGTGGCCGTCGCCGCCGCGCTCACCGTGCCGTTTCCGTCGTCGTTCACCACCCCAGCACCGTAACGGGTCCCGCCCTGTCCGATAATCGCCGGGCCTTTGGCATATGCCAGAAGCACCACCGGATCGAGTGTTGCCAAATCCCTTACGGGCTGCACCGGGCTGTGCAACAGTCGTCTACGGGCCACCTTCCACACTTGGCCGCGCCGCGCCTGTATCGGAGTACGACATGCCGTCCCATCTGTTCGCGGACCGCCCCGCCCAGCCGCCGGAGCCGGGCACGGTGGACGCGCTGATCTCACAGACCCGCCGCCTGCGCGGCGAAGTGGACGCCGTCCGCCGGGACGCCGTGGCGGACGAGGACGATCCCCAGCAGCGCTGGCAGCGCGCCCTCTGCGACCTGGCGGTCCATCAACTCGACGACCTCGGGGCCCACTTGGGCCAGCTCCGGGCCGGCGTCCCGGCGAGCGCCGCCGCGGCGGACGAGGCCGGGGACGCCGACGTCGCCGTCGACACCTCCCTCGCGACCGCGCCCGGCACGGCGTACGGCGTCGCCTCCCCGCCCCGGACCGGCTCGCTGCTCTCCCGCGTCGGGTCCGCCGAGTGGAACCTGCTCACCGACGAGGTCAGCTGGTCCGAGGAGCTGTTCCAGATCTTCGGACGGTCCCGCGAGAGCGGCCCGATGTCGCTCGACGAGATGCCCACCATGGTCTTCGCCGAGGACCAGCCCGTCCTGCAGGCGATGGTGACGGACTGTCTGATCGACGGGAAGCCGATCGACGGGGAGTTCCGGATCGTACGGACCGACGGCCGGGTGCGTACGGTGCACATGACCGGCGAACCCGTCCTGGACGCCGACGGCTGCACCGCCTCCATGTGGGCCGTCCTGCGGGACGTCAGCGAGCTGCGCCGCAGCGAGCGCGCGGTGCGGGAGAGCCGGGACAGCCTGGAGCGCAGCCGCCACATCGAACTCACCGAGCGGCGGGTCGCCGTCGAGCTCCAGGAGGCCGTCCTCCCGCCCTGGCGCGGCTCCCTCAGCTTCGCCCACGACGGGCCCGCCCCGCTCGACGTGGCCGCGCACTACCTCCCGGCCGCCAGCACCGGCCTGATCGGCGGCGACTGGTACGACGCGCTCGCGCTGCCCGACGGGGACGCGCTGCTGACCGTCGGCGACCTGACGGGCCACGGGGTCGCCGCGACCTCCTCCATGGCCATGCTCCTCGGAGCGCTCCGGGGCATGGCCGTCGCCGGCATCCGCCCCGCGGCGCTGATGGGTCACCTCAACCAGCTCCTGGAGACCTCCGTACAGCCCGCGCTCGGCAGCGCGATGTGCTGCAGGTACGACCCGGTGGCCCAGACCCTGGCCTGGGCGCAGGCCGGCCACCCCGCCCCGCTGCTCTTCCGCGGCGGGACGGGGCACGTGCTCCGGCGACCCGAGGGGGTCCTGCTCGGGGCGACGACCGGCGCCGTGTACGGCGAGGCCGAGACCCGGCTGAACCCCGGTGACCTGCTCGTCCTGCACACCGACGGGCTGACGCGCGGCAGCGGCACGGACGACGACACGGGTACGCGACGACTGCTCGCCCTGGGCCCCCGGCTCACGGAGGCGCGGGACGCGCAGGACGGCGTGCGCGCGGTGGTGGAGGAGTTCGGCGAGGAGTCGCGGGAAGACGACGCCTGCGTGATGGTGGTCCGGGTCACCGGCTGAAAGCGGCCCGGGGCCACCCGGCCGAAACGACCCCGGGTTCACCCGCCGACGTTCGCGCCGTCAACCGCCGACGTTCCCGGTGTCATCCGCCGGGCCTCCCGCCGTCACACGCCGACGCTCGCGGGGCATGCACCGACGTCCCCGAGGCATCCGTTGGCGCCTCTCGCGTCGCCCTCTGAGCCGGACCGAGGCCGGCGGCCCAGGTCACCTGCCCGCTGGCGAGAAGACCTCCTGAGCTCCCCGTCCCGCAGGACGGGGAGCTCAGGCCTGTCCGGTCCTCGGGCGGTTGACGGGAGACCTCGGGAGGGCCAGCTCGATCTCCTCGCGCAGGTTCTCGATCCTCGAGTAGCCCGCGTACTGGCCGGTCAGCCGGTACATCTCGCGCAGCCGGTCCCAGGTCCGGTGGGACGAGGTGTCCCCCATGGACATCAGGGCGAGCCGGGCGTACCGGTCGGCCTGTTCCGGGTCGTCGGCGATGAAGCAGGCCGAGGCCATCGAGATGTGGTCGAAGAGCTTCGATCGGTCGTGCCCGCCGCGCCGCAGTTCGAGCGCCAGCTTGGCGTGGCGCTGCGCGGGGACCGCCGCCGCCGGGTCGTGCTCGGCGAGGGTGCGGTAGGCGAGGGCCTGCATGCCGTGCATGTCGGCCTCGTCGAAGTTCTGCATCCAGCTCGGCTTCTCGTCCTGCCGGTCGGAGACGAACAGCTCCTCGGCCTCGCCGAGGGTGCGGCGCATCGCCTGGCCCCTGCCCATCGACGCCTGCGCCCAGGCCTCGATGGTGTGGAACATGGCCTGCGTGCGCGGCAGTACCCGCTCGCCCGAGCCCGACTTGGCGAGCTTCATCAGGTCGAGGGCGTCGTCGGGGCGGCCCAGGTGCACCATCTGGCGGGCGGCCCGGGACAGCGCCTCGCCGGCCCGGGGCCGGTCGCCGCCCTCGCGGGCCGCGTGGGCGGCGATGACGAAGTACTTCTGCGCCGTCGGTTCGAGACCGACGTCGTGGGACATCCAGCCCGCGAGGACCGCCAGGTTGGCGGCGACGCCCCACAGGCGCCGCTGGAGGTGATCGGCGTGACGGTAGGCGAGCATGCCGCCCACCTCGTTCAGCTGGCCCACGACCGCCTTGCGCTGGAGGCCGCCACCCCGGGAGGCGTCCCAGGCACGGAACACCTCCACCGAGTGCTCCAGGGCCTCGATCTCCTCCGACCCGATGGGGGCGGCCTCGTAGCGGTCGAACCCAGCGGGGTCGGCGTGGAGGGGATCGGTGGCCCGCGGGGCGGCGCCCTTGTGTGCGGGGTCGGTCTGCAGCCAGTCGTGCATGGCGTTGCTGAGTACGGAGCCGGCGGCAAGCGCGGCACCCGCGCCCACCAGGCCGCGTCGGTTGAGCATGAGGTCCATTCCCGTGAATTCGGTGAGGACCGCCGCCGTACGATCGGGTGCCCAGGGCAGCCCGTCAGGGTTCTCCGTCTTCCTGACGTCCTGCTTCTTTCCGGCGCGCCCGTGTCGTACGAACCCGAGGTCCTCGATGGTCACGACACGGCCGAGTCGCTCGGTGAACAGTGCTGCCAGCACCCGGGGGACGGGATCGCGCGGGGTCTCGCCCCGGTCGATCCAGCGCCGCACCCGCGAGGTGTCGGTCGCCAGCTGGGGGTGGCCCATGGCCGCCGCCTGCCGGTTGACGAGTCTCGCGAGTTCGCCCTTGGACCAGCCGGCCAGGCCGAACAGGTCTGCCAGGCGGGTGTTGGTTTGTCCGGTCACGTCTAAGCCCCCAGGTTCTCGGCTGAGTTGACAGTAGCCCTCTGTCATAGGCCTGGCGACAATTCGCCAGGCTTCGCCAGGGTGCGCGAGATGTTCCGCCACCCGCGCTCGGGTGTCAGGTAGGAACGCGCCACCCCGCCCCGCCGACCGGCCCTCATTCCCCAGGGTGCGGACCGGGGGCGGGCGGGGCGACGCACGCAACTCGTCGGCGCACGAAGGGATCTGTCACCTCCATGTACACAGCATCGTCCTCCGTGTCCGCCCCGCCCCGGCCGCAGCACCGCATCGTCCCCGCCGGCTCCGGACCGTACCTGGCCCCCGCTCCCCAGGCCGTCAGGCCGAGGCGCTGGGCGGGCGGCACCGGTACCCAGCCGGTCAGCGGGAGAATCGACCTGTCCGGCCCCCAGGGGGCGCAGTTGAAGAGGGCGATCGCGTCGGTCCACCGGATCTGCCCGGAGTTCAACCCCGTGCAGGTGCTGCGGCGCAGCGGCCGTTCCGTACTGATCGTCGGGACGACCGGGCGGACCACGGCGGTCGCGAAGTGTTTACTGGACCACTCCCCCGCGTGGGTCGAGCGGTTCCGGCACGAGATAGCGTCCTACCGCTCCTTCGTCCGTCACCGTCCGCCGGTGCGGGCGCCGCGGCTGATCGCAGCGGACCCGGAGAACTGCGCGCTGGTGATCGAGCGGATGCCCGGGCGGGCCGCGGCGCTGTCGCGCCACCCCGTCGAGGCCCCGCCGCGGGCCGACGTGCGGGCCGCGCTCGGTGCGATCGCCCGGCTGAACGCCTGGCGGCCGCCGGCCGGGACCTTCGACGCCCCGCTGGACTACGGCGCCAGGATCGCCCGGTACCACGAGCTCGGGCTGTTCACGGACCGGGACCGGGACGACCTGCAGAAGCTGCTGCACGGTCTGGCGCACGCGGGCGGCCGTCAGGGCATGGGCCAGTTCTGTCACGGTGACGCCCTGCTCTCCAACATCCTGCTCTCCCCGGCAGGACCGGTCCTCGTCGACTGGGAGCACGCGGGCTGGTACCTGCCGGGGTACGACCTGGCGACCCTGTGGGCGGTGCTCGGTGACGCACCGCTGGCACGCCGCCAGATCAGCGGGCTGGCCCAGCAGGCGGGCACGGCCTCGCGGGACGCCTTCCTGGTGAACCTGATGATCGTGCTGACGCGGGAGATCCGTACGTACGAGACGGCGGTGCAGCGCACCATGAAGGAGGCCCCGCCGGCGGGTTCCGTGCCGGTGCCCTCCGGAACGCTCGCGCCGGGAGAGGAACAGCGGCTGCTGCTGAGGCGGCTGCACGACGACTGCGCCATGGCACGGCGGGCCGTGCGCGCGGCGGTCGGGACGCGCTGAAGGGGCGGGTCCGGCCGACCATACGGGGGCGGTGCGCCGTGAGCCCGGTGCCGACACACCGGGACGCGGCGCACCGGCTTGTCCGAATCCGGGAATCTCCGGGAGACGTGCCCGGGACCCCTTCAATGGTCCACTCCAGTGACGCGTCCCAGGCCCGGGACCCGTCTCCGCGAAACTCCGCCGCATGGCCTCCATTCCCGCCCTGACGTGGGAACTTCCGTTTGGCCAGGTGTGATTGACGGATCGTCCGGGAGCCGATACCCCTGTACGGGTTCGGCCCCGCACGCCCCCGTGTCACCCCCTGCCTCTGGAGGCTGCCTTGCTCCGTTCCGTATCGCGCAGACGTCCGTCACCGCGCCGTGTGCCGGGGGCGGCGGGTGCCCTGGCGTCCGCCGCCCTGCTGCTTCCGCTGCTGTCCGCCGCCCCGCCCGCCGGAGCCGATGTGCCCGAGGCGGGTGTCCTGCAGGGGCAGTTCGCGCGGGCGGCCGAGCGTCAGGGCGTGCCCGAGAGCGTGCTGCTCGCCGTCTCGTACCTGCAGTCGAGGTGGGACGCCCACGGCGGCGCGCCGAGTGTGACCGGCGGCTACGGGCCGATGCACCTCACGGACGCGGCGACGGCGCTCGCCCGGACCGCCCCGCACCACTCGGAGGGCGAGGAGGACGCGCGCGGCGACTCCTCCCGCCCGGCCCGCACGGGCGCCGAGGTCCCGCTCCCCGCCCCGGAGGAACTGCCCGAGCGGCTGCGGACCCTGGAGCGGGCTTCGGCGCTGTCCGGGATCCCGGCCGAGGAGCTGCGGACGGTGCCGGCCTCGAACATCGAGGGCGGTGCGGCACTGCTCGCGGCGGCGCAGCGGGAGGCCGGGCTTCCGGCGAGCGCGGACCCGGCCGACTGGTACGGGGCGGTGGCGCGGTACTCCGGTGCGGACGACGCGGCGACGGCCGCCGCGTACGCGAACGACGTCTTCGACGTGATCAGGACCGGGGAGACGCGGACGACGGACAGCGGGCAGGTGGTGACGCTCCCGGCCGCCCCCGCGGTGGCGCCCGCCACCGGTCAGGTGGACGCCCTGGGCCTGCGGCGGCCCGCCACCGGTCCCGTGGAGTGCCCGGCCTCGGTGGCCTGCGAGTGGATCCCCGCGCCGTACGAGGAGTTCGGCGACGGCGACTACGGCAACCACGACCTGGCGAACCGGCCTTCCTCCCAGTCGATCGACTACATCGTCATCCACGACACCGAGGCCGACTGGAAGACCACCCTGAAGCTGGTCCAGGACCCGACGTACGTGTCCTGGCAGTACTCACTGCGCTCCTCCGACGGGCACATCGCCCAGCACCTCTCCCTCAAGGACGTCGGCTGGCACGCGGGGAACTGGTTCGTGAACGCCAAGTCGGTGGGTCTGGAGCACGAGGGCTTCCTCACCTCGCCGGACTCCTGGTACACGGAGGCGATGTACCGGACGTCGGCGCGCCTGGTGCGGTACCTCGCCGCGCGGTACGACATCCCGCTGGACCGGCAGCACGTCCTGGGCCACGACAACGTGCCGGGGACGACGGCGTCCACCATCAGGAACATGCACACGGACCCGGGCCCGTACTGGGACTGGGCGCACTACTTCCGGCTGCTCGGCCGGCCGATCACCCCGAGTGCCGGGCCGCAGGCGGGCGTGGTGACGATCCGGCCCGACTACGGCTCCCACCGGCCGGTCTACACGGGCTGTGTGACGGCGGGGCAGGCGTGTGTGCCGCACGGCAGCGGGGCGGTGCGCCTGCACACCGCGCCGAGCGCCGACGCGCCCCTGGTGAAGGACATCGGTCTGCGGCCCGGCGGGCAGGACTCCACGACCGGGGTCAACGACACCGGGGCGCGGGCCTCGACCGGGCAGAGCTTCGCGGTGGCGGAGCGCCGGGGCGACTGGACGGCGATCTGGTACCTGGGGCAGAAGGCGTGGTTCGAGAACCCGGTGGCGGAGCCGACGGCGGTCAACGCACGGGGGCAGGTCCTGACGCCGCGGGAGGGCTTGGCCGAGGTGCCGGTGTACGGGCGGGCGTATCCGGAGGCCTCGGCCTATCCGGCGGGTGTGCCGGTGCAGTCGGTGTCACCGCTGCCGTACAAGCTGCTCGCGGGGCAGCGGTACGTGGTGGGCGGCCGCACCCCGGGCGAGTACTACTTCGCGCCGGTGTTCGACCCGAGCGGACACAGGGTCGTCCGGGGCCAGGAGGAGTACTACCAGATCCAGTTCGGCCATCGGGTCGCCTTTGTGAAGGCCGCTGACGTGCGGGTTTCCCAGGGCTGACGGAGGACTGGCCGAAAGGCGCGGGGTGGTGCCGGGAGGGGTGTCCGGCACCACCCCTTCGGCGTTCATACGACTATTCGGGAGATCGCGTGCGCCGTCCGGGCGACGGGTAAGGCTGGGCCGGTCAAAGGCCCAGCTCACCGGAAGGCCCCTCAGGAATGGCTCAGCCCTTCGTTATGCCGGATTTCTATGTTCCGTATCCGGCACGGCTCAATCCCCATGTGGAGGCAGCCCGCACGCACACGCGTGACTGGGCGCGGGAGATGGGGATGCTGGAGGGCTCGGGCGTCTGGGAGCAGCACGACCTCGACTCCCACGACTACGCGCTGCTCTGCTCGTACACCCACCCCGACTGCGACGAGGAGGCGCTGAACCTCGTCACCGACTGGTACACCTGGGTCTTCTTCTTCGACGACCACTTCCTGGAGGTCTTCAAGCGCACCCAGGACCGGGCGGGCAGCAAGACCTATCTGGACCGGCTGCCGCACTTCATGCCGGCGGACCCGGCGGCGGGCATGCCCGAGCCGACCAACCCCGTCGAGGCGGGTCTCGCGGACCTCTGGCGGCGGACGGTCCCCTCCATGTCCGAGGGCTGGCGGGTGCGGTTCGCGGAGGCGACGGAGCACCTGCTCCACGAGTCGCTGTGGGAGCTGGACAACATCAACGACGGGCGCGTCGCCAACCCCGTCGAGTACATCGAGATGCGCCGGAAGGTGGGCGGAGCGCCCTGGTCGGCCGGGCTCGTGGAGTACGCGGCGGGTGCCGAGGTCCCCGCGCAGGTGGCGTACTCCCGGCCGCTGCGGGTGCTCAGGGACGCCTTCTCGGACGCCGTGCACCTGCGCAACGACCTGTTCTCGTACCAGCGCGAGGTCGAGGACGAGGGCGAGAACAGCAACGGCGTCCTGGTCCTGGAGCGCTTCCTCGGCTGCACCACCCAGGAGGCGGCCGAGGCCGTCAACGACCTGCTGACCTCGCGGCTCCAGCAGTTCGAGAACACGGCGCTCACCGAAGTGCCGCTGCTCGCCGCCGAGAAGGGCCTGAGCCCGGCGGAGTGCGCGGCCGTCGCGGCGTACGCGAAGGGGCTCCAGGACTGGCAGTCCGGCGGGCACGAGTGGCACATGCGCTCCAGCCGCTACATGAACGAGGGCATGGTCGGCGCGCCTTCGCACCTGGACGGGATCATCGGCACCTCCGCCCTCGACATCCGCAACCTCTTCGGCCGGCCCGCCGCCGCCCGCAGGCGCGCGCTCACACACGTACCGCACCAGCACGTCGGGCCCTCGCTGCTGCCCGAGTTCGACCTGCCGTACCCGCTGGCGCTCAGCCCGCACCACGCGGAGGCCCGCCGGATCTCCCTGGACTGGGCGGAGTCGATGGGGCTCCTCGACGACATCTGGGACCGGCCGATGGCCGAGGGCTTCGACCTGGCCCTGTGCTCGGCGGGACTCGACCCGGACGCCACCCTGGAGGAGCTGGTCCTCAGCGCCCAGTGGCTGACCTGGGGGACGTACGGGGACGACCACTACCCGGCCGTCTTCGGGAGGTCGCGCAACCTCTCCGGAGCGAAGGAGCAGACCGAGCGCTTCAAGGCCTGCATGCCGCTGGACGATCCGTCGGCGGGGACGGCGCTCGCCGTCAACCCGATGGAGCGCTCGCTCGCCGACCTGTGGGCGCGGACCGCGGCCCCCATGGCGCCGGAGGCCCGCGCCCAGCTGCGGACCGCGCTCGACGCCATGCTGGACAGCTGGCTGTGGGAGCTGCACAACCAGGCGCAGCACCGGGTGCCCGATCCGGTGGACTACATCGAGATGCGCCGGACCACCTTCGGTTCGGAGCTGACCATGCTGCTGTGCAAGCTGCGGCGGAGCGATGCGCTGCCGCCGGAGCTCTACCGGTCGGGCACGGTCCGGGCTCTGGAGAACTCGGTCATGGACTACGCGACGCTCCTCAACGACCTCTTCTCGTACCAGAAGGAGGTGGAGGTCGAGGGCGAGGTCCACAACGGGGTCCTGGTGCTCCAGAAGTTCTTCGACTGCGACTACCCGACGGCGGTGGCCATGGTCGATGACCTGATGCGGGGCCGGCTGCGCCAGTACGAGCACCTGAAGCAGCGCGAAGTGCCGCTGCTCTACGAGGACTTCGGTCTCGGCCAGGAGGGCAGGACGGCCTTCGAGGCGTACTTGCGGGAGCTCGAGGACTGGCTCGCGGGGATCCTCAACTGGCATCGGAGCGTCAGGCGTTACGGCGCCGAGGACGTCCACACGGGCAGCGGCACCCCGCTGATCGGCCGCGGGCCGACCGGGCTCGGCACCTCCGCGGCAAGGGTGACCGAGCTGCTGGGGTCGGGCGCGCGCTGACGTACGACGACGGCCCCGGGAGCTGTTCCCGGGGCCGTCGTCGGCAGGGCGTCAGGGGCGCCGGCCGCGCAGTTCGTCGAGCTCTCGGCGCTCGCGCTTGGTGGGGCGTCCCGCGCCCGGGTCGCGCACGGCGGCCACGGCCACGTGCTCGCGCGGCGGCGGGGGCGGACTGTTGTCCACGTACGCCTCGGCGGCGACCGGCGGGCCGACCCGCTTGACGTGGAGCTCCTTGATCTCGACGATCCGCTCCCGGCCGCCGTGGAAGATCCGGACCTCGTCGCCGGGCTTCACGGCCTGCGCGGGTTTGACCCGCTCGCCGTTGACCTTGACGTGTCCGGCCCGGCAGGCGGCCGCGGCCTGCGAGCGGGTCTTGGTCAGCCGGACCGCCCAGATCCAGGCGTCGACGCGCGCGCTCATCGGCCCCCGCTCCCCCCGTCAGCCCTGCTGGAACAGCTCGGCGGGCAGCGGCTTGAGCAGGGCGTACAGATCGTCGGTGATCGGCCGGTCCCAACTGGCGATCGTCACGAGGACGTTGTCGCTGCGGTCGAACTGGACGCAGGAGATGCGGCTCTCGGAGAGCTTGAGGCGGCGCACGATGAGGAGGTTGTCGCCCTGCATGACGGGGACGTCCTCGGTGTCGAGGACCTCGACCGGCTCGTCGTTCTCCAGGGCGGCGAGGAGCTGCGCGACCTCGAAGGGGATCTGGCCGTCGGCGAGCTCGCGGGCCGGGGAGCCGGCCGGGAGGTTGCCGATGATCATCGCGGGTCCGCGGCCGCCGAACAGGTCGTAGCGGAGGAACACACCCTGGCAGGAACCGTCGGGTGCGGGCAGCAGACCGGCGCCGAGATTGCCGGGCCAGTCCCCCGGATCCATGGCCAGGACGTCGAAGTCCGGGCCCGCGGGTGTGGCGGCGCTGCGGCGGCGGAGGAAGGACATACGGCCATGGTACGTGCCCGGGCGCGCGACGCGACGCGCCGGGCGGCCGCCTCGGGCCGGGCCCGCTCGGTGGGGCCGTGGCTCGTCCGCGGGGGCCGGCGGGGACGGGGCCCTTGCCCCGTCGCCGAGGCCGCCGAGGCGGCGGTTCCCGGCTCGGTCGGGCGCTCGCACCGCCGGTGAGCCGGTCACCCACGCCGAGCAGCAGGACGCACCTTCCGTGATCGGTCAGACACCAAAGGTGACGACCGACGTTCGCGGGGGCGTGTGTCCGGGGGTGGGGGCCTCTGCCCCCCGGAAGGGCCCGACGAGCGGCCCGGGAAGCACGCCTGCGGCGCACTCAGCCGGCCGCCCCGGCCGACCTCTCCGAGAGCGCGTTCAGCACGGCCAACGCCTCACCCGCGCGCTCGTGTTCGACGAAGAGGTGGTCGTGGTGGAATCCGGCCACCACGTTGCAGCTCATGCCCGCCGCGGCCAGCTCGGTCGCGACGGCCGCCGTGAGCCCGACGGCGTCGAGCGCGGAGTGCACCCGGAGCGTGATCCGGCCGGCCACGTAGTCGTACGCGAGCCCGGCCGCGTCCGCCTCCTCCTGCCGTACGACGAGGGTGAGGCCCTCGGTCTCGCGGACGGTGACGACGGGGGCGACCCCGGCCGGGGCGGGGCCGTCCACCGTGGTGAAGACGTAGCGGCCGGAATCGAGTTCCGGGCGCATCCCGGCGAGGAGCCTGGTGAGGTCACGTTCCGCGTTCATGGAGGTCAGGTTAGGCGGGCTCAGCCCGTGGGCGGGGTGTCCCCCACGAGCCACATGGAGAAGAACTGGGCGCCGCCTCCGTAGGCATGGCCGAGGGCCCTTCGGGCGCCCTCGACCTGGTGCTCGCCGGCGTCCCCCCGTACCTGCAGGGCTGCCTCGGCGAAGCGGATCATGCCGGAGGCTCCGATGGGGTTGGTGGAGAGCACCCCGCCCGAGGGGTTCACGGGCAGGTCGCCGTCGAGCTCGGTCACGCCGGCCTCGGTGAGTTTCCAGCCCTCGCCCTCCTCGGCGAAGCCCAGGTTCTCCAGCCACATCGGCTCGTACCAGGAGAACGGCACGTACATCTCGACGGCGTCGATCTGCCGACGCGGGTCGGTGATGCCGGCCTGCCGGTAGACGTCGGCGGCGCAGTCGCTGCCGGCCCGCGGGGAGACGAAGTCCTTGCCGGCGAAGAGGGTGGGTTCGCTGCGCATGGCCCCGCCGTGCACCCAGGCGGTCGGGCGCGGCGCGCGGTCGGCGCCGGTGCGGTCGGTGAGGATCATGGCGCAGGCGCCGTCGGACGAGGGGCAGGTCTCGGAGTAGCGGATCGGGTCCCAGAGCATCGGGGAGGCCTGGACCTTCTCCAGGGTGAGGTCGTGCTCGTGGAGGTGGGCGTACGGGTTCTTGAGCGCGTTGCGCCGGTCCTTGTACGCGACGAGGGAGCCGATCGTGTCGGGGGCGCCGGTGCGGCGCATGTACGCGCGCACGTGCGGGGCGAAGAAGCCGCCGGCGCCGGCGAGCAGGGGCTGCTGGAAGGGGACGGGCAGCGAGAGGCCCCACATGGCGTTGGACTCGGACTGCTTCTCGAAGGCGAGGGTCAGGACGGTGCGGTGCACGCGCGCGGAGACGAGGTTGGCGGCGACGAGGGCGGTGGAGCCGCCGACGGAGCCCGCGGTGTGCACCCGGAGCATGGGCTTGCCGACCGCGCCGAGCGCGTCGGCGAGGTACAGCTCCGGCATCATGACGCCCTCGAAGAAGTCGGGGGCCTTGCCGATGACGACGGCGTCGATGTCCGCCCAGGTCAGCTCCGCGTCCGCCAGGGCGCGGAGGGCGGCCTCGCGGACGAGTCCGGCGATCGAGACGTCCCTGCGGGCGGCGACGTGTTTGGTCTGGCCGATGCCGACGACGGCCACGGGCTCCTTACCGGACACGGTTGTCTCCTTCCAGGACGGCGACGAGGTTCTGCTGGAGGCAGGGGCCGGAGGTCGCGTGGGCGAGGGCGCGGTCGGACTCCCCGCGGTGGATGCGGGCGGCGGCCTCGCCGAGCCGGATGAGGCCCGCGGCCATGACGGGATTGGCGGCGAGGGCGCCGCCGGAGGGGTTGACCGTCACGCTGTCGTCCAGCCGGAGGGCCTTCCTCAGGACGACCTCCTGGGAGGTGAAGGGCGCGTGGAGTTCGGCGGTGTCGACGGGCCGTTCGAAGGCTCCGGCGCGTTCGGCGGCGAGGCGGGTGGAGGGCGAGTCGGTGAGGTCGCGGACGCCGAGGGAGTGGGCCTCGATCCGGTGGTCCATGCCCCGGATCCAGGCGGGGCGCTCGCACAGCTCACGGGCCCGGTCGCCGGCCGCGAGGATCACGGCTGCGGCGCCGTCTCCGACGGGCGGGCAGTCGCCGGTGCGGAGGGGCTGGACGGCGTACTCGCCCTGGGGGCGGGCGCCCGGCAGCTGGGCGTGGGGGTTCGTCCTGGCGTCCTCGCGGCTGCGGGCGGCGATCGCGGCGAGGGCGGGTTCGTCGGTGTCGCCGGCGTCGACGAGGGCCTGAGCCTGGAGGGCGGCGAGGGCGATGGAGTCGGGCCAGAGCGGGGCGAGGTAGTACGGGTCGAGCTGGCGGGTGAGGACGTCGCGGACGGAGCCCGGCGAGGACTTGCCGTAGGAGTAGACGAGGGCCGTGTCGGCCTCTCCGGTGAGCAGCTTCACCCAGGCCTCGTAGAGCGCCCAGGCGCCGTCCGTCTCGACGTGGGACTCGGAGATCGGCGGCCAGGCGCCGACGCCGTCGAGGGCCATGGTGAAGGAGAAGGCGCGTCCGGCGAGGTAGTCGGAGGAGCCGGAGCAGGTGAAGCCGATGTCGGAGGCCTTCAGGCCGGTCTGCCGCTGCACCTCGTGGAGGACGGGCATCACCATCTCGACCTCGGAGAGGTCGTCGGTGTGCCGCCGGTGGTCGCTCTGGGCGAAGGCGACGATCGCCACGTCCCGGCTCATAGCAGCTCCTTGTACGTGTCGTAGTCGGCGTCGGGCTCGCCGGTGGGCCGGTAGTGGTCGGGGTAGCGGCCGTCCTCGCTCCACACGGGTTCGACGCGCAGGCCCATGCGGACCTCGTCGTAGGGGATGCCGGCGATGCGGCCGTGGAGGGCGAGTCCGGCGCCGTCGAGGGCGATGTGGGCGTAGACGTACGGGACTTCGATGTCGAGATTCTTCGCCTTGATGTTGACGATGCAGAAGGTGGTGACCGTGCCACGCGGTCCGACCTCGACCTGGTCGGTGGTGGCGACGCCGCAGGTGGGGCAGGCGCCGCGGGGCGGCACGTACACCTTGGCGCAGGAGGGGCAGCGTTCGCCGACGGTGCGGCGCTCGGAGAGCCCGTGCAGATAGCGGGTCTGGGCGCGGCCCGGGCTGTACGTGTAGTCCAGCCGGGCGGGGGCGACGATGCCGGTCACCGGGTCCTCGAACCGGCCGTCGTGCGGGGCGGGTTCGTGCTCTCCCGTGCTCTCGTACGGCTCGAAGCAGGCGATGTCCGTGATGGCGCCGGCCCGTTCGGCGGCCCAGCGGATCCGCACCCGCAGACCGGTGCGGACGGCTTCGGGGCCGGGGGCGTCGAGGGCGTGGAGAAGGGCGGTGTCGGCGCCGTCGAGGCGGACCAGGACCCAGGCGAAGGGGGTCGCGAGGGGCTGCCCGGGGCGGGGCTCGGGGTTCCAGGCCCAGGTGGTGACGGTGCCGGTGGCGGCGACCTCGACGAGCTCGCGGAGCTCGGCGGCGGTGGCGGGGTCGTACTCGACGGGCGGGACGAGCACCGCGCCCGCCTCGGTGCGCACGCCGAGGACGGTGCGCTCGCGCAGCCCGGTGAGGAAGGCGGACTGGACGGGACCGAGGGAACGGGTGAAGGGGAACTCGACGACGAGCGGGGCCCGGAGGGCTTCTGGCGGTGGGGTGAGGGTCATGGGTGGGTGCTCCTTGGTGGGTGGGTGGATGCGCGGGCGAGTGCGTGGGCCGCTGCGCGGGGCCTTCACCCCACCCCGCCTCTTCCCGAACCGGGGCTCCGCCCCGGACCCCGCGCCTCAATCGCCGGCGGGGCTGGATTTCCGCCCGCGGGGCGGAGCGTTCAGCCCGCCCTGCGTTCGAGGGCACGGCCGCAGGCCGTACGGGGGTCCGGGGGGCTTGCCCCCGGTTTCGGGAAGGGGCGGGGTGGGGGATCACTCCCGCCGGTACACCGCCTGCCGCTTCTCCGCGAACGCCCGCGCCCCCTCCTTCGCGTCCGCCGTGTCGAAGATCGGCCACCCCCGCTTCAGCTCCGCCGCCAGCCCCTCCGTCTCCGTCATCTCCGCCGTCTCGTAGACGGACGCCTTCACGGCTTCGACGGCCAACGGCCCGCAGGCGTTGATCCGTTCGGCGATCTCGAGGGCCGCTTCCAAGGCCGTACCATCGGGGACGACACGCCCCACCAACCCGATCCGGGCGGCCTCCTCGGCGGAGTACGGCCGGCCGGTGAGGAGCATTTCGAGGGCGTGGGTGCGGGCGATCTGGCGGGGCAGGCGGACGGTGGAGCCGCCGATGGGGAAGAGGCCGCGCCGCACCTCGAAGAGGCCGAAGGTGGCGGAGGCGGCCGCGACCCGGATGTCCGTGCCCTGGAGGATCTCGGTGCCGCCGGCGACGCAGTACCCCTCGACGGCCGCGATGACGGGCTTGCGGGGGCGGTGGTGCCGGAGCATCGCCTTCCAGTGCAGGTCGGGGTCGGCCTTGAGCCGGTCCCGGTACCGCTCGCCCTCCATGCCCTTTCCGGCGAGGGCCTTGAGGTCCATGCCCGCGCAGAAGGAACCGCCCGCGCCGGTGAGGACGATCGAGCGGACGCCGTCGTCGGCGTCGGCCTCCAGCCAGCCGTCGTGCAGGCCGACGAGCATCGGCAGCGAGAGGGCGTTCTTGGCTTCGGGCCGGTTCAAGGTGAGGACGAGCGTGGCGCCTTCGCGCCGGACGCTGAGGTGTTCGGTGCCGCCCATGGGGGTCTCCCGTCTCCAGTTCTGGAACAGGTTGCAGGAGCCGGGGGTCCAGTTCAATAGTTTTCTGACACTCAGTCAGATTCTTCTGCGCACCCCCTTCCTTCGGTGACCGGTCGGCGCTCTAATGACCGCCACGTCCATGTGAACCAGTGCGAGCCGGGGTCAGGAGGAACGGTGGAGTACAACCTTGCCGACCTGTTCGAATCGGTCGTCGACGTGGTCCCCGACCGCGAGGCGCTGGTGTACGTCGACCATCCCGGCACGGGCGCGGAGCGGCGGCTCACCTACGCCGGGCTGGACGCCGCCGCCAACCGGATCGCGCACCACCTGATCGACGCGGGCCTCCGGCCCGGCGAACACCTCGGCCTCCACCTGTACAACGGCGTCGAGTACCTGCAGACGGTCCTGGCCTGCCTCAAGGCCCGGATCGTGCCGGTGAACGTGAACTACCGGTACGTGGAGGACGAGCTCGTCTACCTCTACCGGGACGCCGACCTGGCGGCGCTCGTCTTCGACGCCGAGTTCACCGGACGGGTCGCGGCGGCGCTGCCGCAGACGGAGAAGCTGCGGCACCTCGTGCGGGTGGGGACCCCGGACGAGGCAGCCCCGGCGCTCGACTGCGTCCCGTTCACGGAGGCGGAGGCCGCCGGCTCACCGGAGCGCGGCTTCGGCCGGCGCTCCCCCGACGACCTGTTCATCATCTACACCGGCGGCACGACCGGCATGCCCAAGGGCGTCCTGTGGCGCCAGGAGGACCTCTTCTTCGCGGGCCTCTTCGGCGGCGACCCCTCGGGCGAACCGGTGAAGCGGCCCGAGGAGCTGGCGGAGCGGGTCGCGGCCGGGGGCGCCGGCATCACCTTCTTCCCCGCGCCGCCGCTGATGCACGGCACGTCCACCCTCACCGCGTTCATCGCGCTCAACTACGGGCAGCGGGTCGTCCTGCACCGCAAGTACGTGCCCGAGGAGGTGCTGCGCACCCTGGAGAAGGAGAAGGTCTCCAGCATCTCCCTGGTCGGGGACGCCATGCTGCGCCCGCTCGTGGACGCGCTGCGCGGACCGCTGAAGGGCACGGACCTCTCCGCGCTCTTCAGCCTCTCCTCGTCCGGGGCGATCATGTCCGAGACCGTACGCGCGCAGCTCCAGGAGCTGATGCCGAACGTCCTGCTGCTCAACAACTTCGGCTCCACCGAGTCCGGTTCCAACGGGCGCGCCACCGACGACTCCGGCCCGGCGAAGGGCTTCCGGCTGCACGTCAACGAACGCACCCAGGTCGTCGACCCGGCGACCCGTGCCCCGGTCGCACCCGGCGAGACCGGGCGGCTCGCCCAGCGCGGCCACGTCCCGCTCGGCTACTACAACGACCCGGCCAAGACCGCCGAGACCTTCTTCGAGCGGGACGGGGTGCGGTGGGTGCTGCTCGGCGACATGGCCACGGTGGACGAGCAGGGCGTCGTGACCGTCCTGGGCCGCGGCTCGCAGTGCATCAACACCGGCGGCGAGAAGGTGTACCCCGAGGAGGTCGAGCAGGCGCTCAAGTCCCACCCCGACGTGTACGACGCCCTGGTCGCCGGCGTGCCGGACGCGAAGTGGGGCAACCACGTCGCCGCCGTCGTCCAGCTCAGGTCCGGGGCCGGGCCGCTGGACCTGGAGGCCCTCCAGACCCACTGCCGGCAGCAGCTGGCGGGCTACAAGGTCCCCCGCCAGCTGGTCCTCACCGACCGCATCCAGCGCTCCCCCAGCGGCAAGGCCGACTACCGCTGGGCCCGCGCGGTGGCCGTGGAGGCGGACGCCGAGACCGCCTGAGGTGGCACGCACGTACTAGAGCCCGAACTCCCTGAGCGCTGCCAGGAACGCGGCAGGGGCCGCGTTGTGGATGAGGTGGCCGACCTCGATGGTGACGAGGCGGGCGTCGGGGATGTCGGAAGCGAGGACCGAGAGCTGGTCCTGGGGGATGTGGCTGGTCGGGCCGCCGGCGAGGACGAGGGTGGGGGCCGCGATCGCGGACAGCTCCTCGCGCCAGGCCGGATCGGGAGCGTTGAGCTCGGCGTCGGTGGCCGTGACGACACCCCAGTCGAAGGGCAGGGCCCCCTCGGGGCGCTCGGCCACCGGGCGCGGTGGGTCGAGCGGGACGAAGGCCGGGGCCTCCTCCAGGACGAGACGGCCGATGAGACCGGGGGCGCACTGGGCCAGGAGGTATGCGGCGGCGGCGCCCATCGAGTGGGCGACGACGGTGGCGCCGGTGAGGCCGAGGGCTTCGAGGAAGCCGCCGAGTTCGTCGCGGAAGTCCTCGAAGCCGTAGGAGCCGGGGCGGTCGCTGAGTCCGTGGCCGCGCAGGTCCATCGCGTACACCCGGTGGTCGGCGGCCAGGTCCGCGCTGATCACCGTCCAGGTCGTGCCGTCGTTGCCGCGCCCGTGGACCAGGACGACGGGCCGGGCGTCCTCGGGTCCCGCGACCCGGTAGGCGATCCGTACGCCGTCCACGGTGACCGTGGAGACGTCGGGGTCGAGGAAGGCGGCGACCGTGCGGGCGAAGGCCTCGGGGTCGTCGACCCAGGGGTGGTGTGCCGCGCCCGGCTGGACGACGAGCTCCGCGTGCGGGAAGAGGGCGGCGGCCTTGGCGGGCGTCGGGCCCGCGTCGTACTCGCCCGCGAGGATCAGGACGGGCGCGGTGAGCGCGCCGAGCGCGCGGCGGGTGGTCTCCGGGTCGTAGGCGCCCTCGCCGTGGTAGACGGGCGCCGCCTCCCAGTTCATCTCCGGCCCGGTGCGCGCCGCGTGCTCCTGGGCGGCCGCGTCCCAGCGGCCGTAGGCGAAGGGGGCGGTGATCTCGTAGACGCGCCGCAGCGGGGTGTCCGGGCCGATCGTGTCCAGGGCGGCCCTGGCCTCGGGGTACCAGGGCCGGTCGGCGAAGACCTCGACGGCCTTGTCCCATTCCTCGTCGGTGGTCCCGACCCCGAGGGCGCGCGAGAGGGAGGTGACGAGGACGAGGGAGCGGATCCGCTCGGGGTGGGCGGCGGCGTACAGGACGGCGAGGTTTCCGGCCGCCGAGTGGCCGAGCAGGTCGATCCGCTCCAGGCCGAGGTGGGCGCGGAGCGCCTCGACGTCGCCGACCTGCCGGTCGCAGCGGTACGTGCCGGGGTCGGCGGGTTCGGCGCTGGCGCCGGTGCCCCGGGCGTCGAGCAGCACGAGCGCGCGGTGGGCGGCGAGTCCGCCGAGGTCCCCGAGGTAGCCGGCGTCGCGCATCGGTCCGCCGGCGAGGCAGACGAGCGGTTCCCCCTCCCCCAGGACGCGGTAGGCGAGTTCGGTTCCGTCATGTGTGGTGAACGTCGGCATGCCGCCGATCCTCACGGGTCCGTGTGGATCATGGCAATCGGTTTCGCCGTGGGCGCCATTCCGAGAAGGGCGGGGCGGGGGGCGCGATACGGTGGAGGGCCGTCCCCGAACTGCGAAGGAACCGTTCCACCGTGCCCGAGACCCGGGATTCCGCCCTGCGCGGCGACTGCGCGAACTGCTTCGGTCTGTGCTGCGTGGCGCTCCCCTTCGCCAAGTCGGCCGACTTCGCCGTGAACAAGGCGTCGGGCGAGCCCTGCCGGAACCTCCAGGAGGACTTCCGCTGCGGGATCCACACCCGGCTGCGGCCGAGCGGTTTCCAGGGCTGCACGGTGTACGACTGCTTCGGCGCCGGCCAGCAGGTCTCCCAGGTGACCTTCGGCGGTGTGTCCTGGCGGGAGGCGCCCGAGACGGCCCGGCAGATGTACGAGGTGTTCCCGGTGGTGCGCCAGCTGCACGAGCTGCTGCGCTACCTCACGGAGGCCCTGGCGCTGCGCACCGCCCGCCCCGTCCACGCCGAGCTGCGTGCGGCCCTGGCCCGGGTCGAGGAGCTCACCGCGGGCACACCGGACGCCCTGGAGAAGCTGGACGTGGCGGCGGTGCGCGCCGAGGTGAACCCGCTGCTGCTGCGGACGAGCGAGCTGGTCCGCGCCACGGCCGGCGGCCGGCCGAAGAGCCGGCGCGGGGCGGACCTGATCGGCAAGCGGCTGCGCGGGGCGAAGCTGCGGGGCACGGACCTGCGCGGGGCGCTGCTGATCGCCGCCGACCTGACGGGGGCGGACCTGTCGCTCGCGGACCTGATCGGCGCGGACCTGCGGGACGCCGACCTGTCGGGCGCGGACCTCACGGGCGCCCTCTTCCTGACCCAGCCCCAGCTGAACTCGGCACGCGGGAACGCCGCGACCCGCCTCCCGGAGGGCTTCGACCGCCCGGCACACTGGGCGGCCTGACACCCCCGGGAGTACGGCGCCTGACATCCCCTAGGGCACGGTCACGACGATCTTGCCGACCTGATGGCCGGCCTCCATGGCCCGGTGGGCCGCGACGATCTCGTCGAGGGTGAAGGTGCGGTCGACGGCCGGTTCGAAGAAGCCGGTGCGCAGGCCGGACTCGACGAAGGCGCGGGCCCGGCGCAGCCGCTCCGGGTCCCTCGTGGTCTCCGGCATCGTGTAGGTGCGCAGGGAGACGGCGGGCATCCCGAGGTCGAAGCCGGGGTACGGGGTCGGCAGCCCGCTCACGGCTCCGTAGACGAGCACGGTGCCGCCGGGGGCGACGGCGCCGACGAGGCCGGTGAGGCCGGGTCCCGCGACGCCGTCGAAGGCGAGGTCGGCGCCGCGCCCGCCCGTGAGGTCCCGTATCCGCTCGGCGACGTCCTCCTCCTCGGTGACGATCACCTCGGCCGCCCCCGCTTTGAGCAGGGCGTCCTTCTTGGCCCGTGTGCGGGTGGTGGCGACGGGGGTGGCGCCGATCCGGTGCGCGGTGCGGATCGCGGCGAGGCCGACGCTGCTGGAGGCGCCGGTGAGGACGACGGTGTCCCCGGCGCGCATCCCGCCGACCTCGACGAGGCCGCCGTACGCCGTGACGTACGGCATCCAGACGGCGGCGCCCTCGACGGCGCCGAGCCCCTCGGGGCGGGGGACGAGCGAGGAGGCCGGGACGATCGCGCGCTCGGCGTAGACGCCGTGGTCGTTCATGGAGAACGAGGGCACGACGCTGACCGCCTGCCCGGCCGCGAACCCGGCCACGCCCTCTCCGACGGCCTCGACGACACCGGCGGCCTCGAGTCCGATCCGGGCGGGGAAGCTCCGGGCGGGCTCGATGTAGTTCCCCGACCGGAAGAGCGCCTCGGCACGGTTGAGACCGATGGCCTCCACACGGAGCAGCACCTCTCCGGGGCCCGGCTCGCCCACCTCCACGTCCTCGGTCCGGAGCACCTCCGGACCGCCGTACTCGTGGAACAGCACCGTCCTGGCCTTGCTCATCGGGCTTCCCCTCCCCGCTCGGTGACGACGGCGGGCGGACCGCTCCGCCGACGTGCCCCAGCAAAGCGCAAGGTTCGACCGCTGTCAAACTTTGACGGTCGTGAAACTTTGACCGTTGTCGTACGATGCACCCGGAGGTCGACACGACGATGACAGCAGCAGCACGCACCGGCCGGCGGGACCGCGTCCCGCCCCACCCCGACCTGAGCGAGATCGGTCTCCAGCAGGTCCTTGACGCGCTGGTCGACCCCGTCAGGCGGCGGATCGTCGCCGAGCTGTACGCGGCGGGCGAGGACCTGGCCTGCGGGACCATCGAGCTGCCGGTCAGCAAGTCCACGGCGACGCACCACTTCCACGTCCTGCGCGAGGCCGGCCTCATCCGCCAGCACTACGTGGGGACTTCCCGCATGAACACCCTGCGCCGCGAGGAGTTCGAGGAGCGGTTCCCAGGACTCCTGCGGGCCGTGGTGGGCGCGCACGAGGGCGACACCTCGGACTGACCCGCCGGGACGCACCGCCCCCCCTCGTTCCACCGCCGGATGTTGTGGATCGGTGGCGCGCAGTGGGCCGGCAAGACGACCGTCTCCGAAATCCTGGCCCTCCGCTACGGCCTGACGGCGTATCAGTACGCCTACCACGACGCCCCGCGCCTCGCCGTCCGCGTGATCGAGGTCGACGGAGTGCGGGACGCGGCGGCCGTGGCGTCGCTGGTCGCCGAGCAGTTCGCCCCGTGGCTGGGGGCGCCGCCGTGGCCGGGCGAGCCCGGCTAGAGCTCGTACACGTACGGCGTCGTGGTCGTCAGCGTCAGGAAGCCCAGGCGCTGGAGGATGGGGCGGCTGGTGTCCGCCGCGTCGACCTGGACGTAGCGGTGGCCGCGGGCGGCGGCGATGCGGGCGCGGTGCGCGACCAGGGCGCGGTAGAGGCCGCGGCCGCGCCAGCCCTCGACGGTGCCGCCGCCCCAGAGGCCCGCGAAGTCCGTGCCGGGGTAGAGCTCCAGGCGCGCGGCGCTGACGGGTTCGCCGCCGGCGAGGGCGACGACGGCGCCGACCGTGCCGGGGTCGGCCGCGAGCCGGTCCAGGAGCTGTCGGCCGATGTGGGAGCTGTCGGTGCCGAAGGCGCGCTCGTGGACCTCGACCACCTGGCGCACTCCGGCCTCGTCGGTGACGGCGCGGAGCTCGACGCCCTCGGGGAGCGGGACCTCGCCGGGCAGGGCGGCGGCCTCGGCGGCCATCAGGGTCTCGGGCTCCTCGGGGGTGAAGCCCGCGGCGCGGAGCCGGTCGCCGAGGTCGGCGGGGGTGTCGTGCCCGTACAGCTTCCATTCGAAGGCCAGGCCGGCGGCGCGGTAGTGCGCGATCTCTCCGGCGATGGCGCGGTCGGCGTCGGCAGCGTCGAAGCCGGACCAGAGGACGCCGTTCCAGGCGTGCGCGGGGCCGGTCTGCCGGACGACGGCGCCGGTGCGTTCGACGCGGCAGCCGGGCCCGTCGGGGCGGGCCTGGCGGCGCAGTTGGAGGTCGTAGAGGTCACGCAGGTGCCGGGGTTCCATGCCGGCCACTCCAGCACTGGTCCGGGGCGCCGGGCAACGGGTTTTGTCCGGCACCGGACACCGGCCGTCAGGCGCGCGGACGCACCTCGACGTTCTCGAGGATTCCGACCGCGTCGGGCACGAGGATGGCGGCCGAGTAGTAGGCGGAGACCAGGTAGGACATGATCGCCTTCTCGTCGATGCCCATGAAGCGGCAGTTGAGGCCGGGCTCGACCTCGTCGGGCAGGCCCGTCTGGTGGAGGCCGATGACGCCCTCGTTGTTCTCGCCGGTGCGGACGGCGATGATCGAGGAGCTCTGCCGGTCGGTGACCGGGATCTTCCCGCAGGGCAGGATGGGCACCCCGCGCCAGGCCGGCATGTCGCGTCCCTCGACGTCGACGGTGCCGAGCACGAGGCCCCGCTTGTTGCACTCCTTGCCGAAGGCGGCGATGGCCCGGGGGTGGGCGAAGACGTAGTCGGTGTCGCGGCGCATGCTGAGCAGGTCGTCGAGGTCGTCCGGGGTCGGCGGGCCCGAGTGGGTCTGGATGCGCTGGTCGAAGTCGGTGTTGTGGAGCAGCCCGAACTCGGGGTTGTTGACGAGCTCGTGCTCCTGGCGCTCGCGGAGCTCCTGGATCGTCAGACGCAGCTGCTGCTCGGTCTGGTTCATCGGCTGGTTGTAGAGGTCGGCGACGCGGGTGTGGACCTTCAGGACGGTCTGGGCGACGCTGAGTTCGTACTCGCGGGGCTTGAGTTCGTAGTCCGCGTACGCGCCGGGCAGGGCGGCCTCGCCGACGTGTCCGGCGCTGAGCTCGATGGCGGCCTCGCCGGCCCGGTTGACGGCGCGGGCCTGGCCGTCGGAGCCGGCGTTCCGCACGTGGTCGCGGAGGTTTCCGTACTGCTCGGCGACGGCCAGGTAGGCGGTGCGGGGCAGGGCGAGGAGGGTGACGGCGGTGACGGCCTTGGCGGTGAAGTCCCAGCTGCCGTCGCCGGCGAGCACCTGACCGCCGAAGGTGTCGCCGTCGCCGAGCCGCCCGAGGAGGGTCTCGTCGCCGTACTGTCCGGTGCCGAGCTTCTCGATCTTGCCGTGGGCGATGAGGTAGACGTGGTCGGCCTGCCGCCCGGCGTGCACGACGATCTGGCCGGGCTCGAACTCCTGCTGGACGAAGCGGTCGGCGAGGGCGCCGAGCGCGGTGGGATCGTCGAAGCCGCGCAACAGCGGGAGTTCGGCCAGTTCGGCGGGGATGACCTCGACCCTGGAGCCGCTCTTGACGAAGGTGACGCGGCCGTCGCCGACGACGTACGAGAGGCGCCGGTTGACCCGGTAGGTGCCGCCGGGTGTGTGGACCCAGGGGAGCTTGCGGAGCAGCCAGCGGGAGCTGATGCCCTGCATCTGGGGTTCGGACTTGGTGGTGGTGGCGAGGTTGCGGGCGGCGGCGGTGCTGAGGCTGAGCTGGACCTGGCGGATCTCGACGGCGGGCGGGGTGGGGCTCGCCGCCGGGGCGGTGTCGACCGACATGGGGGACTCGCTTTCTGGGTACGCGTGGACTTGCGCGGACTCGTGCGTCACTCTCCGCGTCCAGATGTAACGCACGGTGGTGTACGTCATCCGGGCGCGGCGCGGGCGGGCGGGAGCGCCGTCCGGGGGCGGCCGCCCCGCGAGCGCCCCCCGCGCTCCGCCGTCCGGGGAGCCGCGCGGCCGGGAAAGTTCGTCCACCCCCTTGCCAAGCCCCGGGTACCTCCGGTTTTACTGACCCGGAACGGATCAACCGAATGATCGGTAGTCCGTTTTACGACAGCGGAGGAGTGGGCGCATGACGGAACTGCTGGACAGCGGCGAACGGCTCGGACGCGAGGAGCTGGCGGCCCTCCAGCTGGAGCGGCTGCGCGCCACCCTGCGTCACGCGTACGAGAACGTGGACTACTACCGGCGCTCCTTCGACGCGGCAGGACTCACCCCGGACGACTGCCGTACGCTCGCGGACCTGGCCCGTTTCCCGTTCACCACCAAGTCGGACCTGCGCGACCACTACCCCTTCGGCATGTTCGCCGTCGACCAGTCCCGGATCCGGCGCATCCACGCCTCCAGCGGCACCACCGGCCGGCCGACCGTCGTCGGCTACACCGACGCCGACCTGGACATGTGGGCCGACGTGGTGGCCCGCTCCCTGCGCGCCGCCGGCGCGCGCCCCGGGCACAAGGTCCATGTGGCGTACGGATACGGCCTGTTCACCGGCGGACTCGGCGCGCACTACGGTGCGGAGCGCCTCGGGTGCACGGTGATTCCGGCCTCCGGCGGCATGACGGCCCGGCAGGTGCAGCTCATCCAGGACTTCCGGCCCGAGATCATCATGGTGACCCCCTCGTACATGCTGACGCTGCTCGACGAGTTCGAGCGGCAGGGCGTGGACCCCCGGTCCACCTCGCTGAAGGTGGGCGTCTTCGGCGCGGAGCCGTGGACGGAGGAGATGCGCAAGGAGATCGAGGAGCGGTTCGCGATCGACGCGGTCGACATCTACGGCCTGTCGGAGGTCATCGGCCCCGGTGTGGCGCAGGAGTGCGTGGAGACCAAGGACGGCCTGCACATCTGGGAGGACCACTTCTACCCGGAGATCGTGGACCCGTTCACCGGCGAGGTGCTGCCCGACGGGGAGGAGGGCGAGCTGGTCTTCACCTCGCTCACCAAGGAGGCCATGCCGGTGATCCGCTACCGGACCCGCGACCTCACCCGGCTCCTGCCGGGGACCGCTCGGGTGTTCCGCCGGATGGAGAAGGTCACCGGGCGCAGCGACGACATGATCATCCTGCGGGGGGTGAACCTCTTCCCCACGCAGATCGAGGAGATCGTGCTGCGCACGCCGGGCGTGGCCCCGCACTTCCAGCTGCGGCTGACCCGGGAGGGCCGGCTCGACCGGCTGACGGTGCGGGCCGAGGCCCGTCCGGACGCGACGCCGGAAGAGCGCGCGGAGGCGGCCCGGGCGGTCGCGGCGGCGGTGAAGGACGGCATCGGGGTCTCGGTGGACGTGGAGGTGGTCGCCCCGGAGACGCTGGAGCGCTCGGTGGGCAAGATCAAGCGGATCGTGGACCTGCGGGAGCAGCCGTAGCGGGTGCCTTCCGGATCGCGCCGGGCTCGCGGGAAGCGGCGGGCCCGGCCGCTGCGTAGCCTGGAGGCAGGAGGTGGTTGCGATGCTGTCGGACTCCCCCATAGCCGCGATCATTCCGGTCAGTGACATGAACCGGGCCAAGCAGTTCTACTCGGAGACCCTCGGACTCCCCCTGACGAAGGAGTCGCCCGAGGACACCAGGTTCGAATGCGGAGGCACGGTGATCGGCCTCTACGAGACGCCCTACGGCGGCAAGGCCGAGCACACCCTGGCGAGCTGGAAGGTCGACGACCTCGACACGGAGATGTCGACGCTGCGCTCCAAGGGCGTCACGTTCGAGGAGTACGACCTGCCCGGCATCAAGACGGTCGACGGCGTGGTCGACTCGGACACCATGCGGGGCGCCTGGTTCAAGGACAGTGAGGGCAACATCCTCTGCGTGATGGAGGAGAAGGATCAGGGCTGACGGGCGAAGCGGTCCCTCAGGTCGCGCTTGAGGATCTTTCCGCTGGCGTTGCGGGGAAGGGCGTCCACGAGGAAGACCCGCTTGGGCGCCTTGAAGTGGGCGAGCTTCTCGCGGGCGTGGTCGAGGAGTTCGGCCTCGGTGACCTCGCCGCGCGGGACGACGACGGCCGTGACCGCCTCGATCCAGCGCTCGTCGGGGAGGCCGATGACGGCCACCTCGGCGACGCCCGGGTGGGTGTAGAGCGCGTCCTCGACCTGACGTGAGGCGACGAGCACACCACCGGAGTTGATGACGTCCTTCACCCGGTCGACGATCGTGAGATAGCCCTCGGCGTCGCGGACGGCGAGGTCCCCGGAGTGGAACCAGCCGCCCCGGAAGGCCTCCTTGGTCTCGTCCGGCTTGCGCCAGTAGCCCTCGCAGAGCTGCGGGGAGCGGTAGACGATCTCGCCCGGGGTGCCGTCGGGGACGTCCTCGCCGTTCTCGTCGACGACCCGGGCCTCGACGTGGCGGACGGGGCGGCCGCAGGAGTCCATCCGGCCCTCGTGCTCGTCGGGGCCGAGGACAGTGGCGAGCGGGCCGATCTCCGACTGCCCGAAGCAGTTGTAGAAGGCGAGCCCGGGCAGCCGGGCACGCAGCCGCTCCAGGACGGGTACGGGCATGATCGAGGCCCCGTAGTAGGCCTTGCGCAGGGCGGAGAGGTCGCGGGCGGCGAAGTCGGGGTGGTTGGCGAGCGCGATCCAGACGGTCGGCGGGGCGAAGAGGCTGTCGGCGCGGCCCGCCTCGACGAGATCGAACAGGACGGCCGGGTCGGGTCCGTCGACGAGGGTGTTCTCGGCGCCGACGGCGAGGTAGGGCAGCAGGAAGACGTGCATCTGCGCCGAGTGGTAGAGCGGCAGCGCGTGCACCGGCTTGTCGTCCTCGCTCAGGTCGAGGGCCGCGATCGCGCTGTCGTACTCGTGGGCGAGGGCGAGGTGCGTCATCACCGCGCCCTTGGGGAGTGCGGTGGTGCCCGAGGTGTAGAGCAGCTGGGCGACGTCGCGGGCGTCGCGGTCGGTGGGGTACTCCTCCGGGTCGGCGAGGGCGTCGAGCAGTGAACCGGGCGCGTCCCGCAGCGGCTTGACGGGACAGCCCTCGGGGATGCGGTCGGCGAGGGCGGGGTCGGCGAGCACGAGCGAACTGTCCGACTGCTCCAGGACGTACGCGAGGTCCTCGCCGGTCAGATGGTGGTTGACGGGTACGTGGATCAGTCCGGCCCGCGCGCAGGCGAGGAACGCCACGAGGTAGGCGTCCGAGTTGTGGCCGTACGTGGCGACGCGGGCGTACTCCGGCAGGGCGATCCCGTGCTCCGGCTCGCGCAGGACGGCGGCGGCGGTGGAGACGGCGGCGTCCAGCTCCGCGTACGTCCAGGTCCGGTCGGCGTACCGGAGGGCGATCCGGTCGGGCACGCGCCGGGCACTCGCGCGCAGGACACCGTCGACGGTGCGGCTGAGGAGTCGATCCATGCGGTGATCCTCGGCGGCCACCTGGCGGGAGGTCAAGTACCGTGCGGCGCGCCGCGGACGCCCGGACCTCGGATACCGAACGGGATGTTGACAAGGGGCCGCGCAACTGCGTGCATGGTCCAACCCGCAGTGCTCATCGGCCCGTTGGGAGGCATCTTGCACCTCCGTACCCGTCTGAAACACCTGGCGCTCACCGGCGCGGCGCTCGCCGTCGTCACGGCCTCGCTGCCCGGCGCGGCGGCCGCCGACTCCGGGGACCGGGGCGGGCAGCCGTCCGACCGTGGTCTGTCGGCCGTCATCCGGTACACCGAGTACGGCATCCCGCACATCGTCGCCAAGGACTACGCCAACCTGGGGTTCGGCACGGGCTGGGCCCAGGCCGCCGACCAGGTCTGTGTGCTCGCCGACGGCTTCCTGACCGTGAACGGGGAACGCTCCCGGTACTTCGGCCCGGCCGCCGCCCCCGACGGCTCGCTCTCCTCCGCCACGACGAACCTCTCCAGCGACCTGTACTTCCGCGGCGTGAAGGACGCGGGCACGGTCGAGGAGCTCCTCGACACCCCGGCCCCGGCCGGTCCGAGCCGGGACCTGAAGGAGCTGATGCGGGGCTGGGCGGCCGGCTACAACGCCTGGCTGCGGAAGCACCGGATCACCGATCCGGCCTGCGCGGACGCCGACTGGGTCCGTCCGGTGACCGCGCTCGACGTGGCCCGGCGCGGCTTCGCCGTCTCGGTGCTCGGCGGGCAGGGCAGGGCCGCGGACGGCATCACGGCGGCGAGGCCGCCGGCCGCCGCTCCCCCGACGGCCTCCGCTCCCCCGACGGCCTCCGCTCCTCCGACGGCCGCCGCCCCCGATCCCGAGGCCGCCGCCGAGGCCGCGCGTGCGCTGTTCGCTCCCGAGAACGCCACCATGGGCTCCAACGCCGTCGCGTTCTCCGGGGCCACGACGGCCGACGGGCGCGGGCTGCTCCTGGGGAACCCGCACTACCCGTGGCAGGGCGGCCGCCGCTTCTGGCAGTCGCAGCAGACCATCCCCGGCGAGCTGAACGTCTCCGGTGCCTCGCTCCTCGGCACGACCGTCGTCAACATCGGCTTCAACGACAAGGTGGCCTGGAGCCACACCGTCGCCACCGGGGTGCCGCTCAACCTGCACCAGCTGACCCTCGCGCCCGGCGACCCGACCTCCTACCTGGTGGACGGGAAGCCGGAGCGGATGACCCCGCGCGCGGTGACGGTGGCGGTCAAGGACGGCGCCCCCGTCACCCGTACCCAGTGGTGGACCCGGTACGGACCCGTCGTCGGCGGACTCGGCGCGCAGCTGCCCCTGCCCTGGACCGCGACCACGGCCTACGCGCTGAACGACCCCAACGCCGCCAACCTGCGCGGCTCCGACACCGCGCTCGGCTTCGCCAGGGCCCGGTCCGCGCAGGACATCGCCGACACCCTGGCGCGCACACAGGGGCTGCCCTGGGTCAACACGATCGCGGCGGACTCCGCGGGGCACTCCCTCTTCGCCCAGTCCCAGGTGCTCCCCCGGATCACCGACGAGCTCGCCGCGCGCTGCTCCACCCCGCTCGGCCGGGCCACCTACCCGGCCTCGGGCGTCGCCGTGCTCGACGGCTCCCGCTCGGACTGCGCGCCGGGCTCCGACCCGGACGCGGTGCAGCCGGGTGTCTTCGGCCCCGCACGGATGCCGGTGCTCCGGGACACCCCGTACGTGGAGAACTCCAACGACAGCGCCTGGCTGGCCAACGCCGACCGGCCACTGACCGGTTACGAGCGGATCTTCGGCACGGTCGCCACCCCGCGCTCGCTGCGCACCCGGGGCGGGATCGAGGACGTGTCGGCGATGGCGGACCGGGGCGGGCTCACGGTGGCCGACCTGCAGCGCCAGCAGTTCGCCAACCGGGCTCCGGCCGGTGACCTGGCCGCGGCCGACGCGGCAAAGGCGTGCGCGTCGGTGCTGCCGGAGGACCCGGAGGTCTGCCGGGTGCTCGGCGACTGGGACCGCACGGTGAACACCGACAGCCGGGGCGCGCTGCTCTTCGACCGCTTCTGGCGGAAGTTCACCGGTGCGGTGAAGCCGGCCGACCAGTGGCTGGTGCCGTTCTCGGCGGCCGACCCGGTCCGCACCCCGCACACCCTCAACACCGGAACGCCCGGCTTCGCTCAGGCCCTCAGGGACGCCGCGGCCGAACTGCGGGCGGCGGGCATCGCGCTGGACGCGCCGCTCGGCGCCCACCAGTTCGTCGTACGGAACGGGGAACGGATCCCGGTGAGCGGCGGGACCGAGTCCCTGGGGATCTGGAACAAGACCGAGCCCGTGTGGAACGCGGCGGCCGGCGGCTATGTGGAGGTCGCGCACGGGACGAGCCATGTGCAGGCGGTCGGCTGGGACGGCAGCCGGTGCCCGGTGGCCCGCACCCTGCTCTCGTACTCCCAGTCCTCGAACCCCGGGTCGCCGCACTTCAGCGACCAGACCCGGCTGTTCGCGGGCGAGCACTGGGTGACCTCCCGGTTCTGCGAGAAGGACATCCTGCGTTCGCCCGCTCTGAAGGTGGTGGTGGTCAGGGGCTGAACGACAGGAACACGAAGGCGGCGAAGATCGAGAGATGGACGCTGCCCTGGAGGAGCGTGGCGCGTCCCGGCACCACGGTCAGGGCGCTCACCACGGCCGTGAGCACGAGCAGCACCATGTGGAGGGGCCCCAGGCCGAGGATCAGGGGTCCCTCCAGCCAGATCGAGGCGAGCGCGATCGACGGAATGGTCAGGCCGATGCTGGCGATGGCCGAGCCGTAGGCCAGGTTCATGCTGGTCTGCATGCGGTCCCGGCTCGCCGCGCGCACGGCGGCGAGGGTCTCGGGGAGCAGCACCATCAGGGCGATGACGACGCCGACGACCGCCTTGGGCAGGCCTGCGGAGGCGACGGCGTCCTCGATGGTGGGCGAGACCAGCTTGGCGTTGCCGACGACGGCGACGAGGGCGACCACGAGCAGGCCGAGGCTGAACCAGGCGTCGCGGGCGGTCGGCGGCGCGGCGTGCTCCTCCTCCGACTCCGGGATCCCCCGGTCCGGCCGCGGCACGGGCAGGAAGTAGTCGCGGTGCCGGACGGTCTGGACCGCGACGAACACCCCGTAGAGGAGGAGCGAGGAAACGGCCGCGAAGGCGAGCTGTGCGGCGGAGAACTCGGGGCCCGGGTGGCTCGTCGTGAAGGTCGGCAGGACCAGCGTCATGGTCGCGAGGGTGCAGACGATCGCGAGCTCGCCGCCGGAGCCCTCCGCGTTGAAGACGGCGACCCGGTTGCGCAGCGCGCCGACGAGCAGGGAGAGGCCGACGATGCCGTTGCACGTGATCATGACGGCGGCGAAGACCGTGTCCCGTGCGTAGCTCGTCGCCTTGTCACCGCCTCCGGTCATCAGCATGACGATCAGCCCGACCTCGATGACGGTGACGGCCACGGCGAGGACGAGGGAGCCGAAGGGTTCGCCGATGCGGTGGGCGATGACCTCGGCGTGATGGACGGCGGAGAGCACAGCGGCGAACAGACAGACGACGACGATCGCCACCGCGAAGCCCGGGAGTTCACGCCCCCAGGCGAGGCCGAGCACAAGGGCCGCCACCACCGGCCCCCAGGTCGTCCACTGCCGTGCCCTTGCCGTCGCACTCGAACTCATGATCCGCATATTGCCACAAGAGGGCCTTTTCGCCTGATTCGCTCAGCCCTCGGGGTCGGTGAGGTCGTTCTCGTAGGCGGCGAGGGTCTCGACGAACATCCTGCGTTCGGAAGGGCTCAGGGGCGCGAGGGCCGCGCGCCAGGCGCCGGCGCTGCGGCCCAGCCAGCCGTCGATGGCGGGGCGGTGCGCCTCGGCGAGACGATCTTGCGCCGCCGGTCGGCGGGGTCCTCGGCCCGCTCCAGGAGCCCCTTCTTGGCGAGGTCGCCGACCATCAGGCTCACGGTGGCCGGGGCGACCTCCAGGCGGGCGGCGAGCTCGTTGACGCCGAGCGGCCCGTCGAAGAGGAGATGGGCGAGGAGGGAGAGGTGACGGGGCGCCAGGGCGAGGGACTGCAGTTCGTCGGGGATCCTGATGCGCTTGACCAGCCCGACCATCCGGGGCTCCGATTCAGCCCCGGCACGGACCGGGTCATCCCCGTCGTCGCCCTGCACCGCGTGGACCTCGCCGGCCCCGCGCGGCACCGGGCGATCGCCGCCCACCTCGTGAAGGTCCACGACGAGCTCCGCGCGGGCCTGAACTCCCCGGCGCCGACGCCCGGACGGCAGCTCGCCCGCCACTGTCTCGCCTTCTGCGGCGCCCTCCACGCCCACCACCGCAGCGAGGACGGCGTCTTCGACCTCCTGGAGCGCCAGTTCCCGGAACTCGCCGACGCCCTGGGCCGGATGCGCCGCGAGCACGAGGTGGTCGCCCGCACGGTCGACGAACTGGAGACCCTCCTCACCTCCGGCGCCGACCCGGCGACCCTGCGCACCGAGGTCGACCGCCTGGCGACGAGCCTGGAGGAGCACTTCGCGTACGAGGAGTCCCAGCTGCTCCCGGCCCTGGCACCGGAGCACTGATCAGACCGGCCAGTCCTCGCAGTACCCGATGTGCAGGACGCCCCGCACATGCCGACGGGTCCGGGGCCGGGTCCACGGGCCGGAGCTGAACTCCACGCAGAAGTGCCCGGCTCCCGGTTGGCGGTGCCGGTGGGGCGGGGCCTCGTCGACGAGGCCGCGGAGCGCCGTGCCGTGTTCACGGAACGCGGTGGCGCTGCCCACGACGAAGAGGGCGTGGGCGGCGATGTCGAAGCCGAGGTGGTCCCGGTACGTGGCGTGGTGCCTGCGGTCGTGGTCGATGGCGCTCGCCTCGGGGAAGTCACGGTCCGGGGCGAGCGCCGGGACCGAGGCGATCTCCGCGAGAGGCTCGCCGCAGTCGTGCACCGGGACATCGATCACCTGCCGGCATCGGTGCGTGAAGGCCGGCGTGCGGCAGCAGTTGCGCGACCTCCCGCTCGCCGGACTCCGAGCCTGCGGCGCCTCGAAAAGCAGTGCTGACCCGATCCCTCAGCCCGAACCGGCGACCAGTGCCTCGCCGAGCGGGGTGCGCCGGTAGAGCACCGACCGTCCGGACCGGGCGCGCACGAGCAGCCCCGCGCCTCGCAGGATGGCGAGGTGGTCTCCTACCGCGCCGGGCGCCATGGCGAGGCTTCGGGCGAGGTGGCTGGTACTGGCCGGGGCGTCCAGCGCCAACAGCAGCCGGGCCCGGGCTCGGCCGACCAGAGCGGTCAGCGCGTCCGGTTGGGGGACGCTCTCCTGTTCGCCCCACAGGGCGGCGGTGCCGCGGGCCGAGTAGATCAAGGTCCTGGGCCAGGGGTCTTCCATGTGGGCGGCGACATGCCCGACGAAGACCGAGGGGATCACCAGGAGCCCGTCGCCGGCGAGCCGGAGTGTTCCGCCTCGGAGGAAGCCGATCTCGATACCACCTGCGTGCCAGGCGATGCCCGGGTGCAGGCTCTCGATGGTCGCGGCCCATCCGTGTTCGCCGATCACACCCACCCGGTGCACGACATCGCGCTCACAGACCGCGCGCAGTTGCGGCCAGTCCGCGGCGAGCAGCTCGCGCCACGCCCGGTCCATCGCCTCGGCGATCCTGGAGACGGCGTCCGGCGAGTCAAGCACCGCGCGTACGCGGGGATCACGGGCGGACGGGCCGGTCGCGGTGGTGGCGATTTCGTGGCGGGCCGCTTCCAGTGGTGTGGCCCGGATCATGGCCAGGTCGTCCGCCCAGGTCTGGTTGAGGCCGCGCGGAGGAGGGGCGATGAAGTTCGGTCCGCCGTGCGGGGCCTGCAGGGCGAGGACGGCGTCCAGTTCGGTCTCGCGGCGCAGCCGTTCAAGAGCAGGCAGGAGCCGGGTGGCCCAGGCTCGCGGCAGCGGAGGGCCTTGGCCGATGAGCGAGCGCAGCAGCAAGCAGAGGTCCAGCGCGGGCGACAGCGCGAAGCGGCTGCGCAGCAGGTCCTCGACGGAGACTTCGAAGCGGAGCACCCCGCGATGCTACCGCGGGACGTCTGTTTCGATTCGTCCAGCGACGAATCATTGGTGGGTGGCGTGGCGCATGGCGAGGCTGGGAGCCATGACCCCAACCGCCGAACTCGTGCAGGACGACCGCCGTGCCACCTACCGGAAGGTGCTGGCCGAGCCGCGATTCCGGCTGCTCTTCTCGACCCGCACCGTCGCGATCACTGCGGACGCGCTGCGGATCACCACGTTCTCGGTTCTGGTCTTCACCGCCACCGGCTCCGCGCTGTTGAGCGCACTGGCCTTCGGCATCGGCTTTCTCCCGCAGTTGTTCGGCTCGCTGCTGCTGGGCTCCCTGGCCGACCGACTGCCGCCCCGCGCGCTCATCGCCGGCGGCTACGCCGTGGAGTGCGCCGCCGCCCTGCTGCTCGCCCTGGTGCGGATGCCGATCGCGGCAAGCCTCGGTGTCGTGGCGCTGGTCGCCCTCGCCACACCGGTGTTCAGTGGCGCGTCGGGTCGGCTGGTCGCGCAGTGGCTGGAGGGCGACGCCTATGTACTGGGCCGTTCACTGAACAACATCGCTGCCTCCGGCGCGCAGTTGTTCGGTCTGGCGCTGGGAGGTGCGGTCGTCGCGGTACTCGGCCCGCGCCGGGCGCTCGCGGTGAGCGCCGCCCTCTACCTCGGCTGCGCGCTCGCCATCCGCATCCGGCTGCCCCGGCTGCAGCTGGGGGAGTTCGGCGGCACACCCGCCGGCGCCCGGAGCGATGGCGGGACCGTCCGGGCAAGCCTGCGCGGTGCCGGCCTGCTGCTGCGCGGACACACGGTGCGACGACTGATGCTGGCCCAGTGGCTGCCGCCCGCGTTCGTAGCGGGCGCGGAAGGGCTGATCATCGCCTACGCGGGAGGACGCCACTTCGCGCCCGGCCGGTACGCGGTGCTGATGGGCTGTCTGCCGGTCGGCATGCTCGTCGGTGACCTGCTGGTGGGGCGACTGCTACGGCCGCCCACCCGGGAGCGACTGGTAGTCCCGTTGATCGCGCTGATGGGGCTGCCGCTGGTCGGCTTCGCCGCCGAGCCCGGAGTGGGCGTCTCGTCCTGTCTGCTGCTGCTCTGCGGCTTCGGATTCGCCTACGGTCTCGGCCTGCAACGGCCGTTCCTGGACGCCCTGCCGCAGGATGGCCAGGGCCAGGCCTTCGGCCTGCTCGGCTCCGGCGGCATGACGCTTCAGGGCGTCGGGCCGGCCTGCTTCGGCTCGGTGGCCGCAGGCATCGGAACAGGTGGCGCAATCGCCCTGGCAGGCGGCGCGGCGGCGCTCACCGCCGGCTGGATTCTCACCTGGCACCCGCCCGCCCCCACGTCCCCTTGAGACCACGAACAACCCCTGGAAGGCTCATGCCACATGATCGATGAATTCGCGAAGGACAACCTGCACGGGAGACTGCGGCGGGACCGCGAGGCCCTGCTCTGGAAACTCGACGGCTTGTCCGAATACGACGCCCGCCGGCCTCTGACGGCGACCGGGACCAACCTCCTCGGCCTGGTCAAACACCTGGCCACCGTCGAGGCCAGGTACTTCGGCGAGGTCTTCGGCCGCCCTTCCCCGGAACCGCTGCCCCGGTGGCAGGACTCCGACGGCAGCGATCAGTGGGCCGCCGAGGACGAGACCCGCGATCAGATCATCGGGTTCTACCGGCGCACGTGGGAACACGCGGACGCGACGATCGACGAGCTTCCCCTCGACGCCCCCGGCCACGTGCCGTGGTGGCCGGAGCCTTTTTCCCACACGAACCTGTTCGCCGTCGTGGTCCATGTCCTCGGCGAGACCAACCGGCATGCCGGGCACGCCGACATCCTGCGCGAGGGCCTCGACGGCCGGACCGGGATGCGCCCCGAACACGAGAAGCAGATCGACGAGGAAGCCCGTGCGGCCTCCTACGCGAAGATCGAGCAGGCCGCCAGGGCGGCCGCACCGATCAAGGCTTAGCGGCTGTCTCACGTGACGTTCGTGCGGCATGCTGCCGGTCGTGGGCGCTGCACTCACGAAACTTGCCACCTGAGACACCCTCTGCACCCCTTGGAATCGATCGTCTAGAGCGGGCGCCCCCTGCCCTCCCAGTACGGGTCGCGGAGGCGGCGCTTGTACAGCTTGCCGTTCGGGTCCCGGGGCATGGCCACGACGAAGTCGACCGACTTCGGGCGTTTGAAGCCGGCGAGGCGGTCCCCGCAGTGGGCCAGGATCTCGGCGGCGAGCGCGGGCCCCGGCTCGTACCCCTCGGCCGCCTCGACGACCGCCTTGACCTCCTCGCCCCAGTCGGCGTGCGGGATGCCGAAGGCGGCGGCGTCCGCGACGGCGGGGTGGGCGAGCAGCGCCGCCTCGATCTCGGCGGGGTAGATGTTGACCCCACCGGAGATGATCATGTCGATCTTGCGGTCGCGGAGGAAGAGGTAGCCGTCCTCGTCGAGGACGCCGAGATCGCCGACGGTGAAGAAGTCGCCGATGCGGTTCTTCGCGGTCTTCGCCTCGTCCTTGTGGTATTGGAAGCCGCCGGTGTTCATCTTGAGGTAGACGGTGCCGAGTTCGCCGGGCGGCAGCCGTCTGCCGTCGTCGTCGAAGACGGCGAGTTCGCTGATGGGCCAGGCCCGGCCGACGGTCCCGGGCTTCTTGAGCCACTCCTCGGCAGTGGCGAAGGCGCCGCCGCCCTCGCTGGCCGCGTAGTACTCCTCGACGCACCGGCCCCACCAGTCGATCATCGCCCGCTTGACGTGCTCGGGGCAGGGCGCGGCGCCGTGGATGGCGTGGCGCATGGAGGAGACGTCGTACCGCTCCCTGACCTCGGCGGGCAGGGCGAGCAGACGGTGGAACTGGGTGGGCACCATGTGGGTGTGGGTGCAGGCGTACCGGTCGATGAGGCGGAGCATCTCCTCGGGCGTCCACCGGTCCATGAGGACGAGCGGGTGGCCGATGTGGAGGGCGGCGGCCGCGAACTGGAGCACGGCGGTGTGGTAGAGCGGTGAGCAGACGAGGTGGACGTTGCCGTCGGCCGGCCGGATGCCGAAGATGCCGAGGAAGCCGCCGAGATGGGTCTCCTCGGGGAGCTTGCCGGGGAGCGGGCGGCGGATGCCGCGGGGCCGGCCGGTGGTGCCGGAGGTGTAGTTCATGACCCAGCCGAGGGTGCGGTCGGCGGGCGGGGCCGCGTCCTGTCCGTCGAGGAGTTCGGCGTACGGGCGGAAGCCGGGGACCGTGCCGACGGCGTACCGGTGGGTGGGCGCGAGACCGGCCTCGTCGGCGGCGAGCGTCACGGCCTCGGCGAAGCGCTCGTGGGCGACGAGGACCTTGGCGCCGGAGTCGGCGACGATCCAGGCGATCTCGGGGCCGACGAAGTGGTGGTTGACGGGGACGAGGTAGAACCCGGCCTGGGTGGCGGCGAGATGGGCGGTGAAGAACTCGGGGCCGTTGGGCAGGACGACGGCGAACGCGTCGCCGCGTTCGAGGCCTGCGGCGCGCAGCCCGTGGACGAGCCGGTTGGCCTCGGCGTGCAGCCGGCCCGCGGACCACTCCTCGCCGTCGGGTGCGACGAGGACGGTGCGGCCGGGGTCGGCGGCGGCCTGGGCCCAGAATCCGCTGGGGGCTCCGCTCATGACGTGCTCCGTCCGGCGATGCGGTTGATGCGGTCGACGGCCTTCTCGAAGCCGCGGGTGAGCTCGTCGACGACCTGCTGCACGCTGCGCTCGGAGTTCATCCGGCCGACGATCTGCCCGACGGGGGTGCCGAGCAGCGGCTCGACCTCGTACTTCTGGATACGGGAGACGGCCTCGGCGACCAGGAGTCCCTGGAGCGGCATGGGGAGCGGCCCCGGGCCCGCCGGGTCGTCCCAGGCGTCGGTCCACTCGGTACGGAGCTGGCGGGCGGGCTTGCCGGTCAGGGCCCGGGAGCGGACCGTGTCGCCGGAGCCGGCGGCGAGGAGCTTGGCCGTGAGGGCGCGGGAGTGGAGTTCGGCCTCGGTGGTGGTGAGCCAGATCGAGCCGAGCCAGACGCCCTGGGCGCCGAGGGCGAGTCCGGCGGCGATCTGTTCGCCGCTGCCGATGCCGCCGGCGGCGAGCACGGGCAGTGGGGAGACCGCGTCGACGACCTCGGGGGTGAGGACCATGGAGGTGATCTCGCCGGTGTGGCCGCCCGCCTCGTACCCCTGGGCGACGACGATGTCGATGCCGGCGTCGGCGTGGTGGCGGGCGTGGCGGGCGCTGCCGGCGAGGGCGGCGACGAGGACGCCGTGGTCGTGGGCGCGGGCGACGACGTCGGGCGGCGGTGAGCCGAGGGCGTTGGCGAGGAGTCTGATCGGGTAGTCGAAGGCCACGTCGAGCTGGCTCCGGGCGACCTGCTCCATCCAGCCGGTGATCCGCCAGCCCGAGGCCTCCCCGTCGGCCAGTTCGGGGACCCCGTGCTTGGCGAGGGTGGCGCGGACGAACGCCCGGTGCTCCTCGGGGATCATCGCCTCGATCTCGGCCTCGCCGATCCCTTCGACCGCCTTCTTCGCGGGCATCACGACGTCGAGGCCGTAGGGCAGGCCGTCGGTGTGCTCCTGCATCCAGTCGAGGTCGCGGGCGAGGTCGTCGGGCGCGGTGTAGCGGACCGCGCCGAGGACTCCGAAGCCGCCGGCTCTGGTGAGTGCGGCGGCCACCGCGGGGAAGGGCGTGAAGCCGAAGATGGCGTGCTCGATCCCCAGTGTGCGACTCAGCTCCGTCTCCATGGGCGGCAGGATGCCGCAGCGGCGTGGCGGAGGGAAGAGGTTTTCTGACACAACGTCAGATTCTTCGGGGCCGGTGCGTCCGCGCTTCACCGGTGCGTCCGCGTTTCACCGCCGCGGTCGGTGGGAGAGGGTGGGCATGACGGAGCGAGCGAGACGAGACGGATGGCCGAGCCGCCGCGCGTTCGGCGGCGGGGTCCTGGCCCTCGGAGGGGCGCTGATGATCGGTGCGGTGCCGGGTGCGGCGGCTGCGGAGGGGCCGGGTGCGGCGGCGGAGGGCCGGCGGCCGGGGGCGGGATCGGCTGCGCGGCGGACCACGCTGCGGCGCGGGTCGGCGGAGCGGGCCGGGCTGCTCGCGCCGCACCTCGACGGACTCGTGGCGGAGGCCGAGCGTTTCCTCGGCCCCTCCCCCACGCACCCCTGGTACGCGGGCGCCGTACTGCTCGCCGGGCGGGGCGGAACCGTCGCCCTGCACCGGGCGATCGGCTCGGCCGTGCGGTACGCGGCGTACGACGAGAAGACCGACACCGGTGTCGAGCTGCCGCCGGAGCGGCAGGCCCCGATGACCGAGGACACCGTCTTCGACCTGGCCTCGGTCTCCAAGCTGTTCACCTCGGTCCTGGCGGTGCAGCAGATCGAGCGCGGCGCCCTCGAATTGGAGGCGAAGGTCACCGCGTACCTGCCGGAGTTCGGCGGGGGCGGGAAGCAGGACGTCACCGTGCGGCAGCTGCTCACCCACACCTCGGGGTTCCGGTCGTGGATCCCGCTCTACCGGGAGCCGACGCGGGAGGGCAAGCTGCGGCTGCTGTGGGCCGAGCGCCCGGCGAACCCGCCGGGGACCGCGTACCTCTACTCCGACCTCAACCTGATCTCGCTCCAGCTGATCCTGGAGGGGATCACCGGTCTCGGTCTGGACGCCCTGCTCCACGACGAGATCACCGCTCCGCTCGGGATGCACCGCACGCGTTTCAATCCACCGCTCTCCTGGCGGCCGGAGATCGCCGCCACCGAGGACGCCCGGCCGCCCTGGTCCGGCCTCGACCGCGGCATGGTCCACGGCGAGGTCCACGACGAGAACGCCTACTCCCTCGGCGGCGTCGCCGGCCACGCCGGGATCTTCTCCCGCGCCTGGGACCTCGCGATCCTCGCCCGCACCCTGCTGAACGGCGGTGCGTACGGCAGGGCCCGGATCCTCTCGCCGGCGTCGGTGGAGCTGATGTTCACCGACTTCAACACCGCCTTCCCCGGCGACGAGCACGGGCTCGGCTTCGAGCTCTACCAGCACTGGTACATGGGCGCGATGGCCACCCCGCGGACGGCCGGGCACACCGGCTTCACCGGGACCAGCCTCGTCCTCGACCCGACGACCGACGCGTTCCTGATCGTGCTCGGCAACTCCGTGCACCCGGTGCGGTCCTGGCGCTCCGGCTCAGCGCCCCGGGTCGCCACCGCCGACCGGCTGGCCCGCGCCGTGCCCGTCCGCCCGGCCCTGGGCCGTACCCCATGGTTCTCCGGCATGGACAGCGGCACCACCGGGACGCTCACCCTGCCCCCGGTGCCCGGTGCCGCCCGCTTCGCGTGCGCGCTGTGGTGGGACACCGAACCGGGCACGGACACCGCCCGTCTGGAGGCCTCCCGGGACGGCGGGTCCTCCTGGGAGCCGGTGCCGTTCGTCACCGAGCGCCCGGGAGAGGAGCCGCGCCGGCATCCGGACGGAGCGGTGAGCGGCTGGTCGGGCCGGGTGTGGCACCGGCTCACGGCCGAGCTGCCGGAGCCGGGGCCCTTCCCCGTACGGCTGCGCTGGCGGTACACGACGGACAAGCGGTACGTCGGGCGCGGGGTGTACGTGGACGGGGCCAGGGTGCTCGACGCCTCCGGGCTGCCGCTCTTCGACGAGGCCCGTCCCGCGGACGCCTCCCGCGTCGAGGCGGTGGGCTGGACCCGCTCGGCGGACTGAGCGCCGTACGACCGTGGGGCTCAGGCGGCGCGGGCCGCCGTCGGGGCCTCCGCCGCCGCGAGGAAGTCGCCGAGCACCTGGCGGTAGCGCTCCGGCTCCTCGGCCGAGGGCAGATGGGAGCTCTCCTCGAACACGACCCAGGAGGCGCCGCGGATGCCGTCGGCGAGCGGGCCGACCGCGGCCGGTGTGGCCACGTCGTGACGGCCGGAGGTGATGAGCACGGGGAGGTCGATCTCGCGGAGCCGGCCGGTCACGTCCCAGTCCTTCAGGTTCCCGGTGATGTTCCACTCGGTGGCGCCCCACAGCGTGCCCGCCACGTCCTCGCGGATGTTCGTGAACGAGCGCACGAGGTGCGGGGGCCACGGGTCGAGGCGGCACAGCCAGCGGCCGTAGAACTCCAGGCAGGCCTCCTGGTACTCCTCGTCGTCGAGGGTCCCGGCCGCCTCGTGGCGGTCGAGGGTCTCCCGTACGTCCGCGGGCAGCGAGTCCTTCAGGCGGCGGGTCTCGGCCTGGTGGGCGGGGGCGCTAGCGATCGGCCCGGCGAGGGTCAGGCTCGCCAGGCCGGCCGGGCGCGTGAGCACGTACTCCAGGGCGATCTGGCTGCCCCAGGAGTGGCCGTAGAGGTGCACGCGGTCGAGGCCGAGGGCCGCGCGCACCGCGCCCAGCTCCTCGACGAAGGTGGACATCACCCAGAGCGCGGGATCGTCGGGGTGGTCGGACCTGCCGCAGCCGGTCTGGTCGTAGAAGACGACCTGGCGGCCGGTCTCCTCGGGCAGGGCCGCGAGATCGTCCAGGTAGTCGTGGGGACAGCCGGGACCGCCGTTGACGACGAGCAGCGGCAGGCGGCCCGCGCGGCCGTTGCCGACGACCCGGTACCAGGTGTGGTGGCCGAGGAACGGGACGGTACCTTCGATGACGGGCATGATCCTGATCCGCCTCCTCGGGGGCGGGGCGCCCCTTCCATGATGCGCCGGAGGCCTGGTCCCGCGCTCAGCCGCCCGTTCCGGCCGCGCCACGCAGGGCGTCGAGCACCGGGCTGATCAGGGGGTGTTCCTCGGCTCCGCGCCGTACCGCCGCGAAGACGCGGCGGGTGGGGGCGACCCCGTCCACCGGGCGGACCTCGACGCCCGAGAGGTCCATCCCGCGCAGGGCCGAGCGCGGGACGAGCGCCACTCCGGCGGCCGCCGAGGCGAGGGCCGCGACGGCGCGGAAGTCGTCGGAGACATGCGCGAAGCGCGGCGCGAACCCGGCGTACTCGCAGGCCAGTACGGTCACGTCGTGGCAGGGGTTCCCCGCGGACTGGCCGATCCAGGTGTCCTTGGCGAGGTCGGCGAGCGCGACCCGTCCGTCACCGGCCAGGGGGTGGCCGGGCGGCAGGACCGCGTCGAAGGGCTCCGCGTAGAGCGGGACTCGGGTGAGGCGGGCGTCGTCCTCGCCGGGCGCGCCCCGGTACTCGACGGCGACGGCCACGTCGACCTGCCGGTCCAGGACCATGAGCAGGCTCTCGTCGCCCTCCGCGTCCCTGACCCGGACCCGGATGCCGGGCGCGGTGCGGGCGAGGGCGGTGATGGCGGGGGCCACGACGAGCCCGATGCCGGTGGCGAACGCGGCGACCGTGACCGTACCGGCGTCTCCGGAGCCGTAGGCGGCGAGCTCGGCCTCGGCGCGCTCCAGCTGGGCGAGCACGGCGTTGGCGTGGCTGAGCAGGATCTCGCCGGCCGGGGTGAGGCGCGCGCCGCGCGCGCTGCGGTCCACCAGTCGGTGGCCGGTCTCCTGCTCCAGGGCGGCGAGCTGCTGGGAGACGGCGGAGGGGGTGAGATAGAGCGCGGCGGCCGCCGCCGTGACCGTGCGGTGGTCGGCCACCGCACGGAGGATGTGCAACCGCCGCGCTTCGATCATGCCCCCAGTGTCTCAGCCTTCGGACACCGGCCACGCAGGGCCGGTGTCACAGGGCCGGCCGGGCAGGGCGACCCCGCACGGAACCAGCCGTGCAGGCCGCCCTCACGGGGCTCAGCCGCGCAGGGCGGCGCGGGCGTCGACGAAGGCGTCCACGGCCCGGTTCACGTCCTCCGTCGAGTGCGCGGCGGAGAGCTGGACGCGGATGCGGGCCTGGCCCTGGGGCACGACCGGGTACGAGAAGCCGATCACGTACACGCCGCGCTCCAGGAGCAGCTCGGCCATCCGGCCGGCCTCGGCGGCGTCGCCGATCATGACCGGGGCGATGGCGTGGTCGCCGGGGAGGATGTCGAAGCCCTCCTCGGTCATGCGGGTGCGGAACAGCGCCGTGTTGGCGTTGAGGCGCTCGCGCAGGTCGCCCGCGGACTCCAGGAGGTCGAGGACCTTCAGGGAGGCGGCGGCGATGACCGGGGCCAGGGTGTTCGAGAAGAGGTACGGGCGGGACCGCTGGCGCAGCAGGGCGACGATCTCGGCGCGGGCCGCGACGTAGCCGCCGGAGGCGCCGCCGAGGGCCTTGCCGAGGGTGCCGGTGATGATGTCGACGCGGTCCATGACGCCGTGCAGCTCGGGGGTGCCGCGGCCGCCGGGGCCGACGAAGCCGACCGCGTGCGAGTCGTCGACCATGACCATGGCGTCGTACTGCTCGGCCAGGTCGCAGATCTCGTCGAGCGGGGCGACGTAGCCGTCCATGGAGAAGACGCCGTCGGTGACGATCAGCTTGCGGCGGGCGCCGCCCTCGACCGCCGCCTTGAGCTGCTGCTCCAGGTCGGCCATGTCGCGGTTGGCGTAGCGGAAGCGGCGGGCCTTGGAGAGGCGGATGCCGTCGATGATCGAGGCGTGGTTGAGGGCGTCGGAGATGACGGCGTCCTCGGGGCCGAGGATCGTCTCGAAGACGCCGCCGTTGGCGTCGAAGCAGGAGGAGTAGAGGATCGTGTCCTCCTGGCCGAGGAAGGAGGAGATGCGGGCCTCCAGCTCCTTGTGCACCTCCTGCGTGCCGCAGATGAAGCGGACGGACGCCATGCCGTAGCCCCAGCGGTCGAGGGCCTCGTGGGCGGCGGCGATGATCTCGGGGTTGTCGGCCAGGCCCAGGTAGTTGTTGGCGCAGAAGTTGAGCACCTCGCCGGGGCGGCCGCCCGCGGTGACCTCGACGGTCGCGGACTGGGGGGTGCCGATGACCCGCTCGGGCTTGTGCAGTCCGGCCTGCTCGATCTCTTCGAGGGTGGCGCGGACGGAGTCGCGTACGGAATCGAACATGGGTCAGGCTCCCGTGGTCCAGTCGAGGATGATCTTGCCGCTCTTGCCGGAGGCCGCGTCGTCGAAGGCGGCTTCGAAGTCGGTGTAGTCGTAGCGGCCGGTGATGACCGGGCTGAGGTCCAGGCCGCCCTCGAGCAGCACCGACATCGCGTACCAGGTCTCGAACATCTCGCGGCCGTAGATGCCCTTGACGGTGATCATGGAGGTGACGATCTTCGCCCAGTCGACGGCGAAGTCCTCGCTGGGCAGGCCCAGCATGGCGATCTTTCCGCCGTGGGTCATGTTGGCGATCATGTCGCGCATCGCGTGCGGGTTGCCCGACATCTCCAGGCCGACGTCGAAGCCCTCCTTGAGACCGAGGGTGCGCTGGCCGTCGGCGATGGTCTGCTCGGCGACGTTGAGGGCGAGCGTGACGCCCGTCTTGCGTGCCAGTGCGAGGCGCTCCTCGCTGACGTCGGTGATGACGACGTTGCGGGCGCCGGCGTGCTTGGCGACGGCGGCGGCCATGATGCCGATCGGGCCCGCGCCGGTGACGAGCACGTCCTCGCCGACGAGCGGGAAGGAGAGGGCGGTGTGCACGGCGTTGCCGAAGGGGTCGAAGATCGCGGCGACGTCGAGGTCGACGGGGACGCGGTGGACCCACACGTTGGAGGCGGGCAGGGCCACGTACTCGGCGAAGGCGCCGTCGCGGCCGACACCGAGGCCGACGGTCGCGCGGCACAGGTGGCGGCGGCCGGCCAGGCAGTTGCGGCACTTGCCGCAGACGAGGTGCCCCTCGCCGCTGACCAGGTCGCCGACGTTGATGTCGGCGACGTCACGGCCGACGGAGACGACCTCGCCGACGAACTCGTGGCCGATCGTCAGCGGCGTGGCGATCGTCTTCTGCGCCCAGCCGTCCCAGGAGCGGATGTGCAGGTCGGTCCCGCAGATACCGGTCCGCTTGACCTTGATGAGGACGTCCCCGGGACCCGTCTCCGGCTCGGGCACGTCCGTGAGCCAGAGTCCCGGCTCCGCGTTCAGCTTGACCAGCGCCTTCAATGCAACGGCTCCCGACGTGCGTGTCCTGTGATGTGGGGGTGCGGGCACGGCTGAGTGCCCAAGATCCCTGGAAGAGAATCTTCCGTACGCGAGGCGTGCGGTCCATCGAGGATTTCTTAAGCGCGCTCGCAGATCAGCTTCACACCCCACTCGGGGAGGCGGCGACGTCAACGGGGCCGAACGGAGAGACACCCTCTCGCCGTGCGGCCCCGTCGTGGTCCGTCAGCGCCCCAGGGCGGCCATCGGGTGGTGGTCCGTCAGCGCCCCAGGGCCGCCATCGCCGCGTTGTGGCCGGGGATGCCGCTCACCCCGCCGCCCCGGATCGCGCCCGCTCCGCACAGGAGGACATTCGCGTACGGCGTCTCGACGCCCCAGCGGCCCGTCCTCTCCTCCCCGTACGGGAAGGAGAGGTCGCGGTGGAAGATGTGGCCGCCGGGAAGGCGGAGATCACGTTCGAGGTCGAGGGGGGTCTTCGCCTCGATGCACGGGCGGCCCTCCGCGTCGAGGGCGAGGCAGTCGGCGATCGGCTCGTCCAGGTGGGCGTCGAGCTGGGCGAGGGTCGCCGCGAGGAGCTTCGCGCGTGTGCCCTCGTTGTCGGCGGCGAACAGCCGGGCGGGGGTGTGCAGTCCGAACAGCGTGAGGGTCTGGTGGCCCGTCGAGGCGAGCTCCGGGCCCAGGATCGTCGGGTCGGTGAGCGAGTGGCAGTAGATCTCGGAGGGCGGTGCGGAGGGCAGCCGGCCGTCCGCGGCCTCGGCGTGGGCGGTGGCCAGCTGTCCGTATCCCTCGGCGATGTGGAAGGTGCCGGCGAAGGCCTCGCGCGGGTCGACGGAGCGGTCGCGGAGCCTCGGCAGCCGGGTCAGCAGCATGTTGACCTTGAGCTGCGCGCCCTCGGGGGCGGGCGGCGGCGCCTCGCCGAGCAGGGCGGCGAGCTCCTGCGGGGAGGCGTTGACGAGGACCTGCCCGGCCTCGACGGTGCCCTCGCCTTCGGCGGTCCGGTAGGTGATCGCCGCGCGCTGCCCGTCGGTCTCGATCCGGACGGCCTCGTGGCCGGTGAGGATACGGGCGCCGGCCGCGCGGGCGGCCTCGGCGAGGGCGTCGGTGAGCGCGCCCATGCCGCCGACGGGCACGTCCCAGTCGCCCGTGCCGCCGCCGATGACGTGGTAGAGGAAGCAGCGGTTCTGGAGCAGCGTGGGGTCGTGGGCGTCGGCGAACGTGCCGATGAGGGCGTCGGTGAGGACCACGCCCCGGACCAGGTCGTCGGCGAAGGTCTTCTCGACCGTGACGCCGAGGGGCTCCTCGAAGAGCATCCGCCAGGTCTCGGCGTCGTCGACGCGGGCGCGCAACTCGCCGCGGGTCGGGAGGGGTTCGGTGAGGGTGGGGAAGATCCGGCGCGCGGCCTCGCCGGTACGGCCGTAGAAGGCCTGCCACGCCTCGTACGCCCGGTCGGATCCGGTGAGCGCCGCGAAGGAGGCCCGGGTGCGCTCGGGTCCGCCGCCGACCAGGAGGCCGCCGTCGCCCTTCGGGGTGTACGAGGAGATGGACCGTTTCCGCACGGCGAACCGCAGCCCCAGTTCCCGCACGATCTTCTCCGGGAGGAGCGAGACCAGGTACGAGTACCGGGAGAGCCGGGCGTCGACACCGGCGAACGGCCGCGTCGACACGGCTGCCCCGCCGGTGGAGCCGAGACGCTCCAGGACGAGGACGCTGCGTCCGGCACGGGCCAGATAGGCGGCGGCGACGAGCCCGTTGTGCCCGCCTCCGACGACGACGGCGTCGTACTGGGGGTCACCCGCTCCTCGAGCGGGGTCGAGACCTTGGGGAAGGGCGGGAGCGGGGACATCGCGGGACGGGTCACGGTCGGTCATGGCTCATGCTCACACGCGGGCGCCGACCGGGGAAGACCACGGGACGGAAAAGAGAGTCAATGAGAAACGGCCCGTTTCATGTCTTCGATCTCGCTTTTCAGCCTGTCGATCTCCTGTCGCAGCGTGGCGGCGTCCTGATGCCGACCGGCATCGTCATAGCATTTCGCGAGGGACGCCAGTGCTACGAGCAGGGCTGCCCAGGACGCCCACATCCTGAGTGCCAGCAACGGTTCGAGAGGGGGAGCCACGGTTCCGAACGCGACGCCGGGAGTCGAGGCCACAGCGTTCACCGCGGCGATTCCGGCCGCTACCGTCTGAATCTCGCATGACATGATGGCGCTCCGAGGGTCGGATTCTCATCCCGCATCAGGCGGATATTCCGAGTTCAGTCAGATATCCGTTCACGTCGTCGTCGACTCCGCAGCGGAACGCAAGGGCGAGGGACGGGAAGTCGGACAGGTCGAAGGTGACCTCCACGCTCGGAACCGGCCCTTCGAGTTCACCCCAGGTGGCCGGTCCGACAATCCCGTCGACGACCAGTTCATGGTCGGACTGAAACATTCTCACCGCAGCGTCCGTCTTTTTGCCGAATATTCCATCCACCTGCCCGACGGGGTAGCCATGCATTTCCAGGTCCCGTTGCAGGCGAGAAACAGCCGGACCACTGTCGCCTTTTCTGAGCGTTTGAGGCATATCGAATCTCCCGGTTGCAGTGTGCGCCGTTCGGGGTACTCACCTTGAACGTACACCGCGGGTGCGAAGCCTGCAGCTCTCCACGCCTTTTGCCGTTTCCGGAACGTTTCCAGGGGTGACCTTCAGACGTTTCCGGATTCACCACACGGCCTTTTCGTCAAGGCGAAAGGGTGGCCGCTCTGAGGAGGAGTTCGGCCGCTTCCGCGTGGCGGCCGAGGCGTTCCAGGCAGTGGGCCTCCTCCTCGAGGGCGGTGAGGGTGTCGGGGTGCGCGGGACCCAGGAGGCGCGTGCGGGCCGCGGCGATCGCCCGGTGGCACTCGCGCGCCTCCTCCCAGCGGTCGAGCCGGCCGAGGGCGACGGCCGTCTCCCACCGGCTGAGGAGCGTGTCCGGATGGTCGGCGCCGAGGACCCGCTCGCGGTCGGCGTGCACGCCCTCGGACTCGGCCAGGGCCTCCGTCCAGCGGCCGAGCCGGCCGAGGTTGACGGCGAGGGCCTGGCGGGCGCGCAGCGTCTCGGGACCGTCGGGGCCCTGGGCGCGCGTACGGGCCGCGACGAGGTCGCGGCAGACGGCGAGGGCGTCCGCGGCCTGCCCGAGCCGGCCGAGGCAGACCCCGGTCTCGTAGCGGGCGGCGAGGGTGTCCGGATGGTCGGGACCGAGCGCGGCGGCACGCGCGTCGGCGACCGCGCGGTACTGGACGAGCGCTTCCTCGCCGCGTCCGAGGCGGGTGAGGGTGAACGCCACCTCGTGGCGGGTCACGAGCGTGTCGGGGTGGGCCTCGCCGAGCAGCCGGGCCCGGGCCTCGGCGACCTCGTGGGCCGTACGGTACGACTCCTCGAACCGCCCGAGCCGGCCCAGGGTGTACGCCAGGTTGTGGCGGCAGCGCAGGGTGTCGGGGTGGTCGGCGCCGACGGTGCGCTCACGGGCGGCGAGCACCTCGGCGTACACCTCGTACGCCTCGGGGTGCCGGCCGAGGCGGCCCAGGGCGTAGGCCCGCTCCTGACGTGCCGCCAGGGTGTCGGCGTGGTCGTCGCCGAGCACACGGGCGCGGGCCTCGGCGACCTCGCCGAAGACGTGCAGGGCGTCGGCGGGGCGGTCGAGCCGGGCGAGGGCGAAGCCGACCTCGTAGCGGCTGGTGAGGGTGTCGGGGTGGTCCTCGCCGAGGGTCCGCGCACGGTCCCGGGCGACGGACCGGTGCACGGACTCGGCCTCGTCCCAGCGGCCGAGCCGGCCGAGGCCCATCCCGGCCCGGAACCGGCCGGCGAGCACCGCGATCAGCTCCGCCGGGGGCGCGGGGGCGGGCGGCCGCGGGGCGTCGGGGGCGGCGGTGGTCCACTCGGTGGTGAGGACGGCCGCGGCAGGGTCGTGGACGGCGGGGCGCGGCCCGCTGAGGGCCGCCGGGCGGTGCCCGCCGGTCATCCCCCGCACCCACGCGGGCGCGGGAGCGGGCCCGTCGGCCACGGATTCGGGCGCGGCTTCGAGTGCGGGTACCGGCAGGGGTACGGGCACGGGCACCGTCATCGGCAGCGCGGGGGCCTCGGCGGGCGGCGGGAACGGGGGCGCGCCGAAGCGCCCCGAGACGATCCGGCGGCGAAGGTCGCCCGCGTCGGCCGGCCGTTCCTCGGGCACCTTCGCGAGCAGGTCGACGACGATCCGGTCGAAGTAGTCGGGCAGCTCGGCGCGGAGGGCGCGCGGCGGGCTCGGCACCGTGTCCCGGTGGCCGATGAGGATGGCCCAGGAGTCGCCGAGGTCGAACGGCGGGGCGCCGGTGGCCAGCTCGTACAGCACACAGCCCAGCGAGTAGAGGTCGCTGCGGTGGTCGATCTCCCCGCCTCCGCCGATCTGCTCCGGGGACATGTAGTGCGGCGTGCCCATGGCGATGCCGGTCCCGGTGAGCTTGGAGGTGAAGCCCATGTCGGTGCCGAGTCGCGCTATCCCGAAGTCGCAGATCTTCACCGTGCCGTCCCGCAGCCGCATGATGTTCGCGGGCTTCAGGTCGCGGTGCACGATCCCCATCCGGTGCGTGTACGCGAGGGCGTCGGCGACCTGGTCGGCGATCTCGACGACGTCCTCGACGGGCAGCGGCCGCTGGTCGTTGGAGACGAGGAGCTGGCTGAGGTTGCGCCCCTCCAGGAGCTCCATGACGAGGAAGAGCACGCCGTCGTACTCGCCGAAGTCGTGCACCACGGTGATGCCCCGGTGCTGGAGCGCCGCGGCCACCCGGGCCTCGCGGCGGAAGCGCTCGCGCACCACGGTGAGGACCTGCGGGTCCTGCTGCGGTCCGAGCGGTTTGAGGCACTTCACGGCGACACCGCGCCCGAGCGCCTCGTCGGTGGCGCGCCACACCTCGCCCATGCCCCCGCGACCGATGACCTCGTGCAGGCGGTACCGGCCCTGGATCAGTCTGGAGTCCCCCATCGTGTGCTGCCGCCCCCGTCGATTCCGTGCTGCCTCCTCGGCTCCTCCAGTATGGCCGCCGGGTCGGACACTGAATACGGGGCGGGGTACGCGTACGGGTCGGGCCGGGTGTCCGGGCCGAGCCGGTCCATGGCGCGCAGGATGTGCCGGGGCGGCAGCCGCCAGCGCAGGCGGGCGGGCACGCAGCGCAGGAGGTTCGCTGTCGCGACGAGCCGGTGGGTGACGGTCTCCGGGGGCGGCGCGGGACGGCCGTACAGCTCCTGGGCGTAGGGGGGCAGGGTCTCGTACGCGAGTGCGCTGACGCGCCGCCAGATCACCTCGCGCGCCGGGACGAGGACGGGTTTGACGGGCGGGCGGCGCAGGAAGTCCGCGACGGCCCGGGCGTCCGGGCCGGCGGCCAGGCCGGGGCGCACGGCGTCGAAGTAGGCGGCGAGCTCGGCGGTGGAGGCCGGGACGGCATCCGGGTCGAGGCCGACCAGCCGGGCGGAGCTGCGGTGCTCGTCGACGTACCGGTCGGCCTGGGCGTCGGTGAGGGGGAGCCCGGAGCGGCGGGCGACGGAGAGGTACGAGTCGGTCTCGGCGCAGTGGACCCAGAGCAGCAGTTCGGGGTCGTCCACGGCGAGCAGCCGGTGGATCCGCCGGACGCGGGCCCCGGCCGCCTCGGCTGCCTCCGTGGTGCCGTAGCTGAGGGTCCCGACGAAGTCGGCGGTCCGCATCAGCCGGCCCCAGGGGTCCTCCCGGAAACTGCTGTTGATCATGACGCCGCGGACGGCGACGGGGTGCAGCGCCTGGAGCCAGAGGGCCCGGACACCGGCGATCCACATCACCGGGTCGCTGTGCACCTGCCAGGTCACGGAGCGGGGGCCGAAGAGCCCGGGGTCGGCGTCCTGCCTCATGGCGCTCAGGCTACGGCCCGTACCGGCCCCGGGGAACCGGTCGTGCGCGGGACGGGAAGACGGGCGAGGGACGACGGACGGGTGGGCGACGGGCGACGGGCGACGGGCGACGGGCGTGAGCGTCGGGCCTCGGACATCGGACGTCCGGCGACCGGCGTCGGGCCTCGGCGACGGGCGTGAGCGTCGGGCCCCGGGCGAGGGGCGTGGGCGTCGGGCGAGGGGCGTGGGCGTCGGGCGAGGGGCGTGGGCGTCGGGCGTCGGGCGTCGGGCGTCGGGCGTCGGGCGTCGGGTCAGTCGACGTGGGGGCTGCGGCGCTCGACGAGGACCGTGTCGCGCCAGACGCCGTGGTGGCGGCCGATGCGCTCGCGGGTGCCGATGACCCGGAAGCCCGCGCGCGCGTGGACGGCGAGGCTGGCGGCGTTCTCGGGGAAGATGCCGGACTGGATGGTCCAGATGCCCGCCGCTTCGGTGGACGCGACGAGCGCGTCGAGGAGCGCGGTGGCGACGCCCCGGCCGCGGGCGTCGGGGTGGACGTACACCGAGTGCTCGACGACCCCGGCGTACGCACAGCGGTCGGAGACCTGGGTGACGGCGACCCAGCCGAGTACGCGCCCGGTCCCGTCGAGCGCGACGAAGCGGTGCTCGGGCAGCCTGACCGCGTCGAAACGCTCCCAGGTCGGGGCCGTGGTCTCGAAGGTGGCGTTCCCCTCGTCGACCCCGGCCTGGTAGATCGCGACGACCGCGTCGGCGTGCTCGGCGGTGAGCGGCACCACGGACACGGGGGCGGGGGCGGTCATACGGCGGCCTCCTTCTTCGGCATCGCTCCATGGTGGCACGCGCCGAATCGCGCCCCACCTGCGGTGCACGCACCGAAGGGCACCGCGAAGACGACCGGGAGACGGCTGCCGCACCCGCCCCTCCCCGTGCAGGGCGCCGCTCGGCCGCGCATGATCGAAGCATGTCCTGCGAGCGTGACGACCGGCCTGCCCGGACGGGCGCGGGGCGGACGGTGAAGGAATGACGTGGCCGCCCGTCCTCGCCGGAGCGGCCCTGATCCTCTTCATCCTGCGGGACGTCTTCCACACCATCTGGCACCCCACCCGGCACGGCGGGCTGAGCAGGCTGGTGATGCGCGGCATGTGGCGCCTCTCGGCCCACCACGGAGCGCGATGGCAGCCCGTCGGTCTGGCCGGGCCGGTGGGCATGATGTCGGTCGTCACCGTCTGGGCGTTCGTCATCGCCGTCGGCTGGGCGCTCATCTACTGGCCGCACATGCCGGAGGACTTCTCGTACTCCCCCGGGCTCACCCCCTCCGAGCACGCGGGCCCCGTCGACGCGCTGTACGTCTCCCTGGTCACCCTGGCCACGCTGGGGCTCGGTGACATCGCCCCGACCTCGGGGTGGCTGCGCATGTTCGCGCCGGTCGAGGCCCTGGTGGGTTTCGCCCTGCTGTCGGCGACCGTCGCCTGGGTCCTCGGCATCTACCCGGCCCTCGCCCGTCGCAGGACGCTCGCCCTGCGCCTGTCCCACCTGAGCCGAAGCGACGGCACGACCGAGGCCCTCGACTCCGCCGGGGGTGCCGCGATTCTGGACGGCGTCGCCTCGGCGCTCTCGACCGTCACCGTCGACTTCCTGCAGTACGCCGAGTCGTACTACTTCTACGACGGGGACGAGAACATCTCCCTGGCCTGCCGGCTCGACTTCACCGTCGGCCTGGCGGACCGGGCGGAGCGCGCCCGCCATCCGGACGTCCGGCTCTCCGCCTCGGTCCTGCGCACGGCCCTGGAGGACCTGGCCACCGTCCTGGACGAGCGCTTCCTGCGGATCGGAGGGACGCCGGAGGAGGTGTTCAAGGCGTACGCGACGGATCACGGGCGCCCCTGGAACGGCCCTGGTCGTGACGAGGACGAAAACCCCTCGACATGATCACTCCGGGCGCACATTCTGAGCCCCATGGAATTCCTCTGCTACCACCGTGACCGGTCCGCGTCCATGCCCCTGCGGGACGCCCTCCTGGAGGCGCACTGGGCGTACATGGACGGCTTCGCGAAGCAGCTGATCGCGCGCGGGCCGACCTTCGACCCGGCGGGCGAGTCGTGCACGGGGAGCGTGCACATCGTCGACCTGCCCGACGCCGCCGCGGCCCGGGCGTTCGCCTTCGACGAGCCCAACTACCAGGCCGGGGTGTACCGGGACGTCCTGCTGCGGCGGTGGCGCAACACGCTGGGCCGGACGATGTGGGAGTTCCCCGGCGGCCGCGAGGGCGGCAACCGGTATCTCGTCCTGGGCCTCGGGGAGGGCGAGGCCGTCGACCTGACGCCGCCGACCGCCCCGGCGGAGCTTGACGACCTGATCGCCTACGGCCCCCTGCTGGCCGACGACGGCACCACCTGGGTGGGCACGGCGGCCCTGGTGCGCGCCCCGGACGCGGCGACGGCCGCGGCGGTGCTGCGGACCCCCGACCGGTATGCCGACATCGAGGTCCACGACTGGTCCTTCGGCGGCCGCCCGACGACGACCTGACCGGCACCGACCAGCACGACCGGCACCGACCCGCTCCGTCCAGCCCGTGAGACCGGTCCAGGAGGGCGCCCCCGTCGCCGCTAGGGTGCCCCTACCCGTGGCCGGTACGCGAGGACCGGGCCACCACTTCCGCTCGATCTCCACGAGGACGACGCCCATGTTTACGGTCAACGAGTACTTCGACGGCACGGTCAAGTCGATCGCGTTCACCCAGGAGCAAGGCCCTGCGACCATCGGCGTCATGGCTCCGGGCGAGTACGAGTTCGGCACGGCCGCCCCGGAGGTCATGCACGTGGTCAGCGGCGCCCTGACGGTCCTGCTGCCGGGCGCCGCCGAGTGGGAGACCTTCGCCGCCGGGGACCACTTCAAGGTCCCCGGCGACAGCAGCTTCCAGCTGAAGGTCGCGGTGGACACCGCCTACCTGTGCGAATACCGCTGACACACTGATCCGATGATCAACCCGCCTGCCGCCGCGCTGGATTCGCTCTCCGGACTCGCCTTCGGTGACGCCTTCGGCGACCGCTGGTTCGCCATCCTGCGCCGGGAGGGCCCGGCGGCCCTGGAGGCGCGGATCGTCCCGCCTGAGCCGCTGTGGCTGTGGAGCGACGACACGGCCCAGGCGCTCGTACTCGTACGGGAACTCGCCGAGGGAGACGGCGCCGTCGACCAGGACCGTCTCGCCCTGCGCCTCGCCGCGGCCTACGCCGACGACACGCACCGGGGCTACGGGGCGTCGATGCACGACGTGCTCCGCCGGATCGGCGCGGGCGAGCCCTGGCGGGACGTGGTGGCAGGCCAGTTCGGCGGCCAGGGGTCCTGGGGCAACGGCGCGGCCATGCGCGTCGCCCCGCTCGGCGCCTGGCTCGCCGACGACCTCGACGCCGTGGCCGAGCAGGCGGCCGCGCAGAGCGTGGTCTCGCACCACCACCCGGAGGCGGTGGCCGGGGCGGTGGCGGTGGCCCTCGCCGCGGCCCTCGCGACCCGCAGCCGCGGAGGTCCCGCGCCGGCCCGTCCGGACTTCCTGCGGGCCGTCGCCGCCCGGCTCCCCGAGGGCGACGTCCGGTCGGGGGTGCGGATCGCAGCCCGCATGCCGGAGCACACGTCGGTCCGGCACTCGGCCGAGGTCCTCGGTTCCGGCTACCGGATGTCGGGCCCCGACACCGTCCCGTACGCCCTGTGGTGCGCGGCGGGCCACCTCGACGACCTCCACGAGGGGCTGTGGACCACGGTGGCCGGGCGGGGCGACATCGACACGACCTGCGCCATCGCGGGCGGCGTCATCGCCGCCCGCACAGGCGTCGCCGCCCTCCCGACCACGTGGCACACGGCCCGGGAACCACTGCCCCCGATCACCCCGAACGCGCCGGACACGCCGGACAGGTGCGCCCAAGCTCGATAGCCGACTGGGGACTGCCTCCTTGAAACGCTTGGGCGCCAGTCCTGCTGTCAGGTGGGGTGTTCGGAGTAGGACCGGCCAAGGACTCGCCGCGCGTATGCCAAGCCGGCCGAGCGGGAGTCCGAGTGGGTTCCGTCCTCTCCCGTCGGCATGCCGGTGCGATGCTCACGCACGCGGACGCCGCGCCCCGTGTGTCGGTCGGCGTTCACCGTGCCGGACCGGGCGTCCCCGTCGGTTCAGCCGGTGATCTCCTCACTGGCGTCGTCCTCGGTCGCCCGGGTGTTCGCCCGTTGCCGGGCCAGCAGGGCCGCGAGAACGGCTGCTTCCCCCGGCGTCAGCTGCAGGTTCAGTCCCACCCGGTTTCCCGGGCGCAGGCGCAAGGGCTTGGGCTGGACGCCCGGGTAGCCGGGCCGCATGGTGGCGACGAGGGACCAGGGCGCGTCGGCCGGTACGCGAGCGGCTTTGGGCCTGATCAGCGCCACCCGGCTGAGTTCCTCCCAGGGGTACTCGACCTGGACGTGCCCGTACCGCAGCTTCACCCCCCAGTCGTTCACCGTGGCCTGGGCAGTGACCTTGCGCAGCCGGTGCAGCATTTCCATCACCCACACCGGCGGGACCACGCCGAAGACCAGGGCCACGGGGATCAGCAGAAAGTAACCGTGGCGGACGGCCGCGGCCACGAGGAAGGCGCAGACATAGCAGGTCAGCACGAAGGTGAGCGTGAGGTACGCGGCACCCATCCGCGGACGGTGGCGACGGGTCTGTGTGAACTCCCCGGTGGCCGAGAGGAGGTTGAGTATGTCTTCGGGTGAAGGGCGATTCTCCGGGGTCTTGTCCAAGCACGCTTCGATGAGGGCGCGCAGACCGCCGGGTACCCCGTCCAGATTCGGACGGTCGTGGGCCACCGCCAGCATCGCGGTGGCGCCGTCGCCGGCGAAGGCGAGATGCCCGGTCGACGCGTAGACGAGGATCGACCCCAGCGAGAACACGTCACTGGCGGGCGAGACGTCGCGTCCCCTCACCTGCTCGGGTGACATGTACGCCGGGGTACCCATCGCCTGAGACGGCTCGGTGAGCACGGTGAAGCCGTTCCCAGCGGCTTGGCGATCCCGAAGTCGATGACACGAGGGCCGGTGTCGGTCATCAAGACGTTGGACGGCTTCAGGTCACGATGCACCAGACCCACACCGTGCAGGGAGGCCAGCGCGGTCGCAAGCGCGCCGGCGAGGTCACGCACCGCCCCTTCCTCCAGGGGGCCCGCGCCGCCGGACACCAGCGCCTGCAGGTCCGTTCCCTCGACGAAGACGGTGGCCAGCCAGGGGTGCTCGGCCTCAGGCGCCGCGCCCACCACGGCGGGCGTGCAGTCACCGCTCACGGCTCGCGCGGCCTGGACCTCGCGGCGGAACCGCGCCCGGTAGACCGGATCCGCGGCCAGGTCCGCCCGGATCCGCTTGACGACCACCAAGCCGTCCTGCTCGGAACTCGCCAAGAACGCCTCCCCCATCCCCCCGGCGCCCAACTTCCTGATCACCCGGTAGGGCCCGATCGCCGAAGGCCATCGCGTCCCCTCGCCCCCATCGTCCGTCCGACCCATCCCCCTGGCCCCTCCCGCTCGCACGCCTCCAGTAGTCAAGCCTGCTGCCTCCGCATCCCCCGCAAACATGCCGGCGCCTCCACCGCTGGCCCCGTGCGGCTGGGCTCGTCTGGCAGGTCCCGCCAGGGCGAGGCAGGTGCGGTACTTCCAGGTGCGCCGTGCTCGATGTCCTCCCGGCCCGGCCTGGCGTGCACGAACCCCTCCATCACCCGGTCCGCGGGGTACGGGGCGGGCACCAAGCTCGACCGCCTTTCAAACGCGCCCGAATCGTCGCGCCAAGACGTGCGTCAGGGATACGTGGTCATGCTCCGCCGTTGCCGTCGCGCAGGGATTGGACCATGTTCCGCAGCATGCGGAGCGCGGCGGACTGTTCAGCCTCGGTCAGGCCGGCCAGCATCCTGACCTCGACGGAGCGGACGGCTTTGCTCGCCTTCTCCAGCTCCTCCCGGCCACGGGGCGTGAGCCGCGCGGGAAGGACCTTCCCGACGGGCGCCTCCGCAGGCCTGGTCACGTAGCCGTCTCGCTCCAGGCTCCGGAGCAGTACGTTCATCGACTGTCGCGTCACGAACGCGCCCCGCGCGAGCTCGGAGTTCGAGAGGCCCGGCCGCTGCGCGAGCAGCTCGAGGCACGAGTAGTGCGTGATGGTCATTCCCAGCGGGCGAAGCACCTCCTCCATGGCCATGCGCAGGGCACTCGAAGCCTCTTTCAGCAGGTAGCCCAGTGATTTGTCCAGTTCGACGCCGCCACCACTTTGACTCATGTCAGTATTCTGACACACTGGCCCGTGTCAGTAAGCTGACACGACGAAGAGGAGTATCCCCATGCCCGTCACCGGCCCCGACTTCATCTCGCTCCAGGCGCGCGACCTCGACGCCTCGCAGGCGTTCTACGAGCAGTACCTCGGCCTCGTCCGCTCGCAGGCCGGACCTCCGCACGCGGTCGTCTTCGAGACGAAGCCGATCGCGTTCGCACTCCGGGAGATCGTCCCCGGCACCGACCTCGGCTCCGCGCCCCAGCCCGGCATCGGTGTCGCGCTCTGGCTCCACGCCACCGACGTCCAGGCGATCCACGATGCCCTCGTCGCGGACGGCCACACCATCGTCTCCGCACCGATCGACGGCCCCTTCGGGCGAACCTTCACGTTTGCCGACCCGGACGGCTACCAGGTGACGCTCCATGACCGCGCCTGAGCCGTCGATCCCGGCCTTCGGGGCCACGGGCCCGCTCGAGAACCGATCCCGAGTCGATCACCGCGGTCGGCAGGTCTCGACGAGACCGTCGCCGCGGGGGCGTTCACTGGTGTAGCGCCGCCCGCGGGGTCCTGCTGGAGAAGGGCGCGTACGGCGACGCCATCTCGCGCGCCTTCACCGGCACCACGGAGCCGCCCGGCGCGGCCGGGGCCCTTCGAGGCGTTCCGGTCGGGCCCGGGGGCGGCGCCGACGTCAAGACCCGGACGCCGCGCACGGCGGCGCAACCGGCCGACGCGTAGGCCGCGGCGCCGTGCGGCGCTGATCAGCCGGAGCCGGGTGGTGTGCGCGGGCCGCCGCCCCGCCTCCGCGCGGGGTGCGGGCGCACCAGCACGCAGCCAGCACCCGGACCGGCCCACCGCCGGCCCTCACCTGTTCAAGGGAGCGGGGCGCTGGAACACCAGGACGCAACTCCGTGACAGAACCTCGTCGGCGGGCCGGCGGAGGCGGTGCGGGAGACGAGGGCCTGCAGCCGCGAAATGGGCCTCAACGGCGGACGCGGGGCATGCCCAGGCCGATCCAGGAGATGATCTCGCGCTGGATCTCGTTGTTGCCGCCGCCGAAGGTGAAGATGACGGCCGAGCGGTAGCCGCGTTCCAGTTCGCCGTGGAGGACCGCGCCCGCCGAGCCCTCCTTGAGGACGCCCGCCGAGCCGACGACCTCCATGAGGGCGGCGTAGGCGTCGCGGCGGGCCTCGGAGCCGTACACCTTGACGGCTGAGGCGTCCTGCGGGGTGAGCGTGCCGTGCTGGACGGCGTTCACCATCTGCCAGTTGAGGAGCTTCATCGCGTCGAGGCGGGCATGGGTGCGGGCCAGGGTGCGGCGGACCCACGGGAGGTCGATGACGCGGCGGCCGTCGGAGAGCGGGGTGCCGGCGGCCCAGCGCTGGACGTCGTGGAGGGCGCGGATCGCCATGGTGCCGTGGGCGGCGAGGGTGACCCGCTCGTGGTTGAGCTGGTTGGTGATGAGCCGCCAGCCCTTGTTCTCCTCGCCGACGCGGCGGGAGACCGGGACGCGGACGTCGTCGTAGTAGCTCGCGGTGGTGTCGTGCGAGGCGAGAGTGTTGATGATCGTGCAGGAGTAGCCGGGGTCGCTCGTCGGCACGAGGAGCATGGTGATGCCCTTGTGGGGCGGGGCGTCGGGGTCCGTGCGGACGGCGAGCCAGACCCAGTCGGCGGTGTCGCCGTTCGTCGTCCAGATCTTCTGGCCGTTGACGACGTACGTGTCCCCCTCGCGCACCGCGCGGGTCTTCAGGGCGGCCAGGTCGGTGCCCGCGTCCGGCTCGCTGTAGCCGATCGCGAAGTCGATCTCGCCGGAGAGGATCCGGGGCAGGAAGTACGCCTTCTGCTCGGCGGTGCCGTAGCTCATGATCGTCGGGCCGACGGTGTTCAGGGCCATCAGCGGCAGCGGTACGCCGGCCTGCGCGGCCTCGTCGAAGAAGATGAACTGTTCCATGGGGGTCAGCCCGCGGCCGCCGTACTCGGTGGGCCAGCCGACTCCGAGCCAGCCGTCCGCGCCGAGGCGTCGCACGGTCTCGCGGTAGAAGCGCTTCTGGGCGGCCGGGTCCGCGTAGCGGGTGTGGACGTCGTCCGGGACCAGCTCGGCGAAGTACGCCCGCAGTTCGGCGCGCAGGCTGTTCTGTGCGGGCGTGTACTCGAGGTGCATGGCGTCCTCCCGTGGCGGCGTCCTGCGGCGTCCGCGACGCTCTCGTTCGCGACACGCGACGGCGCACACGGTAGAACGTGTTCCATAAATGCGGAAGCCTCGGGACTCCCGGGAACGCCGCGACCCCGGTTCGGGGCGACCGATCCGGGGCCGGCGGGACCGTGCTGTCCTACGGCAGAAGCTCGTCCATGGAGGCGCGACCCTTCTCCGCCATGCGGCGTTCCGCCCAGGCGAGATTCTTCGGATTCACGTCACGGCCGGAGGCGAGGACGAGGTCCTCCGGCGAGAATTCGCCCTCCGACCCTGTGTGCAGCAGCCGGTCGGGCGTCGGGAAGTCCCCCGGGGACGTCTTGTCGGGCTCAGCGTTCATGCCGCCTCCTACGTGTTCGTCCGGCACTCGCCATTCTCGTGTCCGCTTCCCGTGAGCGCATCCGGGGCCGCCGGCGTGCGGAGTCGACGGGGTGTCGGTGGCGTGTCGACCGGGACGGGGAGGGTGGGGGCCGGCCCGTCGTCCCCGAGGAGTTCGCGATGCCGCAGTCCCACGACCTGTCCCTGCCCCTGCACCGTCTGTACGTGACCGCCGTCCGCCCGGAGACCCCGCGCATGCGGCGGGTCACGCTCGGCGGCCCGAGCCCCGACGGCTTCGTCCTGACGGGCCCCGGCCAGCAGGTGAAGCTGTTCTTCCCCCGCCCGGGCCAGGCGGAGCCGGTGCTGCCGGTGCCCGGGCCCGACGGTGACGCGATGCGCTGGTACGGGGCCTACGCGGCGCTCCCCGAGGCCGAACGCCCCTGGATGCGGAGCTACACCCTCCGGGCCCACGATTCGGCCGCCGGAACCGTCGACATCGACTTCTTCCTCGACGGGGACGGCGAGGACGCCGGTCCGGCGACCCGCTGGGCGCGGGCGGCTCGGCCCGGGGACGTCCTGGGCATGTTCGGCCCTTCGGCAGCGTTCGCGGTCCCCGTCACGCCGGGGGCGGGCGACTGGACGCTCCTGTACGCCGACGCCTGCGCGCTCCCCGCGCTCGCCACGGCGTCGCCGCGCTGCCGCCGGGGCGGCGGGCCCTCGCGTATGTCCAGGTGCCCGACGCGGCCGAGGAGCAGTCCCTGCCGAGGGCCGGGGACCTGACCGTGCGCCCCCTTCGCGACGACGACGTGCCGGCCGAGGCCGTACGGTCGGACACCCTGCCCGCAGCCGTGGAATGCGGTGATCGGTGAGCTGTATCGGCCATGGGAGCCGGCTGGGGGCCTCTCTCCGCCCGTAGCTCGGTCCAGGAACGAACCCCGCCTCGGGTGCCGCCGGAGGGAGATACCCTGCCGTCCACGGACCCTAGGGACCGAGGCGCGAGCTGCCGTCGACCGGCAACGTCGCTTCACGGACTTGCGGCCTGGTCGCGGACGAGGCCGGCGGCCCTTCTGAGGCTGAGGGCCGTGCCCTCCTCGTACAGGCGGGTGTACGTCTCCGCCGGCAGGGCCGCGCTGAGCGCCTCCTCGGCGCCGGCCCGGATCGCGGCTTCGGTCTGCGGGGTGAAGGGGCGGAAGCCGCCGCCCGTGTCGGAGCCGGCATGGGCGTCGTACGCGCCGAGGAGCCGTGCCCCCGTCTCGGCGTCGCCCGGTCCGCCGCGTGCGCCCCGGGCCCAGGCCGCGGTCGCGAACTGGGCGACGACCAGGTGCGGGGCGACCAGATGGGCGAGGGTCTCCACGTCCACGACGGCCCGGGCGAGGCGTTCCAGGGCCCGGTCGTAGGCGCCGTCGAGGCAGTCGAGCCAGGCCCACGTGCCGCCCACCAGACCCCAGAAGAGCGCCGGCGTGACGTCCCCGAACTCCCCCTCCAGGAGCGAGAGCTGGGCCCGGGCGAGGCCGGTGCGACCCGTGTGACCGTAGTGCTGGGCGAGCAGCAGCCGGCCGGCGCCTGCGGCCTCGGCGCCCCACTGCCCGGCCTCGTCGGCGGCCTCGGCCAGGAGCCGTTCGGCCTCCGCGTCCCCCGTCGGGGCGAGCCGGAGCCGTACGGCCGCGAGGCGGGCCGTGAAGACCGGCACCTGGGAGCGGGCACCGACACGGGTGGCGGCGTCGGTGGCCCGCTCGAAGTCCGCGGCGGCCTCCTTGAGCCGGCCCTCGCGCTCGTAGGCCTCGCCGCGGGCCGCGAGGGACTCCGCGATCCCCCAGGAGTCCCTGGCGGTCTCGAAGAGGGCGAGCGCCTCCGCGGCGTCGTCGCCCTGACCGGCGAGCTTGGCCCGCATGAGGAGCGCGAAGCCCAGGTCCCAGCCGGGGCCGTGGGCCCGGCAGGCGTCGACGATCTGGGCCAGGGTCTCGTCGAGGCCGCTGAGCTCGCCGGTCATCAGCCGGGCGAAGTACCACATCGTGCCCGGCTGCCTGCAGGTCTGGGGGAGGCCGGGGCGGTACGCGGCGACGAGGGCGGTGAGCCGGGCGCGGGTCTCGGGCCGTTCGAGCGCGGTGGCGCCCTCGCCGCCCTCGGTCGCGAGGGCGTACAGCCGGCCGCCGCGGCGGGCCTCCCACAGCCGCTCGCCGGTCCACGGCGGCGGCACGTCGAGGCACCGCCCGTCCAGCGGTTCGGCGGGGCGGACGGGTTCCTGGAAGGGGTCGGGGCCGAGGCGGCCGGCCTCGGCGGCCCAGGTACGGGCGTCGACCTGGTGGTTGCGGAGCTGCCAGAACCAGCTGAGCGCGTGGACGAGACAGAGCATTTCCTGCTCGTCACCGAGAGCCAGGGCGGTCCGGAGGGCGCCGCGCAGATTGCCGTGCTCCCGCTCGAACAGCTCGATGGCGGCGAGCTGTCCGGGCCCGCGCAGCTCGGGGTCGGTCCGGCGGGCGAGCTCCCGGTAGTACGTGAGATGCCGCCGCGCGACGACCTCCCGCTCCCCGGCCTCGTCGAGCCGCTCCCCCGCGTACTCGGCGACGGTCTCGAGCAACCGGAAACGCATCCCGTCGCCGCCGGGCGCGGCCACGACGAGCGACTTGTCGACGAGGGCACCGAGGACGTCGAGGACGTCGGCGGGGGATACGTGGGGGCCGTGTGCGCGGGAGACGCCGAGGACGCCGGGGCGGGGTGCGTCGGGGTGGGATGCGTGGGGGTGGGATGCGCCGGGGCGTCGGGCGTCGAGGCTGTCGGTGCGGGGCCGTGCGGGCGCACCGGCGTCCGGCCCACCGCGCGGGCCGGTGTCCGGCACGGGCGGGGCAGCGGAGTCCGGCTTGCTCGGGGCGTCGGCGCGCGGTGCGCCGCCCGGCGCGTCGGGGCCTGGGACGCGGGGGTCGGTGCGGGGCACGTCGGCCACCGGCCCGCCCGACGGGTCCTGCACTGCGCCGCCGAGCCCGCCCGGCATGTCCGCGCCCGGCGTGCCCGGTCCCTGCACCGGCCCTTCGACGCCCGATCGCCCCGGTGCGTCGGCGCCCCGCACCTGCGGCACGTCGGCGACCGGGCCGCCCGGGGCGTGAGTGACCGGCGAGTCCGGCATCCCGCCGCCGAGTCCGACCGGCAGACCCGCGCCCGGCATGTCCGCGCCCCGCACCGGATCGTCGACGCGCCGTCCGTTCAGGGCCTCAGCGCCCGGTCCGTCCAGCACCGCACCCGCAGGCCCCGCTTCCTGCGGGTCGGGCCCGCTTCCGCACACCGTCTCCGCCGCCGTCAGGTCGCAGCCGCCCGTGAAGACCGCGAGGCGTCGCAGTACCGCTCGTTCGGTCTCGTCCAAAAGGTCCCACGACCAGTCGACCACCGCGCGCAGGGTCTGCTGGCGTGGCAGTACCGTCCGGGCGCCCGAGGTCAGCAGGCGGAAGCGGTCGTCGAGGCGCTCCGCGATCTGCCGCGCCGAGAGCATCCGCAGCCGCGCCGCCGCCAGTTCGATCGCCAGCGGCAGACCGTCGAGCCGGCGGCAGATCTCGTCCGCCGCCTCCGGGTCCTCCGCCACCGAGAACCCCGGCCGCGCGGCCGCGCCCCGCTCCCCGAGGAGCCGGAGCGCCATGTCCACCGGCAGCGGGCCCAAGGGCCGTACCCCCTCCCCCGGCACCCCCAGCGGTTCCCGGCTCGTCGCGAGGACGGTCACGCCCGGGCAGCGCGTGAGGAGCGCCTGCGCGAGCTCCGCCGCTTCGGCGACGACGTGTTCGCAGTTGTCGAGGACGAGCAGCATCCGGCGCCCGGCGCAGTGCTCGACGAGGGCCGCGAACCGGTCCCTGGGCTCGACCGGGGCGACGGCCGGGGTGTGCCACAGCTGGGTCTCGCGTGCCCCGAGTGCGCTGAGGACGGCGGCGGCGACGGTGGACTCCTCGCGTACGGAGGCGAGTTCGGCGAGGTGGACCGGGCCGTCGTACGTCCCGGCCGCCTCCAGGGCCAGCCGGGTCTTGCCGACACCCCCCGGTCCGGTGAGGGTGACCAGCCGGCGTCCCTCCCAGGCGGCGGCGAGCGAGCCCAGTTCCTCGGCCCGGCCGATGAACGAGGTCAGGGGGGCGGGAAGGGCGCGTCGTGACGGGGCGGGCACGGGCCCGTCCTCCGTGAGGAGTTCGGCGTGCAGGGAGCGCAGTTCCGGCCCCGGGTCCGTGCCCAGCCGTTCGGCGAGGCTCTCGCGTACCTCCTCGTACGCCGCGAGGGCCTCGGCGGGCCGTCCCGCCGCGCGCAGGGCGCGGATCCGCAGGGCCTGGAGAGGTTCGTCGAGGGGCTGTCCGGCGGCGAGCGCGGCGAGGGGCGCGAGGGCGTCGGCGGCCCGCCCGAGGGCCACCTCGGCGGCGAGGCGGTCGCGGCGCGCCTGGGCGTGCCGCTGTTCGACCCGTACGACCAGGGGGTCGGTGTCCCGGCCGGGCAGGTCCGCGAGCGCGGGCCCGCGCCAGAGTCCCAGGGCCTCGTCGAGGAGCGCGGCCGCCCGCTCGGCGCGGCCGTCGGCGAGGGCAGCGGCGCCTTCGGCGGCGAGCCGCTCGAAGCGGTGCAGGTCGACGGCGTCCGGGCCGGCGGCGAGCCGGTAGCCGCCGCCGGGGGCGGAGACGACGGCTTCCCGGCCGAGGGCCCGGCGCAGGCGGCCGACGAGGGCCTGGAGTGCCGCCGTACGGTCCTGGTCGTCGGCGGGGTCGCCGTCGGGCCAGACCTGGTCGATCAGCGCGCCGGGTCCGACCGCGCGACCGCCGGCGGCGGCGAGGGCGGTGAGGAGGGCCCGGAGCCTGGCACCGCTCAGGGCGGCCTCCGTCCCGTCGTCGGCACGGAGGGCCTGGCAGGGACCGAGAACACGGTAGGACGGCTGCGGCTGCACCGGCCCATTCTGCCCCGGCACGGCGCGGGTGATGGCGTGGGCCGGGCACCCGGGCCGAGGCCCGTCTTCCGCGCAGCCGGTGCCCGGGGGTCGGCGTCCCCCGTCCGGCGTCTCCCGTGCCCGGCGCCCCGCGTCCGACGTACGGCGTCCGGGGCCCGGGAGCCGGCGCCCCGCCCGTTCCGGATCCGGCGTCCAGCGCCCCCGCCCGTCCCGAATCCGGGGCCCGGCACCCCACGTCCGACGTACGGCGTCCGGGGCCCGGGAGGCGGCGCCCTGCCCGTTCCGTATCCGAGGTCCCGCGCCCCGCGGCCCGCGCCCAACCCCCCGTACCCGCGCCCCGCGGCCGGCCCCGCCCCCGTGCCCGCTCCTGCCCGCCCCGCGCAGCGGCCCCGCGGCGAACTCGCGCCACGCCGTGTCATCGCCATGGCGTCCGCGGGGTGCGGGTTCGACAATGGGGGGGATGACCGATGACGACCGGCGTACGCGCAGTGGCGAGATCGGGCCCGCCGAGTGGCTCGCCATGAACCGGACCGGCAGCTTCGACTGGGATCTCGACAGGGGCAGCATCGATGTCGACGAGTCCGGGCTGCTGATCTTCGGCGTGGCCCCGAACGCCTTCGACGGGCGGCCGGGGTCGATCGTGACGCGTCTGGCCGCCGACGAGCGGGACAAGTTGGAGGACGTCGTACGGAAGGCCGTGAAGGGGGGCGCGACCTCGTACACGGCGCACTTCCCCATCCCGCAGGCCGACGGCTCACCCCACTGGACGCATGTGCAGGCGCGGATCCTGCGCTCGCGGGACGGCCGGGCCCGGCGGATCGTCGGGGTCGTGCGGGACACGACGGCCGAGGTCGCCCACTTCGCCTTCGTGCAGGAGCTGGAGAAGCGGCGCGAGGTCCAGACGAGCATCGTCGAGCGGACGACGAACGCGCTGTCGCGCGCGGTGACCGTGGACGACGTGACGGCCGCCCTGACCGGTCCGGGCGGTCTCGCCCGGCTCGGCGCGGACGGTCTCGCGCTCGGTCTCGTCGAGAACGGCTCGCTCAACATCATCGCGCTCAGCGGCGAATCCCTCGACGTCCTCAACGACTTCCGCAGCCGCCGTCTCGACCGCAAACTGCCGCTGGCCGATGCGGTGCTGAGCGGGCGCCCCCGTTTCGTGTCCTCCTTCCCGTCCCTGGGAAGGGACTTCCCCGAGCTCGCCCCCTATCTGGCGCGCCTCGAATTCCGGGCCGCCTGCTACCTCCCGCTCGTGGCACAGGCCCGTTCGCTCGGCGGAATGGCCCTCTTCTACCGCGGCCGCACCTCGTTCAACGCCGACGAGCGCAACCTCGCCCTCGGTCTCGCGGCGATCGTCGCCCAGTCGCTCCAGCGGGCCATCCTCTTCGACGAGGAGCGGGAGTTGGCCACCGGCCTCCAGGCGACGATGCTGCCCCGCAACATCCCGCAGTTCGCGGGCGGTGAGATCGCCGTCCGGTATCACGCGGCGTGGAGCGGGCGCCAGGTCGGCGGCGACTGGTACGACGTGATCCCGCTGCCCCGCGGCCGGGTCGGCATCGTCGTCGGCGACGTCCAGGGCCACGACACGCACGCCGCCGCCATCATGGGGCAGCTGCGGATCGCCCTGCGCGCGTACGCCGGCGAGGGCCACGCCCCGTCGACCGTCCTCGCCCGGGCCTCCCGGTTCCTCGCCGAGCTGGACACCAACCGCTTCGCGACCTGCACGTACGCGCAGGTCGACCTGGCGAGCGGCACCCTGCGCGCCGTACGGGCCGGGCATCTCGGTCCGCTGATCCGGCACACCGACGGCCGGGTCGGGCAGCCCAAGCTGCGGGGCGGACTCCCGTTGGGCCTGGCGACCGTGTTCGGGGACGAGGAGTTTCCCGAGACGCGTCTCGACCTCGTGCCCGGCGAGACGCTGGTGCTCTGCACGGACGGGCTCGTCGAGCAGCCCGGCTCGGACATCGAGTCCGGTCTCGCCGCGCTGTCGGGCGCCATCAGCAGCGGCCCGCCGCAGGCGGAGCCGCTCGCCGACCACCTCTCCGAGCGGCTCTGGGAGCGGTGGGGCTCCGGCGACGACGTGGCGCTCCTGGTACTGCGCCGCAGCCCGGACCCGGGCACGCCCCGGGCGCCGCGCATCCACCAGTACATCCACCAGGCCGACCCGCAGGGCCTCTCGGACGCGCGCGCGGCCGTCGGGCAGGCGCTCCGCGACTGGGGCATGCCGGAACTCGTCGACGACGCCGAGCTGTTGACGGGCGAGCTGCTCGTGAACGTACTGCTGCACACCGAGGGCGGAGCGGTCCTCACCCTGGAGGTGCTGCCCGAACCGGTGCGGCGGGTACGGCTCTCGGTGCAGGACCGGTCGAGCGCCTGGCCCCGGCGGCGTACCCCCGGCGAGGCCGCCACCTCGGGCCGCGGACTGCTCCTGATCGACGCGCTGGCGTCCCGGTGGGGCGTGGAACCGCGCGGCGAGGGCAAGGCGGTGTGGTGCGAGATCGGACCGGCGCCGGTGGCGGCCGAATCCGCCCCCGGCGGTGGGTGAGGAGGTCGTCGTGGACCCCGTGGCCGCCCTGAACCGCATCGCGTTCCTCCTCGAGCGGGGCCAGGCGCCCGGCTATCGGGCCCGCGCCTTCCGTACGGCCGCTTCCGCCGTCGCCTCCCTGCCCGAGGGCGAGGTGGCCCGGCGCGCGGCCGCCGGCACCCTGGAGTCGCTGAAGGGCGTCGGGCCGAAGACGGCTGCGGTGGTGCGCGAGGCCCTGGAGGGGCGGGTGCCGGAGTATCTGGCGCAGTTGGAGGAGGAGTTGCAGGCCTCGCTGGGCCCGGGCGGGACGGACGGTCACGTCGGTGAGGAGCTGCGGGCCGCACTGCGCGGCGACTGCCATCTGCACTCGGACTGGTCGGACGGCGGCGCCACGATCGAGGCCATGGGCCGTACGGCGGCCGCACTCGGGCACGAGTGGGCGGTGCTCACCGACCATTCGCCGCGGCTCACCGTGGCACGGGGCCTCTCGCCCGAGCGGCTGCGGGAGCAACTGGACGTGGTGGCGCGGCTGAACGAGGAGTGGGCTCCCTTCCGGCTGCTCACCGGGATCGAGTGCGACATCCTGGAGGACGGCTCGCTCGACCAGGAGCCCGAGCTGCTCGAACGGCTCGACCTGGTGGTCGGTTCGGTCCACTCCAAGCTGCGGATGGACGCCCGGTCGATGACCCGCCGTCTCGAACGGGCCGTGCGCGACCCGCTGATGGACGTGCTCGGGCACTGCACGGGGCGCCTGGTGGCCGGCGGGCGCCTGCGGCCCGAGTCCGAGTTCGACGCGGAGCGCGTCTTCGCCGCCTGCGCCGAGTCGGGTACGGCGGTGGAGATCAACAGCCGCCCGGAGCGCCTCGATCCGCCGCGCCGGCTGCTGCGGCAGGCCGTCGCTGCCGGTACGTACTTCGCCGTCGACACGGACGCCCACGCACCCGGTCAGCTGGAGTGGCAGATCCTGGGCTGCGCACGGGCCGAGGAGTGCGGGGTCCCGCCGGACCGGGTGATCAACACCTGGTCGGCGGAGCGGCTGTTGGAGTGGGCGGCGGGCTGAGCACCCGGCTGGTCGAACCCGTTGCCTCGGAAACAGCTTCGGGCTGCCCGTTGCCTCCTCCGAAACGCCTCAGGCCCGCTCCCCCAGCCCCCCTCAAGCCCGCTGCCAGACCGTCGTCGCGTTGCAGAACTCGCGGATGCCGTGGCCGGAGAGCTCACGCCCGTACCCCGAGCGTTTGACCCCGCCGAAGGGGAGCGCCGGGTGCGAGGCCGTCATGCCGTTGACGAAGACGCCGCCCGCCTCCAGGTCGCGGACGAAGAACGCGATGTCCTCCTGGGAGCGCGTCCAGACGTTGGAACTGAGTCCGAACGGGGAGTCGTTGGCGACGGCCACGGCCTCCTCGATGTCGCTGACCGGGTAGACCGTGGCGACCGGGCCGAAGGCCTCCTCCTGGTGGATCCGCATCTCCGGGGTGATGCCGGTGAGGACCGTGGGCCGGTAGTACCAGCCGTTGCCGAGCTCCGGCTCTTCGGGACGGTGGCCGCCGCACAGGACGGTGGCGCCCCGCTCCACGGCGTCGTCGACGAGCGCCTCCAGGTCGGCCCTGCCCTGCTCGGTGGCGAGGGGGCCCACGTCGGTGGACTCGTCGAGGGGGTCGCCGACGGTGAGGGCGTTCATGGCGGCGGTGAAGCGCTCCGAGAAGTCGTCGTACACGTCCTGGTGGACGATGAACCGCTTGGCGGCGATGCAGGACTGGCCGTTGTTCTGCACGCGCGCGGTGACGGCCGTCTTCACGGCCCCGACGATGTCGGCGGAGGGCATGACGATGTACGGGTCGCTGCCGCCGAGCTCCAGGACGGTCTTCTTCACCTCGTCGCCCGCGACGGCGGCGACGGACCGGCCGGCCGGCTCGCTGCCCGTGAGCGTGGCGGCCACGACCCGGGGGTCCCTGAGCACGCCCTCGACCTCGCGGGAGCCGATGAGGAGGGTCTGGAAGCAGCCGTCGGGATATCCGGCGCGGCGGAAGAGGTCGCCCAGGTAGAGGGCGGTCCTCGGCACGTTGGAGGCGTGTTTGAGGAGGCCGGTGTTGCCCGCCATGAGCGCGGGCGCGGCGAAGCGGATCACCTGCCAGAGCGGGAAGTTCCACGGCATGACGGCGAGGATCGGGCCGAGGGGCCGGTAGTGGACCCGGGCCACGTCGGCCCCGGAGTCCTGGACGTCGCTCTCGGCCGGGTGCTCGTCGGCGAGCAGTTCCTCGGCGTGTCTGGCGTACCAGCGCATGGCCTTGGCGCACTTGGCGGCCTCCGCGCGCGAGGCGGCGATCGGCTTGCCCATCTCGGTGGTCATGGTGCGGGCGATGTCCTCGGTGTCCTCGTCGAGGAGGGTCGCGGCGGCACGCATGAGCCGGGAGCGTTCGGCGAAGGAGGTCGTGCGGTACTGGCGGAACGCCTCGTGGGCGGCGGCGATGCGCCGCTCGACCTCCTCGGGCCCGTGGGCCTCGTACGTACGCAGCGTCTCGCCGGTCGCGGGGTTCACGGTGGCGATGCCCATGACGTGCCTCCTCCTGCCATCGGCCCCCGTCTGCAACCTTCCGCTCCCTGGGCGTCTGCGCAACAGGGGCGGGGCGGTGGGGTGACCGCGTGGCCCGCGGGGGTCAGGAGGTCAGCCAGACGAGGGCGCCGGAGAGGTGGGCGCGGAAGGCCGGGTCGCGGTACGTCTCCGAGGCGTGCCCGAGCGCGGTGAAGAAGAAGCGCCCCCGGCCGATCTCGCGGCACCAGACGAGCGGATGGTCGTCGCCGTGGGTGCCGCCCCGGTAGGTGGACTCGTCGGCGCGGGCGAGGACCCGGACGCCGGAGGGCCGCGGATCGGAGGTGAAGTTGTACCACTCGTCGGTGCGGGGCCAGCGGTCCGGGAGCGGGGCGGTCGCCGGGTGGTCGTGGGAGTCGACGAGGACGAGGCCCGGCTGGATCTCCGGGTGGCCGTCGAACCGGGTGCCGAGCAGCTCGCCGTAGAAGGGCCAGTCGGGTTCGGCGTTGGCGGCGGCGTGTACGGCGAGGAGCGCCCCGCCGCCTCGCAGGTAGGCCTCGAAGGCGGTGCGCCCCTCGGGCGTCAGGACGTTCCCGGTGGTGGACAGCAGGACGACGGCGGCGCAGCGGCCGAGCCGCTCGGGTGTGAAGACGGCCGGATCGTCGGTGATCTCGGCCGCTTGTCCGAGCTCGCGCGCCAGCTCGGCGAGGGCGGTGGCGCCGGCGGGGATGGAGTCGTGGCGGTAGCCCGCCGTTCGGGTGTAGATCAGGACGTCGGCGGTGGGCACGCGAGGGACTCCAGGGGCGGACGGGACCGGGCGGTGGAGGGAGACGGGCCCACGCCGTGCGGTGCAGGAGCGCGGGGGCCCACGCCGCAGGGTGAAGGAACGCGGGAGGGGACCCACGCCGTGCGGTGCAGGAGCGCGGGAGGGGGCAGGGGCATGGGGAAAGCGCTTTCTCCCCGCCCCTGACCGTAGCCACCGAAAACCCCGCGCCGCAACCCCCGGCCCTCCGGCACACTGCCTCGATGACGCCCCTTCATGATCACGCCCGGCGGGCGCTCGCCCATGTCACGCACCGCTCCACCGGCGAGCCCCTCGACCCGGCTCTGCGGGTCACCCTCAACTTTCACCCGCACTTCCTGCACCGGCTCGCGGACGAGGGCGTCTATCGCTCCCAGTTCGTCACCGGCACCGGCAACGGCGGCCTGACCGCACACCCGGGTGGGGACCGCTGGCGCTGGGAGAGCCGCATGTTCGGCGGGGTGTACGACGAGGCTCCGGCCGAGACGCGTCCGGTGTACGGCGCCCTCGACTTCCGCCGCCGTCCGTTCGGGGCCGCCCCTCGCTTCGGCTCCGCCCATCTGCGCCTCACGGCGACCGCCGTGCACCGGGCGACCTTCTGCTATCCGGACAGCTTCCTGGAGCCGGAGGACTTCGGCGTCGCGTCCCGGATGCGCCTGATCGCACTCGCCGAGGCCGACGAGAAGGATCCGCTCGACGACTACATCGAGGCACAGGTCCACGGCCCCGTCGTCATCGGGCGGGACGTGGAGGCGCTGGTCCTGGACCCGAGCCACCGGGGTACGGAGGTGGAGGAGGCGGCACGAAGGCTGCCGTGCGCCGTGGAGTGGCACGGCGGTTTCCGCGTCTCCGTCGACGAACTGAAGCGCCATCCCACGTTCCGGGGGCCGGAGTACGTGGAGCTCGCGGCCCGGATCGCGGTCGGCGGCCTGCTCGACGCCCGGATCGTGCAGGAGGCGGCCGCGTCGGGGCGGTACGACCTGCAGGACGTGAAGAAGGTCTGGCACTACCTGGCCCGCTTCGGAGCGCCCGCCGCCTGACCCCGCCCAGGCTCAGGACTCAGGGGCGGGTCCCCCGCGTTCGATCCGCTGGACGAGGCGCTTGAGCCGGGTGACCTCGTCCTGGAGGGCGCGAGCGCCGGCGGGCGTGAGGGAGAGCCAGGTGCGGGGGCGTTTCCCCTCGTACCCCTTGTCGATCTCGACGAGTCCGGCCTGCTCCAGGACGGCCAGGTGCCGGCTGGGGTTTCCGGCGGTGAGGTCGAGGGCCGTGCGCAGGAAGCCGAACTCGACGCGGCGGGCCTGGTGGACGACGGTGAGGATGCCGGGGCGGACGCGCTGGTGGACGACGTCTGCCGCATCAGGGTGCAGCCGTCGGCCGCTGCGGCGTGGCCCGGCAGGCAGGGCACGGTCTCGATCCGGAAGGTGAGGCGGCCGACCAGGACGCCGCCCATCGTGAGCGCACCGAGGAGCAGGAGCGGGAACCAGGTGCCGCGCTGGGCGGCGCGACCGTTGTCGCATCGGATACATCTCTGTATCTTTTGGCGCGCCGCATGCCTGCCTGTACGGCTCCGGCCGTACGACCCCGCCTGTACAGGCCTGGTAGTACGACGCGGCCCGTGCACCCCCGCCCGTACGCCCGGCTCGTACGACGCGGCCCGTCCCCCGCCCGTACACCCCGCGCTCACCGAGGAGCCGTCATGAGCACCGTGCCGCCCGCCATCGCCGCCGCCGTCGGGCCGCTGCCCGAAGGGGCGATCGTGCCGCTGCCGCCCACCTTCGAGTCCGTCGAGGAGGAGCGCCGCCACCGGAAGGAGCAGCTCGCCGCCGGGTTCCGGATCTTCGGGCGGTTCGGCTTCTCGGAGGGGGTCGCCGGGCACATCACCGTGCGCGATCCCGGCGACCCGAACGCCTTCTGGGTCAACCCCTTCGGCATGAGCTTCACCCAGATCAAGGCCTCTGACCTGATCCTGGTGGACCACGAGGGGAACGTCCTCGAAGGGCGCCGGCCCGTGAACCGCGCCGCGTTCGTCATCCACTCGCGGGTGCACGCGGCCCGCCCCGACGCGGTCGCCGCCGCGCACTCGCACTCCCTGCACGGCAAGGCCTTCTCCAGCCTCGGCATCCCGCTCGACCCGATCACCCAGGACGCCTGCGCGTTCTTCGAGGACCACGGGATCTACGACGACTACCGGGGCGTCGTGAACGAGACCGAGGAGGGCGAGCGGGTCGCCAAGGCGCTCGGCGACTTCAAGGCGGTCATCCTCAAGAACCACGGGCTGCTCACGGTCGGCCACTCCGTCGCCGAAGCCGTGTGGTGGTTCGTCACCATGGAGCGCTCCTGCCAGGCGCAGCTCCTGGCGATGGCGGCGGGCACCCCGCAGCTCATCGACCGCGAGACGGCCCTGCTCACCCGGGGGCAGATCGGCGGGCACCTGGCCGGCTGGTTCCAGGCGCGCCCGCTGTGGGATCAGATCACCGCGTCCGACCCCGACCTGTTCGACTGACCCGCGGGCCCCTGGCCGGGGATCTCGCGCGTCGTCGCCTCCAGGAGCGGGGCGAGGAACTGCCGTTCCAGGGTGCCGGGCGGCAGCTCGGCCGGCTCCACGTAGCTCTGCGCGAGACCGCCCTCGCGCAGGGCGATGAGGAGGCGGGCGAACCGGTCGGCCTCCACGGTCAGTTCGCGTCCGGCCCTGCGCAGTACGAGGGTGAGGCCGCGGGCGATCTCGGCCCGCAGCCGCTCGTCGTGGCGCGCGAGCACCCAGGCGGCCTGGGAGTCGCGGATGGCGTGCAGGGTGAACTCGGTGGTGACGAGGTACCACTCCCGCTCGTCCGGTTCGACGCGGGCGGCGAGCTCCGCGAGCCGGGTGAGGGTGTACTCCTCGGGGGTCAGCGCGTCGATGGACTCGGCGAGGCGCCGCACGGTCCGCTCGCTGTGCTCGTCGAACAGGGCGAGGAAGAGCTCTTCCTTGCTCGCGAAGTTCGAGTAGTACGCGCCCCGGGTGTAGCCGGCGCGCTCGCAGATCTGCTCGATCGTCGTCGCGTGGAAGCCGTGCTCGGCGAAGGTCTCAAGGGCCGCCTTCAGGAGCGCCGCGCGGGTGCGGGGCCGTCGCCTGGTGACACCTTTCGGCACGGGTGCGTCCTCCTCGTTCGGGCCGCTGGAACGGCGGACGCCCACCTTACCGGCGTCCTCTTCCCGGGCGGCGATCAGCACCGGCGGATAAAATTCAACGCATGGCAGAGCGGCCCGTCGTGCCCGCGGCGCCCGATCTGGTCCTCGAGATCGACGGGGACGCGACGCTCATGAAACCGAGCCGCGTCTATCGCATCGGGCGCGACCCCACCAGCGACATCGTGCTCGCCGACGCCCGGGCGTCCTGGCACCACGCGGTGCTCAGCGCGGTCGGCGGCCACTGGACTCTGACGGACGAGGGCAGTACGAACGGCACCTTCGCGGACGGTCGGCGGGTGGCCCGGCCGCGGGAGGTCGGCCCCAGGACGGTCGTACGGTTCGGGCATCCGACCGACGGGCCGCGCGCGGTCCTGCTGACCGGAGCCCCGGCCCGTCCGGCGGAGCCGCGTGCCGTACCGGAGCCTCCTCCCGGGTTCCCCCCGGAGCCGGGGGTCGTGGCAGGACCGGAGCAGGGACGCGCAGCCGAGCCGGAGCCCCAGCCCGCCCCCGGACCCGAGCCTCGGCTCGTACCCGGACCGAATCCCGTACCCGAGCCGGAGCCCGTAACGGAGCCCCCACCCGAGTGGCCGCCCGTACCCGAGTCGACTCCCGTACCCGAGCCGGAGCCCCCGCCCGAGTCGGCGCCCGCACCCGGGGCGACTCCCGTACCGGACCCCTGGCCCGTACCGGAGAAGGAAGGCCCGCCCCTGTTGCCGCCCCCGCCGCCGGAGGCCGTCCGCGACCTGCCACCGGAAGCAGTACGGGACTTCCCGCCGGACGCCGTACGGGACCGGCCGCCGGACGCCGCGGTCGCGCCCCTGCAAGAGCCCGCCCCCGAGGCCCCGCCGCTGCCGCTGCCGGAGCCGCCGGCGGTCGGTCGCGGCCGGCCGGTGACCCCCCGGCCTCCCTCCGTCCTGCATCCGGCCGCGACCGGCACCTTCCGGCAGCCGACCTCCGTACGCCCGCTGCCCGCCCACAGCATCCGGATCGGACGCGCCCCCGACAACGACGTCGTCGTCGCCGACCTGGTCGTCTCCCGGCGGCACGCCGAGCTCCGCGCCCACCCCGACGGCACGTACTGGATCCACGACCTCGGCAGCCACAACGGCACCTTCCTCAACGGCGCTCCCGTCGTCGACGCGCGCGTGACGACCGAGGACATCGTCGGCATCGGCCGGGCCGCGTTCTGTCTGATCGGCGGCCAGCTCGTCGAGTTCACCGACACCGGTGAGGTCTCCCTCGACGTCCGCTCGCTCGCGGTGACCGTCGACCACGGGCGCAAGACCCTCCTCGACGAGGTGTCGTTCCCGGTGGGCCAGAAGTGCCTGCTCGCGGTCGTCGGCCCGTCCGGCGCCGGCAAGTCGACGCTCCTGAACGCGCTCACCGGTCAGCGCCCGGCCGACCGGGGCACGGTGCTCTACGACGGCCGCGACCTCTACCGCGACTACGCCGAGCTGCGCCAGCGCATCGGGCTCGTCCCGCAGGACGACATCCTGCACCTCCAGCTCACCGTCCGCCGGGCCCTCGGATACGCCGCCGAACTCCGCTTCCCCGAGGACACCGCGGCGGCCGAACGGCGGGCCCGGGTCGACGAGGTGATCCGGGAGCTCGGTCTCGTGGAGCGTGCCGAGCAGCCGATCCACAGCCTCTCGGGCGGCCAGCGCAAGCGGGTGAGCGTCGCCCTCGAACTGCTCACCAAGCCGTCCCTGCTCTTCCTCGACGAGCCGACCTCGGGTCTCGACCCGGGCATGGACCGCTCGGTGATGCACATGCTGCGCGGGCTCGCCGACGACGGCCGCACGGTCGTCGTGGTCACGCACAGCGTGCTCAGCCTCGACGTGTGCGACCGGCTGCTCGTGCTCGCGCCGGGCGGCCGGGTCGCGTACTACGGCCCGCCGGCGGACACCCTCGGCTTCTTCGGCTTCGAGCAGTGGCCCGAGGCCTTCGAGGCCTTCGAGAACGACCGGGACCGCGACTGGGCCGAGCAGTACCGGACCTCCCGCTTCCACCGCCGGTACATCGCGGACCCGATGACCCACCCCGACGCCCCCGCGCCCGCCGGTGCCTCCCTGCCGGCCCGCGGCCGGGCCGCCGTCGAGCCGGGGCCGCCGCCGAAGGCGCAGAGCTGGGGCTCCCAGCTGCGGACGCTCGTGCGCCGGTACGCGGCGGCGCTCTCCGCCGACCGCACCTTCCTCGCCATCATGATCGCCCTGCCGTTCGTGATGGGCGCGATGGCCCGTGCCCTGTCCGAGGGCAGCCTCAACCCCGAGTCGACGCTCAACGTGCTGCTCATCCTCTGTGTGGGCGGCGTCCTCACGGGCGCGGCGAACGCCGTGCGCGAACTGGTCAAGGAACGCACGATCTACCGGCGCGAGAGAGCCGTCGGCCTGTCCCGCTCCGCCTATCTCGCCTCCAAGGTGGTGGTGCTCGGTCTGATCACGGTCGTGCAGGCGGTGGTCCTCACCCTGGTGGCCCTGGTCGGCGTGCCGCTGAACGTGCCCGGCGGCAAGGGCGTCCTGATGCCGCCGCTCGTGGAGATCACCCTCGCGGTGGCGCTCCTCGCCTTCACGGCGATGATGCTGGGGCTGCTGGTCTCGGCGCTCGTCCGCAAGGAGGAGGTGACGATGCCGCTGCTCGTCCTCCTCGCGATCGTGCAGGTGGTGTTCTGCGGGGCGCTGCTCAAGGTGCGCGGCACGCTCGTCCTGGAGCAGCTGGCCTGGCTCGTGCCCTCGCGGTGGGCGTTCGCGGCGATGGGTGCGACGATCGACATCGGGAAGATCGCGCCGAGCGAGAAGACCGCCGATCCGCTGATGCGGCACACGGCGGAGGCCTGGCTGTTCGACATGGGCATGATGGTGGTGCTCTGTCTCGTCCTCGGTCTGGCCGTGGCCCGGCTGCTGCGCCGCCACGAGCCGGTCGTGATGCGGAGGTAGGCCGGTGAGCGTCCCCGTGGTGGAGGTGAGGCCGTGAGCGTCCCCGTGGTGGAGGTGAGGCCGGTGAGCGTCCCCGTGGCTGAGGTGAGGCCGTGAGCGTCCCCGTGGTGGAGGTGAGGCCGTGAGCGTCCCCGTACCCGAGTACGTGCCGGACTTCCGGCCCACGCACGTGGTGCCGCGCTCTGGGCTGCCCGCCTGGGAGGCGCCCGATCCGGGGCTGCCCACCGCGCCGCTCGACGCCTTCCTGCCGGTACGGCTCGTGGACCGGACCGGCGACTGGGGCCGGGTGCTGTGCTCCAACGGCTGGACCGCGTGGGTCGACGCCCGCCTCCTGGTGAGCGTTCCGGACGATCCTCCGGCGGCCGGACGTCCCCTCACCCGAACCGCCGATCCCCGGCCGCTCATCGCCCGCGCCGAGGACGCGCTCGGCCGCTACCGACGGGCGGCGGAGGAGCTGGGCTCGGGCCGGCTCGACGGCGAGGGCTTCCGGCTGCGGACCCGCGGGCTGCGGGTGGGCATGGTCGTCGACGGCGAGTCGGTGTGGCTGTACGACGCGGAGCACGAGCGCTGGGTGTACTGCGACGGCGTCGGGCTCAGTACGTACGCGGCGTCGGCGGCGCCTTCCGGCGAGGCCGCCCGGCCGGCGGAGGAGCCCGGATCCGCTTCGGTGGCCGAGGAGGCCTCGGCTCCTCGCGGCTACGAGCCGACGCAGGTCGTGCCCCAGGTGGACCCGGCGGGGGCGGCCGGGCCTCCGCCGACGCAGGTCGTGGGGCCGACGGGACCGGCGGGTGAGGAGCCATGAGCACCGGTGCGGCCCACGGGGACCCGGAGATCCCGGCGGGCAGGCCCTCGGGGCTGCTCGGCAAGGAGATCGCGGGCTACCGCGTGGAGGGCGAGATCGGGCGCGGCGGCATGGCCGTCGTGTACCGGGCGCGGGATCTGCGCCTCGACCGGACGGTGGCGCTGAAGCTGCTCGCGCCCGAGCTCGCCCGCAACGACACCTTCCGCAAGCGCTTCGCCCACGAGTCCCGGGTCGCCGCCTCGATCGACCACCCGCACATCGTGCCGGTCTTCGAAGCGGGCGAGACGGAGGGCGTCCTGTACATCGCGATGCGGTACGTGGCGGGGCAGGACCTGGCGGCCCTGCTCGACCGCGAGGGGCCGCTGCCGCCGGTGAAGGCGTGCCGGATCGCGGTCCAGGTGGCCTCGGCGCTCGACGCGGCGCACGCGCACGACCTGGTGCACCGGGACGTGAAGCCCGGGAACATCCTGGTCGCGGAGGGCACGGACGGCGATCACCCGGAGCATGTGTACCTGACCGACTTCGGGCTGACGAAGAAGTCGCTGTCCCTGACGGGTTTCACGACGGTGGGCGAGTTCGTCGGGACGCTCGACTACGTGGCGCCCGAGCAGATCTCCGGCAAGCCGGTGGACGGCCGGTGCGATGTGTACAGCCTGGCGTGCGTGGTCTTCGAGACCCTGGTGGGGGTGCCGCCGTTCCGCCGGGACACGGACTGGGCGGTGCTGTGGGCGCAGCAGTACGATCCGCCGCCGCCGCTGTCCGAGGTGCGGCCGGGGCTGCCGGGGGCGGCGGACGCGGTGTTCGCGAGGGCGCTGGCGAAGACGCCCGAGGAGCGGTACGGGACGTGCCTGGAGTTCGTCGCCGCGGTGCGCGCCGCCCTGGCCGACGCGGCCGGCGGTGGTTCGGCGGCGCCTCGGGAGCCGCGGGGGCCCGCCGCGCCGCCCGCCCCGCCGGCGTGGGCACGGCCGGTCTTCCGGGAGCTGGACTAGCAGGTCGCGCGGGGCTGTCGGTGGCCTGTGCGCAGGGGTGACCGGAGGATTCCGACCGCTCTGGTCCAGAGCGGTGGGCGAAGGGTCCGGACCGCTCCGGTCCAGCGGTGACCGAAGGGTCCCGACCGCTCTGGTGACCGAAGGGTCCCGACCGCTCTGACCTCGCCTTATCGTTGGCCTGAACTATTGCGGAGAGTGATCGATTCGGGAATGATTCGCCGCCGTGACCCTCTCCCTCGTCGTCCTGCTCGGCGTGCTGTTCCCCGTGTTCTACCGCGTCGTCATCGCCCCCGGCCGTGCCGCCGACTGGGCCGGCGCGCACTTCGTGGCGTCCGCCTACGGGCTGCCGCCTCGTGAGGTGCTCGACCCGCGCCGCGCCGGCCCTCCCCCGCCGGAGCACCGGGCCGAGGAGCGGCAGTCCGTGGCCGACGCCGCGTGGGAAGGCGACTGGCGGGCCGCCGAGCGGTACGTCGCGGCGGCCGGCGAGGACTGGGACGAGCGCTGGGCGCGGCTCGAGCTCCTGCAGCACGTCGCCCGGGAGGACGACGCCTGGCTCGACGCGTGGCGCGCCGCCGAGCCCGGTAACTGCGACGCGGCCACCCTCCACGCGAGCCTCGTGGTCCACCGGGCCTGGGAGATCCGGGGCAGCGGGTACGCCCACGAGGTCCTGGACTCGGACATGAACCGCTTCCGTGCGATGCTCCCGGCCGCGATCGAGGAGGCGCGGCAGGCCGCACTGCTCGACCCCGCGAACCCGGGCCCGTGGGTCGTCATGATCACGGCGGCGCGCGGAGCCCAGTACGAGCGCGCACGGTTCAAGCCGCTCTGGGAAGGCCTCGTCGCCCGGGCGCCCCACCACTACGAGGGGCACTGGCAGGCCCTGCAGTACTGGTGTGCCAAGTGGTTCGGCAGCGACCGGCGGATGATGCGGTTCGCCCGCGAGGCGGTCCGCAAGGCGCCGCCCGGCAGCCCGCTCGCCGGGATCTACCTGCACGCCCTGAACGAGCTCACCGACCGGCCCGCCGGCGTGGCGCTGTCCGCCTCTCCCCTGACGAGGAGTCTGCTGAAGAAGGTCGCCGCCTCGTTCGACGCGGTCGCGCCCGACGACGAGCGCCTCCCGGTCCTGCGCCATCTGCTGGCGCACTACATGCTCAAGTCGATGATGTACGGGGCGGCCCTGGAGCAGTTCCGTCTGATCGGCCCGTGGTGCGGCGCCCAGCCCTGGCGCAGGAACGGAAACCCGGTCATGGCCTTCGAAGCGGCCCGCGGCACCGCGGCGAGGCTCTCCCGGACCCGCCCGACCACGAAGCCGCCGGTCTACGGAATGGGCCGCTAGGTTCGTACTGCCCGACGGTGGGCGGGCTCAGCAGGAGATGCGCGGCGATGTCAGGGTTGGTGGTTCCGGTCGCGGCCAGTCGTACGACCTGTAGCTCCTGAGCGGCGTCACGGCCGGGTCGGCGGGACACGGGCCTGGTCGACGACCTCGCCCTTGCGGTGGACCCGGGAGGCGAGAAGGCCGCCGAGGAAGCCGAGGACCAGGCCCCAGAGCAGCGCGAAGCCCGTCGTCTTCCAGACGTCCGGGCGGAGCAGCACCTCGCCGCCGAGCGAGTCGAGGTCGCCGATGCCGAGGACCGAGAGGCCGAAGCGGGCCTCGACCAGGGTGAGCGGTGCGGCGACCAGCATGGTGAGCGCGAAGGCGATGCCCAGGTGCAGCGAGTGCTGCCAGAGGGAGATGCGGGCCGGGGAGCGGACGGCCGCCACGAACGCGGCGGCGAGCACCAGGACGGCGGCGACGGGCAGCAGCCACCACGCGCGCGCGTCCTGCGCGGCGAGCGAGGACAGGTCGACGGTGGAGAGGTCCGGGCTGTCGCCCCCGCCCCGCAGGACGGCGTCGAGGATCTGCGGCATGGGCAGACCGAAGGGTCCTTCCGCCTTGCCCTGCCAGGAGCCGCCGATGCCCACGCCGAGCGCGAGCCAGGTGATGTTGGGGAGGCCGAGGAGGAGCACGGCGAGGGTCTCCGCGGCGTGGCCCTTGGTCGCCGCGACGACGATCCCGATGACCAGTCCCACGACGACGTACGCGAGGAGCAGCAGGAGCATCGCGAAGGCCGCCGGCCTGACGGGTTCCTGGTAGTGGACGAGCCGGGGCGGCAGGGGGGTCCTGCGGGAGACGAGGAGGGCCACGACGAGCACGCCCAGGATCCACAGGAGCCCGTAGAAGAGGGTGGGTCCGAGGTCGGTGCGGAAGCCGACGGTCGGGTTCGTTGCGTCCAGGAGCTCGCCGAAGATGTCCATGAGGGACCCTTCGGAGGTGCCGCCGCCGAGGGTGAGCGGGAAGTCGTGGCGGGCGAGGGCCGAGGTGCCCGCGAGCGCGGCCAGCCAGAGCACGACGACGCTCGCGGCGCGGAGCAGGAGCGCGCGGGTGCTGGTCACGGCGTGGTGCCGCAGGGGGCGCAGGAAGCAGTAGCCGGTGACCAGTGCGCCCACCAGGGTGACGGTGAGCGGCATGGCGGTCAGTTCGGCCTGGGTGCCGGCGAGGGCGCCCGCGTCACCGGAGAGTTCGACCTTGCCGCCGGAGGCCATGACGACGACCGCGGCGAGGACGGCGGTGAAGCCGCCGGGCAGGTCGGCGGCGCCCGCGGCCCAGAGGCCGAGCCCGGCGACGACGCCCATCGCGACGAACCCGGCGACCACGGCGGCCAGGGCCTGGAGGGCGACGCGGACGTAGGGCCCGGTCGGGGGCGCGGGTGACCGCGCGGAGGTGGGGATCCGACTGCTCGTCACCCGCTCCACGCTAGTGCCGGGTCGTGTCCTCCGCTTGCGGACGGGCGCCGTTCGGCGCACACAATGGGCGCGGAACGGAAGAAAGGGAAAAACGTGACTTCCCACCCGCCGTCCGGCCCTCCGTCGGTTCCCCCCACAGGTCCCCCCTCGGGCCCCCTCTCGGGTCCGAGCACACGCCCGGGAAGCGCCGGCCCCCCGCCACCGCCCGGACCGCCCCACGGCGGTTCGGGGGGCGGCGGTTCGTCCGGTGGCGGCTCCGGCCCTGGCGGCGGGGGGCCGACCGGTGACGGGACGGGCGGTGGCGGGCAGGGCGGTGGCCGCCCCTGGTGGCGCTCCGTCCCCAAGGTCGCCTCGGTCACCGCCGTACTCGTCGCGGCCGCGGCGCTGGCCGTCGTCCTCACCAACCGCCCCGACGGCAAGAACGACACGGCGGGTTCCGGCGGCGGCGAGGTCTTCCTGCAGAACGCCGCCGCGACCGGTCCCGACCCCTTCACCCGGTCGACGGCACGCGCCGACGCCGGTTCCGCCCCGCCGGCCTCGCTGCCGCCCCGTACCGCCACGGCCGTACCCGAGATGTCCGGGTCGACGCCGGGTCTGTACGGCGGGACGAAGTCGGTGTCGAGCTGCGACGTCGAGCAGCAGATCCGCTTCCTCTCCGGGGAGCGCGCGAAGAACACGGCCTTCGCCACCGTCGTCGGGGTCTCGCCGGACGACGTGCCCGGCTATCTCCGGTCCCTGACCCCGCTCCAGCTCCGGGTGGACACCCGGGTGACGAACCACGGCTTCCGCGACGGCGCGGCCACCGCCTACCAGGCGGTGCTCCAGGCCGGGACGGCGGTCATGGTGGACGGCCACGGCGTGCCCCGGGTGCGGTGCGCCTGCGGCAATCCGCTGTCCGTCCCGGTGGCGCAGAAGGCGCCGCGCACGACCGGCACGCCCTGGCAGGGATTCAACTCCCAGCAGGTCGTCGTGGTGGCGCCCTCGGTGACGGTCGTGAACGTCTTCGTGGTGTACGACCCCGAGGCCGACGGCTGGTTCGCGCGGAAGCCCGGCGACACGGGCGAGCACGACAAGCCGGCCCCGCCGCCTCCCCCGCCGCCCACCGCCTCCCCGTCCACCCTCGTGCCGCCGTCCACCTCCAGCTCGCCCCCGTCCACCTCCCCGTCCTCGCCGGTGCCGTGCGTGACGGTGACGGGCACGGAGACCCCGACGCCGAGCGGCGGGATCACCCCGTCGCCGTGCCTCTCGACGCTCTCCCCCTCCGCGCCCACGTCCTCGCCCGAGTCTCCGCCCGACACGTCCGGCCCCTCGTCGCCGTCGCCGGAGTCGTCGAGCCCGGAGAGCGCGCCCGCCTCGGACGGTGCGGCGGGGGGCACGAGCCTGCCGCCGGACCAGCAGGCGGACCGGCGGAACCAGTCGGCGGCGGCCCCGCTCTCCCCGCCGGTGTCGAAGGTGCCGTCGTCCTCGGTCCCGGCGTCTCGCTCCTCCTCGGTCTCGGTCTCGACCCCCGCGCCCGGTCCCGGGTCAGCGCCCGTCGTCTGATCGTGCGGTGACCGCGGCCCCTTCAGGGCGCGTACGTGGCCCTTGCCTCCGGTACGGGGGTACGGGCGTTCCGCCGCAGGACGCGGGCCTCGCCGGGGAACAGGACCGGGCCCGGCACCGTCAGCACCGGCCCGGTCGCGCGGCGCAGGACCGCGCGCAGCACCGGCCGCCGCCTGAACCGGGCGAACCGGCCCCGGTCCGGAGCCGAGCCGAGGACCAGCAGGTCCCCCGGGCGGTCGGCCACCGCGCACAGCGCCGACGCGGGGGAACCCCGGACCACCCGGCCCTCGAAGGCGAGGCCCTCGGGGACTCCGCCGAGCGCGTCGACGAGCGCGTCCTCCAGGCGCCGCCGGGCGTCCTCGCCCCAGAGCCGCGCCCAGGCCCGGTCGGGCATCCGGACGAACAGCCCTTCCCCTTCCGGGGGTTCCCAGACCAGCACCGCGATCAGCGGCCTGCCCTCGCGGCGGGCGAGGCCGGTCGCGTACCGCAGGGCGGCGAGCGAGGTGAGCGAGCCGGTCACCCCGACCACGATCCGGCCCGCGCCCTGCGGCAGCGGACCCCTCATGCCGGTTCGCAGGCGTGGGCGCGAGGCGTGGGCGTCGCGGCGTCCCGCTCCACGCGGGCGCGTGCCGCCCGGCGGCGCAGCGCCCGGAACCAGGTTCCGATCGGCACGGGGCGGGCCGCCCGCTCCTCAGCGCGCTGCTGCCACATCCGCTCGTCACGGTCGGTGAAGTGCCCGGACATCGGTCGTCTCCTTTCCCCGAAGAACGCCTGAAGGCCGTCCGAAGAACAGCGCCACCAGGCCACTGGGAAGGAGTCTGTAACCTTATTGGCCCGGACAGCAGAGCCAATGAGGAGTGATTGGCATGGCAGTGGCACGCGTGGTCCATACAGCGGACCGGACCCTGACGGGCCGCCAGCTGGCCTCGCTCCTCACCCCGCCCCCGGAGGGCCGCTTCGGCTACCGGGAGCTCGCGCGGGCCGTGCGGGAGGCGCTGCTCGACGGCCGCGTGGCGCTGCGTCTGCGGCTGCCGGCCGAGCGGGAGCTCGCCGGGGTCCTCATGGTCAGCCGGACCACCGTGACCGGGGCGTACGACCTGCTCCGGGAGAGCGGGTACGCGCACAGCCGGCGCGGCGCCGGTACGTGGACCGCGCTGCCGGACGGACAGACGCCCACCGTGCTCGGCGCCTTCCACGACGACGCGGGCGCGACGATCGACCTGGCCCTCGCCGCGCCGCACGCGCCGGAGGAGGAGCTGGCCGCCGCACTCACGGCTGCCGCCGCCGAGCTGCCCCGCTACGCCGGGGCGCAGGGCTACCACCCGTACGGGCTGCCCGCGCTGCGCACCTCGATCGCCGAGCGCTACACGGCCCGCGGCCTGCCGACCCTCCCGGAGCAGATCCTCGTCACCAGCGGCGCGCAACAGGCCGTGTCGCTGGTCCTGACGCTGCTCGGCCGGGCCGGCGACCGGGTGCTCGCCGAGAACCCCTCGTACCCCAACGCCCTCGACGCGATGCGCGGACGCATGCTCCGCATCACGCCGGTGCCGGTGACCGAGACCGGCTGGGACAGCGGGCTCGTCGACGCGGCACTGCGGCAGACCGCGCCGCGTCTGGCCTATCTGATCCCCGACTTCCACAACCCGACCGGGCGGCTGATGCCGGCGGAGCAGCGCCGGCAACTCGCCCGGTCGGCGCGTGCCACCGGGACCTGGCTGGTGGTCGACGAGACGCTGACGGACATGGCTCTGGACGTGCCCGCGCCGCCGCCGTTCGCCGCGGCGGTCGGCGGGGGCGACGGGGAACAGCTCGTCTCCGTGGGCTCGCTGAGCAAGAGCTGCTGGGGCGGGCTGCGGGTCGGCTGGGTGCGGGCCGCGTCCCGGGTCGTGACCGAGCTGGCCCGGGTCCGGATCACCGCCGACCTGTCCGGTTCCGTACTGGACCAGCTGGTGGCCGTCGCCCTGATCGACCGCCTCGACGTGATCCTCCCCCGGCGGCTCGACGAGTTGCGGCAGCGCCGGGCCGCGCTGACCGACGCGCTGGCGCGCCATGTGCCGGAGTGGCGGTGGACGGTGCCGCCGGGCGGGATGTGCCTCTGGATCGACCTGGGCCGGCCGGTCGCCTCCGCCCTCGCCTCCCGGGCGCTGCGGCACGGGGTGCGGGTGGAGGGCGGTGCCCGGTTCGGCGTGGACCCGGGCACGCACGAACACCGGCTGCGGATCCCGTTCACGCTGCCCGTGGACGCCTACGAGCCGGCGGCGGAGCGGCTCGCTGCGGCCCTGGACGGCGCCCCGGGACACGTCGCCGACCCGGCCCAGCCGGACTGGGTGGCCTGAAAGGCGCCGGGGGTCCATATTCGGATGCCCGCCTCCGGGGATCCGTGTACGGTCCACCGAGTGGAACCTCTGACCGAGAAACAGATCCGCTCGTCCTTCGTGAACTGCACCAAGGGCGAGGCGGCGCGGCTCAAGCTGCCCCTCGACTTCGCCGAACTCCCCTGGGACGACCTGGACTTCCTTGGCTGGGTCGACCCGGGCGCGCCCCTGCGGGCGCACCTGGTCGTGCCGCGCGAGGAGGGGCCGCTCGGGGTGAGCCTGCGGGTCCCGGCCACGGGCCGGACCAGCGCCGTGAAGTCGAGCATGTGCCAGGTCTGTCTGACCGCGCACGCGTCCTCGGGCGTCACTCTCCTGGTGGCGCCGCTGGCCGGCAGCCGGGGCCGCGAGGGGAACACGGTCGGGATCTACGTCTGCGCCGACCTCGCCTGCTCCCTCTACGTGCGCGGCCGCCGGCAGCCGAAGCTGCGCCACCGGCGCCACGAGGAGTCCCTCACCCTCGACGAACAGCTCGCCCGTCTGACGGGCAACCTGGACGCGTTCGTCGGCCGCGTGACGTCGGGCTGAGGAACCGGGACGGCGTCCCGGTTCCGTGGGACCGGGACGGCTCGCCCGGTCCGTGGGACCGGGACGGCTCGCCGGTCCCAAGCGACCGGGAGGCCGTCCCGGTTCAGCGGAAGGCCTGCTCGCCGGTGAGCGCCTTGCCGATGACCAGGGAGTGGACCTCGCTGGTGCCCTCGTAGGTCAGCACCGACTCCAGGTTGTTGGCGTGGCGCAGCACCGGGTACTCCAGGGTGATGCCGTTGGCGCCCAGGATCGTGCGGCACTCGCGGGCGATCGCGATCGCCTCGCGGACGTTGTTCAGCTTGCCCACGCTGACCTGCTCGGGGGTGAGCGCGCCCGCGTCCTTGAGCCGCCCGAGGTGGAGGGCGAGGAGCATGCCCTTGCCGAGCTCGACGGACATGTCGGCGAGCTTCTGCTGGGTCAGCTGGTAGGAGGCGAGGGAACGGGCGAAGACGACCCGGTCCTTCGCGTAGGAGATCGCCGTCTCCAGGCAGTCGCGGGCGGCGCCGAGCGCGCCGAAGACGATGCCGAAGCGGGCCTCGTTGAGGCAGCCGAGCGGGCCGGACAGACCGCGGGCCTCGGGCAGCATGGCGTCGGCCGGGAGGCGGACGTCCTCGAAAACCAGCTCGCTGGTGACGCTGGCCCGCAGCGAGAGCTTCATCTTGATCTCGGGGGCGCTGAAGCCGGGGGTGCCGGCCGGGACCAGGAAGCCGCGGACGCCGTCCTCGGTCCGCGCCCAGACGACGGCGACGTTGGCCACCGAGCCGTTGGTGATCCACATCTTCGTGCCGTTGAGCACCCAGTCGGACCCGTCCCGCTTGGCGTTGGTCCGCATGGCGCCCGGGTCCGATCCGGCGTCCGGCTCGGTGAGACCGAAGCAGCCGATGTACTCGCCGGCCGCCATCTTCGGCAGCCAGCGCTGCTTCTGCTCCTCGGAGCCGTACTTCCAGATCGCGTACATGGCGAGCGAACCCTGTACGGAGACGAGGGAGCGCAGTCCGGAGTCGACGGCCTCCAGCTCCAGACAGGCGAGGCCGTACGCGACGGAGTTGGTGCCCGCGCAGCCGTAGCCCTCCAGGTGCATGCCGAGCACGCCGATCCCGCCGAGGGTGCGGGCGAGCTCGCGGGCGGGGATCTCGCCCTTCTCGAACCAGCCGGCGACGTGCGGCCGCAGCTCGCGGTCGGCGACGGCACGCACGGTGTTCCGGATCTCGCGCTCCTCGTCGGTCAGGAGTCCGTCGACGGCGAGCAGGTCGAAGGGGTGGACGGGAGTGGACGGCGACTTCACGGACGGCCTCCTGGCGACTGTGGCAACTCGGCGAGCCGAAGCGTAGCCCCAGATCGAATATTGGATCCAGTATTGAAAATCCGAGATCCGGCCCGTACGGTCCGATTGGATCCAATCTCCAATCTTCGTATCACCAGTGGGAGCGAGGAAGCCGCATGCGCGCAGACCAACCGGGCGCCCTGTCCGGGATCGTCGTCGCCGACTTCGGCCGGGTGCTGGCCGGGCCGTACATGACGATGCTCCTCGCCGACCTGGGCGCGGACGTGATCAAGATCGAGCGGCCCGGCTCCGGGGACGACACGCGCGCGTGGGGCCCGCCGTTCGCCGGCGGCGAGGCCACCTACTTCCTCGGCGTGAACCGGAACAAGCGCTCCGTGGCACTCGACCTCACGGATCCCGAGGACCTGGCCACGGCCCGGGCGATCGTGGACCGCGCGGACGTCCTCGTGGAGAACTTCCGCCCGGGCACGATGGAGAAGCTCGGCCTCGGGTACGAGGACGTGAAGGCGGGCAACCCCGGGCTCGTCTACTGCTCGGTGACCGGCTTCGGCACCGCCGAGGGCGCCCGGCTGCCGGGCTACGACCTGCTCGTCCAGGCCATGGGCGGACTCATGAGTGTGACGGGCGAACCGGACGGGCAGGGCACGAAGGCCGGGGTCGCCCTGGTCGACGTCATCACGGGCCTCCACGCGGGGATGGGCGTCCTCGCCGCCCTGCGGCACCGCGAGCGCACCGGCGAGGGACAGCGGGTCGAGGTCTCCCTGCTCACCTCCCTCCTCTCGGCGCTCACCAACCAGGCCGCCGCCCACCTCGGGGCCGGAGTCGTACCGCGCGCGATGGGCAACAGGCACCCGAGCATCGCCCCGTACGAGGTGTTCGAGGCGCAGGACCGGCCGCTGGTCCTCGCCGTCGGCAACGACCGGCAGTTCGGGGCCCTGTGCGGGCGGCTGGGACGGCCGGAGCTCGCGGAGGACCCGCGCTTCGCGACGAACACGGCCCGGGTGGCCCACCGGGAGGAGCTGGTCGAGGCCCTCGCCGGCCCGCTCGGCACCCGTACCGCCGACGGCTGGTTCGAGGAGCTCACCGCGGCCGGTGTGCCCTGCGGGCCGATCAACGACCTGGCGGCCGCCTTCGGGCTCGCCGACCGGCTGGGGCTCGCCCCTCGCGTCCCGGAGTCCGCGGCCGGTCCCGGGCAGGTCGCCAACCCGATCCGGCTCGACGCCACCCCGGCCGCGTACCGCACCGCTCCCCCGCGCCTCGGCGAGCACACCGACGGCGTCCGGTCGGAGCTGGGCGGAGTTGTCCACAGGGGGTCGGCGGCGAACGGCCCCGCGTAGGAAGATGGTCGCCTCCGGCGGAGGAAGTCAACCGGAGGCGACACGAGGGAACGGAAGGTCACAGGCGATGAGCAGCGCGGTGCAGAAGCGGCGGCCGCAGACCGCCCAGCAGTTCGTCCTGGAGGAACTGCGGCGCGCCATCACCAGCGGGGAGCTCAGACCCGGCGGCCCGATCCGTCAGGAGGCCCTGGCGGCCCGGTTCGAGGTGAGCCGGGTGCCGCTCCGGGAGGCCCTGAAGGCCCTGGAGGCGGAGGGCCTGGTGGTCCATCACGTGCACCGGGGCTACTTCGTCGCGGAGCTCTCCCTCGACGACCTGGAGGAGATCTACCGGATCCGGGAGCTCCTGGAGACCGAGGCGGTCCGCATGGCCGTGCGGTGGATGCCGGACGGCACGGTCGCCACGCTCGAACGGATCCAGCGGGACGTGGAACGGGCCGCCGGCGAAGGGGACGTGGCCGCGATGGCGGCGGCGAACCGGCTCTTCCACTTCACCCTGATCGAGGCGTCCGGGATGCCGCGCCTGGTCCGCCTCATCACGACCCTGTGGGACGCCACCGACGCGTACCGCTCCCTCTACTACACCGAGCCCTCCCACCGGAAGCAGGCCATACGCGAGCACCGCGCCGTGATCTCCGCACTCCGCCACGGCGACGAGGAGGCCACCGTCCGCTGGCTCGACGAGCACCGGGCCCACGCGGTGGCGGCGCTGCGCGAGGTCCTTCACGTGAAGGACCCGGAAGAAGACTGACCTCGCGGAGGACGCACCCGGAAACACCCTGCGCGGCCAGACCGCTCGCCGACGAGGCGGGAGCGCGGGAAGGCTTATCATCTCCCGTCGCGGGGACGAGTACAGGCCACGATGGCCTTGCCCTCCTCGCTGCCCCGCACCCGCAACCGCGCTGCGGGACGACGCGTCTTCGGACCTGCCGGACGGCGGACGGACGACGCGAACGGACACAAGGGGGTCCTGCGGTGAACGGGAAGAGAAGCCGGACAGCACGCGGAACGTGGCTGGTCACTGCCCTGGTGCTGGCATCGGTCACGGTGGGCTGCCAGGACACGGGAGGCGACGGAGCGGGTGCGAAGCCCGCGCCCGACAAGTCCGCGGGCGCTTCGAAGGCTCCGGGGAAGGGCGAGGGCAAGGGCAAGGAATCGGCCAAGCCGACGACGTCGAAGAAGCCGACGCAGCCGGGCAAGGACGCCTCGGCGGCCGCACTGACGTGTGACCAGCTGCGTAACGCCCCGCTGCAGACGTCGTCCTTCCGTTTCCCCGACGCCCCGGACGGGACGGTCGCCTTCACCGACGGACGTTGGGAGGGCGACGGTGTGGTGATCGAGCTTCAGCCGCAGTGCGGCATCGGGGACATGACGGGCGACCCCGCCGAGGACGCCGTGGCGGCCGTCAAGGTCACCACCGGCGGCACGGGCAAGTTCTACGGCCTCGTCACCTGGCGCAACGACTCCGGCTCCCCGGTGCCCGTGGCAGCCGCCTCGCTCGGCGACCGCACCCCCGTGGAGTCGATCGACGTCTCGTCACCGGCACCGCGCCAGGCGACCGTCGTCTACCTGACGCGCGGGGACTCCGAGCCCTCGGCCGCCGTGACGATCCGCCGCTCCGCCGTGTACCGCGTGACGGAGCCCACCCTGACCGAACTCCACCACAGCGACACGCCGTACACCCCCTGACGGCCCTCTCGGCCGGTCCCGTCGCGGACGGGACCGGCCGAGAGGAGGGGCGCGGGGGTGCTGCGGTTACCCTGTGCGCCGGACGCGAGGAGGAACCATGGCGCGGATGCCGTCGGCCGAACGACGCAGGCAGTTGGTCGAGGCGGCGATCAGGGCGATGACCAGGGACGGCGTCGCCCGGACCACGACCCGCTCGATCTGCGCCGAGGCGGAGGTCTCCCTCAGCGTCTTCCACTACTGCTTCGACTCCAAGCAGGCGCTCCTGGAGGCCGCCATCGAGTCGATCACCGACACCTACGTCGCCCACGTCATGTCCGCGGTCGAGCCCCGGGCGACCCTGCGCGAGACGGTGCGGGGCGCCCTCGGCACGTACTGGGCCCATGTCGCGGCCCATCCCGCCGAGCACATGCTGACGTACGAACTCACCCAGTACGCCCTGCGCGAGGAGGGGTTCGAGCATCTGGCGCGGGCCCAGTACGAGCAGTACGTCGCCTCGGGGACCACCCTGATCGAGCAGGTCTGCGCGGTGTGCGGGGTCGAGCCGAAGGTGCCGGTGGGCCTGCTCGCGCATCTGCTCGCGGCCATGATCGACGGGCTGACCCTGCAGTACCTGGTGCTCGGCGACGAGCGGACCGCGGCGGCACTGCTCGACGCGACGGCCGAACAACTGGTCACCCTGATCGGAGGCTGACACTTCATCAACAGGTCATTTGACCCGGACCCTTGACTCACTCGGCGATCCTCGCGATCCTCAGGCCGAGCCGCTGTTACCGCAAGAAACAGGCGGCGGCCCAGCCCGGTACACCCCCATGACCGAAGGCATCGCTGACCATGAATCGACCAACATCGCGCAGAGCGGGCGGGCGATTCGCCCTCGTCTCGCTGTTCATCGCCCTGGCCGCCGTCGTCTTCGGCGCGGGGCCGGTCCCCGCGGCCGACGCCGGTTCCTGGTGGGAACCCACCGCACGTCCCGCCCCCGACTCCCAGATCAACGTCACGGGCGCCCCCTTCAAGGGCACCGACGCGCAGGGCAAGGTGCGCGGGTTCGTCGACGCGCACAACCACCTGATGTCCAGCGAGGGTTTCGGCGGCCGGATGATCTGCGGGGCGCCGTTCTCGCCGGCGGGTGTCGCCGACGCCCTCAAGGACTGTCCCGAGCACTACCCGGACGGCTCGGGTGCGCTCTTCGAGCACCTCACGGGCGGTGACAACGGGAAGCACGACCCGGTCGGCTGGCCCACGTTCAAGGACTGGCCCGCCAACAACTCGCTGAGCCACCAGCAGAACTACTACGCCTGGGTCGAGCGCGCCTGGCGCGGCGGACAGCGGGTGCTCGTCAACGACCTGGTGACCAACGGTCTGATCTGCTCACTCCTGCCCCGGGACCGCAGCTGCGACGAGATGACCGCGATCCGTCTCGAGGCCCGCAAGACGTACGAGATGCAGGACTACATCGACGGGATGTACGGCGGTCCCGGCAAGGGCTGGTTCCGGATCGTCACGAGCGCCGACCAGGCCCGCTCGGTGATCAAGGAGGGCAAGCTCGCCGTCGTCCTCGGCGTGGAGACCTCGGAACCCTTCGGCTGCAAGCAGATCCTCGACATCGCCCAGTGCGGGCAGGAGGACATCGACAAGGGCCTCGACGAGCTGTACGCGCTCGGCGTGCGCAGCATGTTCCTCTGCCACAAGTTCGACAACGCGCTCTGCGGCGTCCGCTTCGACAGCGGGACGACGGGCGTGGCGGTCAACATCGGGCAGTTCCTCTCGACGGGCACCTTCTGGGCCACCGAGAAGTGCGCGGGCCCGCAGCACGACAACCCGATCGGTCTGGCCGCCGCGCCCGCCGCGATGGCGGAGAAGCTGCCGGCCGGCGTGAGCGTCCCCTCGTACGCCTCCGACGCGAAGTGCAACACCCGGGGTCTCACGCGGCTCGGCGAGTACGCCCTGAAGGGCATGATCCAGCGCGGGATGATGCTGGAGCTGGACCACATGAGCGTCAAGGCCGCGGGGCGGGCCCTCGACATCCTGGAGGCGCAGGAGTACCCCGGCGTCCTGTCCAGCCACAGCTGGATGGACCTGGACTGGACCGAGCGGCTCTACCGCCTCGGCGGGTTCGCCGCCTCGTACATGCACAGCGCCGAGGGCTTCGTGGGCGAGGCCTCGCAGAAGGCGGAGCTGCGCAAGAAGTACGGGGTCGGGTTCGGCTACGGCACGGACATGAACGGGGTCGGCGGCTGGCCGGGCCCGGTCGGGGCGGACGCCCCGAACGCGGTGAAGTACCCGTTCCGCAGCTTCGACGGGGGCTCGGTCCTCGACCGCCAGGTCACCGGTGAGCGCACCTGGGACCTCAACACGGACGGCGCCGCGCACAACGGTCTCGTACCGGACTGGATCGAGCAGATCCGGCTGACCCCGGGCGGCCAGGGCGTCGTGGACGAGCTGTCGCGGGGAGCGGAGTCGTACCTGACGACGTGGAAGAAGACCGAGGACCACGAGCCGGGTGTGAACCTGGCCGCCGGGCGGCCGGCGTCGGCCTCGACCACGGAGTGGTGGAACCCCTTCGTGAACTTCTCGCCGGGGCTCACGGTCGACGGCGACACGGGGACCCGCTGGGCCAGCGAGTGGAAGGACGACCAGTGGCTCCAGGTGGACCTGGGCTCGGTGCGTCCGGTCGGGCGGGTCACGCTCGACTGGGAGCGGGCCTACGCGCGCGCGTACCGGATCGAGCTGTCGGACGACGGCACGACCTGGCGGACCGCGTGGTCCACGGACGCGGGTGACGGCGGCTACGACACGGCGACGTTCGACTCGCAGTCGGCGCGCTATGTGCGCGTGCACGGGGTGAAGCGGGCCACGGACTGGGGCTACTCGCTCTACGAAGTGGCCGTCAACAGGTCCTGAGCCCGCAGGGAAAGGGGCTGTCGGATCCGGGTGCGGATCCGACAGCCCCTTCTTTCGTGTCCGGGGTGTCAGCCGGCCGTGGGGCCGGTCCAGTCGGCGGGGACGCGGGCGAGCCGGACCCGCTGGGGGTGGTCGCCGACGTCGACGGAGGCCACCCGCTGCCCGGTGGCGAAGTCGATCGCGGTGACCCGGTCGGCGCCGCTCTCGGAGATGACGCAGGCCTTGCCGTCGCCGCTCACGGTCGCCCAGTAGGGCTTGGAGGCCGGGACGAGCGGGCCCTGGTCGAGGGTGGCGCGGTCGACCACCGTGGCGTAGTCGTCCATCGTCCCTGCGACGCAGAGCTTGTCGCCGTCGGGGCTGATCGAAAGGCCGTGGTGGCGCGAGTCGTTGACCCAGGTGGTGCGGTCAGGGTCGGTCGCCGGGTTGCCGGGCAGGTTCTTGAGGCGGGTGATGCGGTCGGAGTCGACGTCGTACTCCAGGAAGCCGTTGAAGAAGGAGACCTGGAAGTAGATCTTCTTCTCGTCCGGGGTGAAGACGAGCGGGCGGACGGCGTCGGAGAGGTCGCCGCGCCCGAAGGCGTCGAGGCGGTCGCGCATGTCGATGACGCGGACGGTCTCGAAGGTGCGCGCGTCGACGACGGTGATCTTCCGGTCGCCCTTGGTCCAGTCGAGCCAGGGGGCGTCGAGCGCGGTGGTGACCTCGCCGATCGACATGTTCCAGAGCAGGCCGTCGGAGGTGAAGACGTTCTCGTGGGGCTTGTCGCCGGTCTTGAAGGAGCCGACCTGGCGTCCGGTGGCGACGTCCAGCACGTGCACGGTGTTCGCGGTGGAGGCGGAGACCGCGACGCGGGTGCCGTCGGGCGAGACGGCCATGTGGTCGGCGCGGTAACCGGCCACGGGGAAGCGCCAGTTGATCCGTCCGGTCCGCAGGTCGAGGGAGACGACATCGGCGAAGCTGGGGCGGGAGACGACCATGGCGGAGCCGTCGGGGGTCGCGTACATGTCGTCGACGAACTGGTCGTGGCCCTCGCCCGGCCCGCTGCGGACGCCGAGGAAGAAGGCGAGCTTGACGGGGTTCAGATAGATCTCGCGGAGGCGCTCCTCCTTGTCCGGGACGACGTTCACGCGCCCGAGGCGGTGGAAGTCGCCGCGGGAGGAGATGACGTCGGCGGTGCCGTCCCAGTTGTTGCCGACGAACATCACCTCCTGGAGTCCGGCGGGGGCGGCGGAGGCGCCGCTGCCGCCCGAGGTGGTGACGAGCACGAGGGCGGCTGCGAGGGCTCCGAGGAAGCGGCGGGTCCCGGACGGTCGGGGAGAGGGCATGGGGGTCCTTCTTCCGTGGCACGACGACGACTTACCGGAGGTAACCATGGTCACGTCAAGCCCACAAGCCCTGGGGACGCACCCCGCCGCACCACGTGTTCCGCCGGGTGCGGGATCATGGACGCAGGCACCCAGAAGGGACGGAACGGACGATGAGGCACCGCAGTGTCGCGGACCTGATGACGCCCACCGCTGTCGCGGTGCAGCGGGGGACCTCGTTCAAGGAGATCGCGCGGCTCCTCGACGAGTACGGGATCACCGCGGTCCCCGTGGTCGACGAGGAGAACCGCCCTGTGGGCGTGGTCTCCGAGGCCGACCTGTTGCGGCGCCACACCGCGAAGGACGGGCCGAGCTCGGCGGAGGCCATGATGTCGAGCCCCGCCGTGACGGCCCGGCCCTCCTGGACGGCCGTCGAGGCGGCCCGTCTGATGGAACGGCACCGGGTGAAGCGGCTCCCGGTCGTGGACGCGGACGGCCGGCTGATCGGGGTGCTCAGCCGCAGCGATCTGCTCCAGCTGTTCCTGCGCAGGGACCGCTCGATCCAGGAGGAGATCCGCGAGGACGTGATCGTGCGGATCCTGCACCTGTCCCCCTCGACCGTGCACATCGACGTCGACGAGGGCCGGGTGACGCTGAGCGGCACCCTGGAACGCCCGGGCCTCGGCCCGATCCTGGTGCGGCTGTGCGAGACGGTGGACGGGGTGGTGGAGGTCGTGGACCGGATGGCGTACGGGGAGGACGACGGCGCTCCCGGGGGCGAGGCTCCGTAGCCCGGCGTTCCGGCCCCGGCGCGGCCCTCCCCGGTCCCGTCACCCCCGGGCCCCGAACCCCTCAGGGCACGCGCCGGGAGCCCGGCGGCGCGTCGTCCGCCCGTCGGGCTCCCGGTGCGGGAGGCGGTTCCGTCAGGAGACCGCCTCCGGCCAGCCGTAGCCGGGGCCGGTGTGCTGGGGCACGGTCCCCGCGCCCACCGCCTCCATCTCCCGGTTGGCCTCCCGCATGAGCTTGCCGGCCAGGTCCTTCATGGCCCGGCTCGCGGCGAGTTCGTCGCCGATCGCCGGCACGTCCACGTCCGCCGGGTTGCACCGCGCGGAGCCGTGGCCCGTGAGGGTCGAGGTGCCGGTGCTCAGCGTCGCCTCGGCCTTCGTCCTGCCGCTGTCCTCGGTCAGCTCGACGCCGACCGTCCACTCCAGCGTGCGGCTCATGGTCCGCCTCCTCGCATCGCCGGGCCGCGCGAACACCGGGGCGCGGCCCCTTCCCTTACCTCCAGGATCCACCGGCGGGAACGCGAACGCGCGGGGAGAGGCCGCCGATCACGGACCGTACGAGCGAGTAGCTTCGCTCGTACCGGTCGCGGCGACGACCTCCCGCAACCGGGGACAGGCGGCGAGGTCGTCGTGGGCGCAGCCCAGCGCGCATTCGACGAGGTCGAGACAGGCCTGCACCTCCGCCACCCGGCGCCGGAGCTCCTCGCGGTGCGCTTCGAGCCGCTGCCGCCGGACCCCCGGCTCGCCGGCCCGCAGCAGTTCGCGGATGTCGTCGAGGGCGAGGCCCGCCCCCTTGGCCCGCAGGACGACGGCGACGCGGGTGATGTGGCTGTCGTCGTAGCGGCGGCGGCCGTGGGGGTCACGTGCGGGCGCGAGGAGACCGGCGGACTCCCAGTGCCGCAGCACGTGGGTGGCGAGACCGAAGCGGCCCGCTATTTCGCCGATGCTCATCGTGGGAGGAGTGGGAGGCGTACCGCTTGACTTCATGTCGGCATTAACCACGAGCGTGGTCGCCATGTCCATCACTCGTGCGGCCGGTTCGGGCCGCGACCACCTTCCTGCTCTGCTCGCCGTCCTCGACGCCGTCGACCGCGCCCCGGGAGCGGCCGCGCTGCGCGCCCGCTCGTACGAGCTCCTGGGGGTGACCGCGGGGACCCGGCTGCTCGACGTGGGCTGCGGCGGGGGGCTCGCCGTCGCCGAGGCCGGCGCGCTCGGGGCCCTCGCCGCCGGTGTCGACCGGGACGAGGAGATGATCGCCGAGGCCCGGCGGCGCCACCCGGGCCACGCGTTCGCCGTCGCGGACGCGACCGCGCTGCCCTACGAGGACGGCGCGTGGGACGCGTACCGCGCGGACAAGGTGCTGCACGAGCTGCCCGATCCGGCGGCGGCGCTCGCGGAGGCGCGCCGGGTCCTCGCGCCGGGCGGGCAGGCCGTGCTCAGCGGGCAGGACTGGGACACCTGTGTCCTCGACGCCGGGGACGGCGTTCTGACCCGGAGGATCGTGCACGCGCGCGCGGACCTGGTCACCGGACCGCGCGTCGCGCGCCGCTTCCGCGGCCTGCTCCTGGACCACGGCTTCGAGGACGTGGCGGTGGAGGTGTCCACCGCCGTCCTCACCGACGCCAGTCGGCTCCCCCTGGCGACCGGCCTCGCGGAGTCGGCGGTACGGACGGGGGCGATCACCTCCGAGCAGGCGGCGGCCTGGACGGCGGACCAGACCGCCCGGGCGGCCGGGGGCCGCTTCTTCCTGGCGATCCCCGTCTTCACCGCGTCCGGCACAAGGGCGTAGGGCTCACTCCCCCGTCGGTCCGCCGTCCACCGTGAGGACGATCTTGCCCGACGTGCGGTCGGTCTCTCCGAGGGCGTGCGCCTTGGCGGCCTCGGCGAGGGGGAAGACGGCCTCGATGTGGGCGCGCAGGGCGCCGGAGGCCGCGAGGGCGGCGACGGCGTTCATGCCGGCGTGGTCGGCCTCGACGAGGAGGGCCTCCAGGCGGACGCCGCGCGCGGCCGCCCTCGCCGGCTCGTCCGGGTCGACGGGCCGCAGGGAGACGAGCATGCCGCCGGGGCGCAGGACGTCGAGGGAGCGGATGCGTGTGTCGGCGCTCAGCGGGTCGACGACCACGTCGACGTCCTGGACGGCCTCGGTGAAGTCGGTGGTGCGGTAGTCGATCACCTCGTCGGCGCCGAGCGAGCGGAGGAACTCGTGCTTCGGGGCGCTCGCGGTGCCGATGACGTACGCGCCGCGGGCCTTGGCGATCTGGACGGCGAGGTGCCCGACGCCGCCGGCGGCCGCGTGGATCAGGACCCGCTGGCCGGGGCGGACCTGGGCGGTGTCGACGACGGCCTGGTACGCGGTGAGGGCGGCGAGCGGCAGGGCGCCTGCCTGGACGTGGTCGAGCCCGGCCGGCTTGTGGGCGAAGGCGCGGGCCGGGCCGGTCACGTACTCGGCGTGGGAGCCGACGCCGTACGGGTAGGGCAGCATCCCGAAGACCTCGTCGCCGGGCTTGAACAGGGTCACGCCGAAGCCCACGGACTCGACGACGCCGGAGACGTCCCAGCCGAGGACGAGGGGCAGGCGGTCGAGGAAGAGGGGGCTGGAGCGGTGCTTCCAGTCGGTCGGGTTGACACCGGCCGCGCGGACGGCGACGAGGATCTGGCTGGGGCCGGGCGTGGGCCGCGGGACCACGACCTCCTTGAGGACGTCGGGGGTGCCGAGGGTGTCCTGGCTGATGGCGCGCATGGTGGGCTGATTCGTCATGCCGTCCAGACTCGCCGCCGGCCGACCCGCGTACCATGGCATGAATGCCATCTTTCGAAGGGATCCTGCCATGAGTTCTGGCACGGGTGACCGTCATCGTGTCGCCGTCCTCGCCCTGGACGGGGTCTACGCCTTCGAACTGGGCATTCCGAGCCGGGTGTTCGGCTCGGTGGGCGAGCACTACGAGGTCCTGACCTGCTCGGTGGACGGCGGGCCCGTCCGTACCAACTCCGACTTCTCGGTGACCGTCGGGCACGGCCCCGAGGTGCTCGCCACGGCCGACACCGTGATCCTGCCGCCCTTCGACATGTCCCTCCTCTCCCGCGAGCTCCCCGCGGGGGTCGCCGAGGCGCTGGCCTCGGTGCCCGCCGGGGCACGGATCGTGTCCATCTGCACGGGCGCGTTCGTCCTCGCGGCCGCCGGGCTCCTGGACGGCCGGCCCGCCACCACTCACTGGGCCCTCGCCTCCGTCTTCCGCGACTGGTTCCCGCAGGTGGCGCTCGACCCGGACGTGCTGTTCGTCGACGACGGCGACGTGCTGACCTCGGCGGGCGCCGCGTCCGGCGTGGACGCCTGCCTGCACCTCGTACGGAAGGACCACGGCACCGCCGTCGCGAACTTCGTGGCCCGGCTGTGCGTCGTGCCGCCCTGGCGGGACGGCGGCCAGGCCCAGTACATCGAGCAGCCCGTGCCGGAGACGACCGCCAACGACACCTCGGCGACCCGGCAGTGGGCGCTGGAGAACCTGCACGAGCCGCTGGCGCTCAGCACGCTCGCCGACCACGCCCGGATGAGCCTGCGGACCTTCGCGCGCCGGTTCAACGAGGAGGTCGGCATGAGCCCGGGCCGCTGGCTGATCCAGCAGCGGGTGGCCCGCGCCCGGCATCTCCTGGAGTCCACCGACCTCGCCGTGGACGACATCGCCGGCCAGGTCGGCTTCGCCACCGGCACCTCGCTGCGCCAGCACCTCCACGCGGCGATCGGTGTCTCCCCGCTCGCCTACCGGCGGACCTTCCGGGGCGGGGCCGCGACCCTCCCATAGGGACTGAGTAGGCTTGGCATCCGTGAGACATAAGGATTCCGATGGCGTGCCGGGCGGCGCGGCGCAGCCGCCGGCCGACCTGAACCTGCTGCGGACCTTCCTGGCGGTGTACCGCTCGGGCTCGTTCACCGCCGGCGCCGGGCTGCTCGGTCTGTCGCAGCCGACGGTGACCACCCAGATCCGCGCCCTGGAGCGGCAGACCGGCCGCGAGCTGTTCGAGCGGCTGCCCCGCGGCGTGGCCCCGACCACCGTCGCGCACGACCTCGCCGCCCGGGTCGCCGGGCCGCTCGACGCGCTCGCCGCCGCGGCCGGGCACGAGCTCGCGCCCCACGAGCGGACCGCCCCCGTGCATCTCGCGGGCCCCGCCGAGCTGCTCTGCACGCGGGTCCTGCCCGCCCTCGCCCCGCTGACGGCCGAAGGCGTGCGGCTGAGAGTCAGCCCGGGTCTGACCGAGCCTCTGCTCGACGAGCTGCGCGCGGGCCGGCACGACCTGGTCATCGCCACCTTCAGGCCGCGCGGGCGGGCGCTGACCGCCGTACCGCTCACCGACGAGGAGTTCGTCCTGGTCGCGGCACCCGTCTGGGCCGAGCGGGTCAGGGAGCGCCTCGCCGTGGAGGGACCGGCGGCACTGCACCCCGTCCCCCTGGTCACGTACGCCGAGGATCTGCCCATCGCCCGCCGCTACTGGCGGCACGTGTTCGGGACGCGACTGTCCTCCCCCGCCGCCGTGACCGTCCCGGATCTGCGCGGGGTGCTCGCCGCGGTCGTCGCCGGAGCGGGGTTCAGCGTCCTGCCGCGCTATCTCTGCCAGAGCGAGCTGGCCTCCGGCGCGCTCGTCCCGCTGCACGAACCGGAGGACCCGCCCATCAACACCGGCTATCTCGTCCAGCGCCCCGGCCGCCCCGACAACCCCCACGTCACCCGCGTACGGGACGTACTGATCGAGGCCGGACGCTCCTGGTGACGCCGGGGCCCCCGCCGGCCCGCACCTGGTGCCCCCGGGGCCGGCCTGCGGCTCCTGCTATAACCGGCACATGATCTACCACGTCGTGACGTCCGCCGAATGGTCCGCCCGGCCCGAGGAGCCGTACGCGCCCGCCTCCCTCGCCGAGGAGGGTTTCGTCCACTGCTCCCCCGACGAGCCCACCACGCTCGCCGTCGTCAACGCCTTCTACCGCGGCGCGCCCCGGCCGCTCCTGGTGCTCCTCCTCGACGAGGGCCGGCTCACGGCGCGGACGGAGTGGGAGGCCGCCGCGCCGACCCCGCCGCCCGGCGTCTCCGGGGAGACGCTCTTCCCGCACGTGTTCGGGCCGATCGACCGTGCCGCCGTCGACGGGATCCTGGAGATCACCTGGGACGCCGACGGCCGGGCGACGGGGCTGGCGAAGACCGGCTGACCCGCCGTCAGTCCTTGTTCAGGTAGGCCAGGACGGCGAGGACACGGCGGTTGTTGGTGCCGTCGTCGACGATGCCGAGCTTGCCGAACAGGGAGGTCGTGTACTTCCCGATGGCGCTCTCGCTGAGGAAGAGGCGCTGGGCGATGACCTGGTTGGAGAGTCCTTCGGCCATCAGGCCGAGCACCGAGTGCTCGCGTGCGGTGAGCTTCTCCAGGCGCCGGTTCGAGGGCCCGCCGGACAGCAGCCGGGCGATGACGGCCGGGTCCATCGCGGTCCCGCCGGCCGCGACGCGTTCGAGGGCGTCGATGAACTGGTCGGCGTCGAACACGCTGTCCTTGAGGAAGTAGCCGACGCCCCCCGAGCCGTCGGCGAGCAACTCCCGGGCGTAGAGCTGCTCGACGTACTGGGAGAGGATCAGGACCGGCAGTCCCGGCAGTTCGGCGCGGGCGGCGATGGCCGCCCGCAGGCCCTCGTCCGTGTGGCTGGGCGGCATGCGGACGTCGACGACGGCGACATCGGGCCGCCACGTGCGCAGCGCCTGGAGCGTCTCGGGTCCGGTGGCCGCCGTCGCCACCACCTCGTGGCCGTAGGCCTCGATGAGCCGGACCATCCCGTCGCGCAACAGGTACAGGTCTTCGGCTACGACGATGCGCATGGCACCTCCAGGGTCGCGCGGGTCGGGCCGCCCGCCGGGCTGTCGATCTCCAGGGTGCCGTCGAAGACGGCGAGCCGGCGGCGCAGTCCGGCGAGCCCGCCGCCGTCCCTGACACGTGCTCCGCCGTGGCCGTCGTCCTCGACCTCGATCCGGATGCCGGTCTCGCGCCGGGCGAGGGAGATCCGGACGCGGGTCGCCCCGGCGTGCTTGACCGCGTTGCTCAGGAGTTCGGCGACGGCGAAGTACAGGGCCGATTCGACGGGCGGGTCCGGGCGGTGCGGGAGGTCCGCTTCGACGGTGACGTCGAGCGGGCTGTCCAGGGCGAGCGCGCGGAGGGCGTCGACCAGGCCGCGGTCGCTCAGGACGGGCGGGTTGATGCCCCTGACCAGTTCCCGGAGTTCGGTCAGGGAGGCGGTGGCGCCCGCCCGTGCCTCCTTCATGAGTGCCTTCGCCCGCTCGGGATCGGTCTCCATCAGCTTCTCCGCCGTCGCGAGGGAGAGCCCGAGACCCACCAGACGGGCCTGTGCCCCGTCGTGCAGGTCCCGCTCGATGCGGCGGATCTCCGCCGCCTGAACGTTCGTCACATCGGCGCGCTGGGCGATCAGTTCCTCCACGCGCTCGGCGAGTGCCATCGCGGACGAGGGGCGCAGGAAGCGCACGGCGACCGGCTCGATCGGACGCCAGGCGTACGGGGAGACGGCGACGGCCGTCAGCAGGCCGAGCGCTCCGGCGAGACGTCCTGGGGTCCCCCAGGCGTCGAGCCCGAGACCGAGGACGGCCGCGGCCGCCCCGGCCGGCGGCAGGCAGGCGACGAGGCCCGCGGTGAGCGGCAGGACCGCCGTGAACCGCAGGTCGCGCAGGTTGGCCGGGTCCTTCCACCGGATGCGCCACTTCTGGTCCATGAGGGCGTCGCGGCGGGTGCGTTCGTACCCGAAGCCGTTCCACCAGTAGCCGGTCGCCATCCGCGTGACCGGCGGGGCCTGCCGGTAGCCGGCGGGGACGACGGTGCCGGTCCACCGGGCGACGAGGTGACGGACGGTCCGGCAGACGGGCCGGGACAGGGCCAGCGTGCCCACGACCACGAGCACGACCGGGGCGAGCCACGACCAGGGGTTGCCAGGTCCCCAGCGGACGCCCAGTGCGGTCGCGGCGGCCCACACGGCGGGGATCAGCATGCCGACGGCCGCCACGGCGCACGCCCTGGAGAACCCCACGCCGACCCGAGCCGCCCACGTACCCAGCTGCCTCATGCCTCCGCCTTCGTCGTCCGTCCGGTGCGTCCACTCTGCACCGGACGCACCCCCGCGCTCCCCCGGTCGGCGAAGGAGTGTGGCCGGCCCCACCCCCTCGTGCGCCCAGACGGATACCCGCCCCACCGGCCGCCCGGCAGTGTCCTGGGCATGGAAACCAACCCGAACACCCCGTCCACCGCCGCCCCGCTCGGCAGCGCCCTCACCCGGCGAGCCTTCGCCACGGCCACGACGAGCGTCAAGATCTTCGGCGCGCTCTCCGCGCTCTCCCTCCTCGCGGTCGCCGTGGTGGCGGGCAGCGGTCACCAGGTCAACACCTTCATGTGGGTACGGGCCGTCCTGCTGCCGCTGGTCGCCGTCCTCGTCCACCGGCTGACCGTGTCCGCCTCACGGGGATCCCGGCGGGCCTTCGACCGGGTGCGGACCCTGGCCGTCGTCCTGCCGCCCGCGATCATCGGCGTCGACCTGATCCCGGGCGTCTGCCCGCCGTGGTACGCCGTGATGCAGACCGTCTGCGTGCTGCCCGTGATCCGCCTCGCCCTCCTCACCCGCGGCCCGGCCCTGCGCAGCGCCTTCGCACGGTGAGGCCTCCCCGCACGGAGTACGGGGTCCGGCGCCGGCCCGAACGGGCCGCGCGCCAGACGCCGCGCCGGACGGGCCGACCTGCGACGACCCGCGACGGGCCACGGAAGCACCGCCGCCGTGTGCGCTTCTCCTCGCTCTCGGTTAGACCTGGATCACAGCGTGTCGGCCGGCCCGCCGGAAGCCACCAGCCCGGCGTCACTCGCCGCCCACCACCGGGAGGAAGCCGATGATCACCCGTCGCAGTGTGCTCGGCGGCGCCGTCGCCGCCGCAGGTCTGCCGCTCCTCGCCCCCGGCACCTTCGCCGGGGGCGAAGCGCACGCGGCGCAGGCCGGTCCCCACCGCGCACCCGACCCCGTGCCGCCCGCCTTCTCCACGGCCATGCCGGTACCGCCCGTACTGCGGCCCCTCGCCTCGACGGGCGGTGTGGACCTCTACGAGCTGACCATCCGCGCGGCCAAGGCCCACATCCTCCCGGGCAGGGCCACCGACGTCCTCACCTACGACGGGCACTTCCCGGGGCCCGTCATCCACGCCCGCTCCGGGCGCCGGGTCCTCGTCCGCCACCGCAACGGCCTCGACATGCCCGTCTCCGTCCATCTGCACGGTGCGAGCGTCCCGCCCTCCTCCGACGGCAACCCGATGGACGTCTTCGCCCCCGGCGACTCGCGGACGTACGTCTACACCAACCGGCAGCCGCACGCCTCGCTCTGGTTCCACGACCACGCCCACCACATGGAGGCCGAGCACGTCTACCGCGGCCTCACCGGCAGCTATCTGCTCACCGACGACCTCGAACAGAGCCTGCCGCTGCCCAAGGGCCGGTACGACGTGCCCATCACGATCCGGGACGCCCGCTTCGACGAGAACGGGCAGCTGGTCTACACGATGGCCGACCGGAACCGCACCACCATCCTCGCCAACGGCAGGCCCACCCCGTACTTCCAGGTCGCGGCACGCAAGTACCGCTTCCGCCTGCTCAACGGCTCCAATCTGCGGCTCTTCGCGCTGAGCCTGTCCGACGGCACCCCGCTCACGCAGATAGGGTCGGACGGCGGACTGCTCGAACGCCCCGTCGCCGTACCCGTCCTCACCCTCTCCCCCGGCGAACGCGCCGACGTCGTCGTCGACTTCTCGCGCCATCCCGTCGGCACGAAGCTGGTGCTCACCAACAGCGGCCCCGGCAAGCCCGAGCAGGTCGGCAAGGTGCTCCGCTTCGACGTCGTGCGCACCGCCGAGGACCACAGCAGCGTCCCGAAGGTCCTGCGCGAGCTGCCGCCCGCCGCCGCCCTGGCCAGGGCCGCCGTCACCCGCGACATCGAGCTCAGCATGGACGAGGACGGGCGGCCCGATCCGCGGGGGTTCGTCAACGGCCGGATGTTCGACCCCGATCGCATCGACACCACCGTCGCCTTCGGGTCGTCCGAGATCTGGAACGTCACCAACGCCAACAAGCGCGCCGCGCACAACTTCCATCTGCACCTGGTTCAGTTCCGCGTCCTGGAGCGCGGCGGGAAGCCCGCCGGGCCGACCGAGGCGGGGCTGAAGGACACGGTCCGGGTGATGCCGGGCGAGACGGTGAAACTGCACGTGACCTTCGACGCCTTCCGGGGCGACTACGTGTACCACTGCCACATGCTCGATCACTCGGCCATGGGCATGATGGCCACCTTCCGGGTCCGGTGAGGGGCTCCCCCGGCCGGGCTCGCGGTGCCCGGGTGACGGAGGGAGACTGAAGGGGTAGCGCGGCCGGACAGTCAGGGGTGCCCTGAAGGAGTGGCCATGGGCGGCACGGCGGTGGAGACCCTGCGCGAGGCGTTGCGCGGTGAGGTGATCGGCCCGCAGGACGAGGGGTACGACGAGGCCCGCCGCATCTACAACGCGATGATCGACCGCCGGCCGGCCGTCATCGCGCGGTGCGCGGACACCGCGGACGTACGGGCGGCGCTGCGGTACGCCCGCGACAGCGGCATGGAGCTGACGGTGCGCGGCGGCGGCCACAGCGGCGGCGGCCTGTGCCTGACCGACGGCTCGCTGATGATCGACCTGTCGCGCATCCGCTATGTACGGGTGGACCCCGTGGGGCGGACGGCCCTGGTGGGCGGCGGGAGCCAGCTCGGGGACCTGGACCACGAGGCGCACGGCTTCGGGCTCGCGACCCCCGCCGGGATCATGTCGACGACGGGGGTCGGCGGGCTGACCCTGGGCGGCGGGCACGGGCATCTGACCCGCGCGTACGGGCTGACCATCGACAACCTCCTCGCGGCGGACGTGGTCCTCGCGGACGGCTCGGTCGTCACCGCCTCGGCGGACGAACACCCGGACCTCTTCTGGGCGTTGCGCGGCGGCGGCGGCAACTTCGGTGTGGCGACGGCGTTCACGTACGCCCTGCATCCGGTGGACAACGTCGGCCTCGGCGTCACCCTGTGGGACCCGGAGCACATCGGGGCCGTACTGCGCTGGTACCGGGAGTTCCTGCCGGCGGCGCCGGAGGACCTGAACGGCTTCTTCGCCACGCTGACGGTCGCGCCCGGGCCGCCGTTCCCGGAGGAGATCCACCACAAGAAGATGTGCGGCGTGGTGTGGTGCAGCACGGGCCCGACGGACGAGGAGAGCCTGAACAAGGCGTTCGCCCCGGTCGGCGACCCGGCCCCGCCCGCCTTCCACTTCGCGACGCCGATCCCGTACCCGGCGCTCCAGTCGATGTTCGACGAACTGATCCCGAAGGGTCTCCAGTGGTACTGGCGCGGTGACTTCTTCGACCGCATCACGGAGGACTCGATCGACGTGCACCGCACCTTCCTGGAGAACATCCCGACCGAGCTGTCGACGATGCACCTCTACCCCGTCGACGCGGCGGCGCACCGCGTGGGCCCCATGGACTCCGCCTGGGCCTATCGGGACGCGATCTGGTCCGGCGTGATCGGCGGGATCAGCTCCGAACCGTCCGAGGCGGACGCCATCCGCACCTGGGCGGTGGACTACTGGGAGGCCCTGCACCCGCACTCGATGGGCGCCGGATACGTCAACTTCATGGGCGCGGACGAGGGGCAGGACCGGGTCAGGGCCACCTACCGCGGACACTACGACCGGTTGGCCCAGGTCAAGCGGACGTACGACCCGGACAACGTCTTCCGCCACAACCAGAACATCGCCCCGGCGGACTCTTGACGGGCCTTTGACGCTCAGCGGGGATCCTACGGGCCCCGGACGGTGTCATCTTCGGTGTCTACTCACCGTTCGGGGAAAGGTGGCCGCCGTGGAAGGCGCCGTAGCGGGGTTGTTGGTCGTCGTGGTCTGCACACTGGTCGTACTGCGCAGTGGGATGCGGATCGTCAATCAGGTGGAGCGGGGTGTGGTCTTCCGGCTGGGCAAGGCGCTGCCCGGTCACCGGCAGCCGGGCATCACCTTCCTCGTCCCGTTCGTCGACCGGATGCGCAAGGTGAACGTGCAGGTGGTCACGTTGCCGATCCCCACGCAGGAGGGCATCACGCGGGACAACGTCTCGGTGAAGGTCGACGCGGTGGTCTACTTCCGGGTCGTCGATCCGGTCCGGGCCGCGATCGAGGTGCAGGACTACGTCTTCGCCGTCGGCCAGGTCGCGCAGTCCTCGCTGCGGTCGATCATCGGCAAGAGCGACCTCGACGATCTGCTGTCGGACCGTGAACGGCTGCACGAGGGGCTGGCGTTGATGATCGACAGCCCGGCGGCCGGCTGGGGCGTGCACATCGACCGGGTCGAGATCAAGGACGTGCAGCTGCCGGAGTCGCTCAAGCGGTCGATGTCGCGGCAGGCGGAGGCGGAGCGGGAGCGCCGGGCGCGGGTGATCACGGCGGACGGCGAGTTCCAGGCGGCGCAGCAGCTGGCCAACGCGTCGCGGATCATGGCCGACACCCCGGAGGCGATGCAGCTGCGGCTGCTGCAGACGGTGGTGGAGGTGGCCGCGGAGAAGAACTCGACGCTCGTGATGCCGTTCCCGGTGGAGCTGCTGCGCTACTTCGACCGGGCCGCGCGGAACCTCGGCGTCCCGGACGACGCGCCGGCCGCGGCACGGGGCGAGCAGGTGCCGGACCCGCGTACCGGACCGTCGCCCGCCGAGCGTGGCGAGCAGCTCGTGGATCCGCGGACCGAGTCGCCGGCTTCGTAGCGGTAGCGGTACGAGCAGAAGGAGGGTGGGAGCGGACCCGGTCCGCTCCCACCCTCCGGGCCGTTCAGTCGCCCATGGCCCGCATGGCCTCCTCGGCCCGCTTCTCCAGCTCCTCCGGAGGAACGTCCTCGACGTGCGTGGAGAGGTTCCAGCGGTGGCCGAAGGGGTCCTCGAGCTGCCCGGTGCGGTCGCCGTAGAACTCGTTCTTCACTGCGGACAGTTCCTTGGCGCCCCGGGAGACGGCCTCGGCGAAGACCGCGTCGACGTCCTCGACGTACACATGGAGGGTGATGGGCGTGCCGCCCACCGCCTTCGGGGAGCGGAAGTTCATCTCGGGGAACTCGTCCGCGAGCATGATGAGCGAGTTCCCGAGTTCCAGCTCGGCGTGGCCGATCCGGCCGTCGGGCGCCGGCATCCTCATCCGTTCCGTCGCGCCGAGGACGGAGACGTAGAAGTCGATCGCCGCCGCGGCTCCGTCGACGCAGAGGTACGGCGTGACGCGGGGGTATCCCTCGGGGATGGGCTGGACGGTCACGGGGCTCCCGCCTTTCCGGACAGTGGCGATCAACGCCGACCGCCGCGTGCGACCACTGATATCCCGAACCGCCCGGCCGGGCTCCCGCGCCGCGCGGCGGCCCGGCGCCGAATGCCCTGAAGGGCCGACCGCCGCCCCGGCCCGTCCCCGCCCCGTCCTGTCCCCGTTCCGCGGCCCGCCAGAACCCCGACACCGCCGATGACACCCTAAAGGGGTCGCCTTGGCGCCATTCATGCGCCATGATGGCACCACGAGCGGCGCGCGCTCGGCGGACCACGTCATCGATGGGGGCGGATCATGGACACAGCACGGAACCGGGAGCAGGCGGCGCCCGGCGCCTTCCTCGCCTTCGCCCGCTTCGTGCTCTGCGGCGGAGGGGTGGGGGTGACCGCCGGTTTCGCGGTGGCCGCGCTGGGCCAGTGGCTGCCGTGGGTCCTCGCCAACGCCCTGGTCACGGTGGCCTCCACGCTCCTCGCCACCGAGCTGCACGCCCGCTTCACCTTCGGCGCGGGCGGGCGCGCGAGCCGGCGCCAGCACGTGCAGTCGGCCGGGTCCGCCGCGGCCGGATACGTGGTGACCTGCCTGGCGATGCTCGCGCTGCACCTGCTGGTGGCAGCGCCCGGCGCGCTGCTCGAACAGGCCGTCTACCTGTCGGCCTCCGCGCTCACCGGTGTCGCGCGGTTCGTACTGCTCCGCCTCGTCGTCTTCGCCCGCAAGCGCTCGCGGGCCACGGCCCCCGCCCGTACCACCGGCCCCCTGCCCGCGACCGTGGCCCGAGCCTCGGCCCCGGCCGACCCGGCCGCGCTCTGCCGCGCCGCCTGACCCCCCCATGCGTCGAGGAGCGCGACGGCGTGTCCGTGCCGCGGGGCCGACGCCTACGGCTCGAAGCGGTAGCCCATGCCGGGTTCGGTGATGAGATGGCGGGGGTGCGAGGGGATGGCCTCCTTTGACGGTCTCTTGACGGCCGTAGCCCCGGCCCGTCGGCCAGCCGCTCCGTCCTCACGATCTCGGGCCTGCGACGCCCCTCCGTCCACCACCCCGTAGAGTGGGGACCGGCGCGGCGTGATCACGAGGAGTTTCTGTGACCGCGGTCGGCCTTGAGCACACCACCGTCCCCGCCGACACCGGCGAGGTGACCCTGCTGATAGCCCGCCGGGTCGAGCCCGGCCACGAAGCCGCCTTCGAGCGGTGGGCGAAGGGCATCCTCGAGACGGCGGCCGCCTTCCCCGGCCACCTCGGATACGGACTCTTCCGCTCCTCCGGCGGCGACGCACCCTGGTTCCTCGTCCACCGGTTCCGGGACGCGGAGGCCTGCCGGACCTGGCAGGAGTCCCCCGAGCGGGCCGCCTGGTTCGCCGACTGCCAGGGACACCACCACACCGAGATCGCCCGGCGCGAGCTGACCGGCATGGAGACCTGGTTCGCGAAGCCGGGCTCGACGCGGCCCGCGCCGCCCCGCTGGAAGATGGCGATCAGCGCGACGCTCGCGATCTACCCCATCTCCGTGCTCGGCTCCCTCTTCCTCGTCCCGCACCTCACCGCGCTCCCCGTCCTGCTCAGCAGCGCCGTCGTCGCCTGCGTCTTCAACGTGCTCATGACGTACGTGGCCATGCCCGCCGTCAGCAGGGCCCTGCACGGCTGGCTCGCCTCCTAGGCCGCGACAGGACAGGTCACCTCACCTGAGGTATGCCTTTTTTCATGGATCTCCGCCGGCGAGCCCTCGTCCCCCGCTCCTCGCGGGCCCGTGGGCGGCTGCTCCTCGCCGTGCCGTTCGTGCTGATCACGGCGGTCACGGTGGTGGACATCCTGTCGCCGCCCGACGTCCACCTGGGGCCGTTCCTGATCGCCGCGCCGGCGGTGACCGCGTCGTTCGCGGGTCCGCGGATGACGGCCTTCGTGGGGGCGGTCGCGGTCCTCGCCCAGTCGCTGGTGTCCGTCGTGCGGACCAGCATCACGGACCTCAACCACACGTACCAGATCGTCGCGCTGATCCTGATCTCCGTCATCGCGACCTTCTTCGCCCACCTGCGCGAGCGGGACGAGAAGAGGGTGATCCGCCTGCGCTCCATCGCCCAGGCCGCCCAGAGCGTCGTGCTGCGCCCCCTTCCCCACCGCGCCGGGCCGCTGCACATCGCCTCGGTCTACCTGGCGGCCGAGGAGGAGGCGCAGATGGGCGGCGACCTGTACGCGGCGGCCCGCACGGCGTCCGGGACCCGGCTGCTGATCGGGGACGCCCGGGGCAAGGGGCTCGACGCGATCAGCGAGGCCTCGCTCGTCCTGGGCGCCTTCCGGGTCACCGCCCACCGCGAGCAGGAGCTGCCGGAGCTGGTCGGCCACCTGGAGGAGGGCGTCGGCACGACGGAGGAGACCGAGGGCCCGACCGCGGCGGGAGCGGGCACCGACGACACGGACGAGGCGTTCGTGACCGCCCTGGTCCTCGACATCCCGGACCACGAGCCGGTGGTACGGCTGGTCAACTGCGGGCATCCGCCCCCGCTGCTCCTGCGGCAGGGCCGGGTCGTCCCCCTGGACGCCGCCGACGCGAGCCCGCCGCTGGGCCTTTCGGACGTCCTGTCGCCGGACGTCACGGTGGAGACCTTCCCCTTCGAGGTGGGCGACGTGCTCCTGCTGTACACGGACGGAGTCGTCGAGGCCCGCGACCGCGGGCGTGCCTTCTACCCCCTGGCCGAACGGCTCACGACCTGGGCCGGAGCCGGCCCGCAGACCCTCGTGGACCACCTGCGGTCCGACCTCCAGGCCTACGCGGGCGGTCACCTCGGCGACGACGCGGCCCTCGTCGCGATCGAGAGGCTCTCCCCCGACCCGTAGCCGCGGGGCGGTGCCCGCGCGCGGTCAGTCTTCCAGGGGGCTGGTGGCCGGGCCCTGGAGGACCGTGCCGTCGGAGGCGAAGCGGGAGCCGTGGCAGGGGCACTCCCAGGTCTGCTCGGCCTCGTTGAAGCCCAGTTCGCAGCCCATGTGGGTGCAGCGGCGACCGGTGCGCAGACCGGTGACGAAGTGCCGGGCCACCGTCGTCTGCCTGCGGACGACTCCGGGGAGTTCGCGGGCGGGCAGCCGTCGGCGTGGGTCGAAGAGTTCCGTCCAGGCCGGGCGGGGTGCGCCGGTCAGGTGCGCGGTGAGCAGGCCGCCCGCCGCGACGCCGTTGGTGAGGCCCCATCCGCCGAAGCCGGTGGCGAGGTACACGTGCTGGGTGTCGGGGTGTTCATGGCCGACGCACGGCAGCCCGTCGGCGGTGTGCACGTCCTGGGCGGCCCACCGGTGGACCGTCGGCGCGTCGGCGAAGCCCGGCAGCCGCTCGCGCGCCCAGGCCTCCAGGCGCGCGTACCGCTCGCGCACTCCCCCGCTGCCCGGTGTGAACGACTCTCCCGCGACGATCAGCAGCCGCCGGCCCTCGCCGAGCGGGGCGGAGCGCACCGAGCGCGTGTTCTGTTCGAGCGTCAGGTACATGCCGTGCGGGGCGTGGCGTTCCTCCACGGGCGCGGCGACGACCAGCTCGCGGCGCACGGAGAGCCGCATGAGGAGGGTGGTGTGGCAGCGGAGCGGGAAGTGGGTGGCGAGCACGACGTCCCGGGCGTGGACCGTACCGCCGCCGTCGAGGGTGAGACGGCACTCGGCGCCGTCCCGCAGGTCCGTGACCCGGGTGCCCTCGTGGATGCGGCCGCCGAGCGCGATCAGGTCGGCCGCCGCGGCGAGCAGGAAGCGACGCGGGTGGAACTGCGCCTGGTCGTCGACCCGGACGGCCGCCGAGACCGGGTACGGCAGGTCGGTGGCGGTCACCGCGGTGGCCTTCAGGCCGGCCGCGGCGGCCGCCGCGGCCTCGGCCCGGATCGCCCCGGCGCCCGCCTCGTCGAGCGTGTACGTGTACGCGGGCCGGCGCTCGATCTCCGCGTCGACGCCCAGCTCCCCGCAGAAGCGCAGCACCTGCCGCAGGGCGTCCTCCTGGGCTTCGGCGTACAGTGCGGACGCCTCCGCTCCCTGGCGCTCGCGCAGGCGCTCGTAGCACAGCCCGTGCAGGGAGGTCAGTTTTCCGGTGGTGTGCCCGGTGACCCCGGCGGCCATCCGGCCCCCTTCGAGGACCACGACCTCACGCCCGGCGCGGGTCAGCTCATGGGCCGTCCACAGTCCGGCGATGCCTGCCCCCACCACGACCACGTCGGCGGAGAGATCGCCCTCCGGGGGCGGCAGGACGTCGGCGGGCGGTGCCGATTCCATCCAGTACGAGCTCTCGCGCATGATCGATCCTCCCGACGGACGGCCGGTCTGCGGAGCGACTACCCGCCGCCTCCGCGCGCAGTCATGGGGGGAGGCGGACGGAACCCTGCGGCGGCACAGTGGAGGAGTGCGGCTGAGGACGAGCGATCCGGACGGGCCGGGCTGGCGGCGGGTCCGCCACGGCCGGGGTTTCCGCTACCTCGACGCCGACGGCGCGTCCCTGGGCGCCGAGGACCGGGCCAGGGTCGTCGCGCTCGTGATCCCTCCGGCGTGGCGGGACGTCTGGGTCTGCCCGTGGCCCAACGGCCACCTCCAGGCCGTCGGCACGGACGCGGCCGGGCGCAGGCAGTACCTCTACCACCCGGATTTCCGGCGCCGGCAGGAAGCGGCGAAGCACGAGCACGTGCGCCAGGTCGCCCGCAGCCTGCCCCGGTTGCGCAGGGCCGTCGCGCACGATCTGGAGCGGCGCGGGCTGTGCCGGGAGCGGGTGCTCGCCTGCGCGGTGCGCCTCCTCGACCTCGGCTTCTTCCGCGTCGGCGGTGAGCAGTACCGGCGCGACAACGACTCGTACGGCCTCACCACCCTGCTGCGCGAACACGCGCGCTGCGCGCACGGGGAGGTCTGCCTCGGTTACCCCGCGAAGTCTGGGCGCCGGCAGACCAGGGCGCTCGTCGACGGGCCGGCGTACCGGGTGGTCCAGGCGCTGCTGCGGCGGCGCGGCGGGGGCGACCGGCTGTTCGCGTACTGGGAGGGCAGGGCCTGGCACGACGTCCACGCGGAGGACCTCAACGCGTATCTGCGGAAGCACTCGGGGAGCGACATCACCGCGAAGGACTTCAGGACCTGGCACGCCACGGTCCTCGCGGCCGTCGCGCTCGCCGTCTCGGCGCCGGTCTCGGACGACTCGCGCACCGCGCGGTCGGCGGCGGAGCGGCGGGCGGTCCGGGAGGTCAGCGACTACCTCGGCAACACGCCCGCGGTCTGCCGCGCCTCGTACATCGACCCCCTCGTCGTCGACCGCTTCGAGGAGGGCGTCACGATCGCCTCGGCGCTGCAACACCTGGGCGAGGAAGGCCGCTTCGGGCACCCGGCCACGCGGGGCGCGGTCGAACGCGCCGTGCTGCGTCTCCTCGGCTGAGAGCAGCGGGACACGGGCGGGCCCGCTTCTCACAAGGCGTCCGCCGCCGTACGGAGGTCGGCGACCAGGCCCGCGTACATCTCCTCCCGGTCCCGTGCCCGCAGTACGGCCGAGGGGTGGACGGTCGCAAGGACCCTGGTGCCGTTCCCGGAGTCCGGCAGCGGCCTCGGCACGCCCCGGTCGGTGCCGACGCGGAACGAGGGGCCGAGCAGGGCGCGGCCGGCGGTGGCGCCCAGGGTGACCACCAGCTCGGGTTCCACGAGGCGGAGTTCCGCCATGAGCCACGGCCGGCAGGCGAGGGTCTCGCGCAGGCTCGGCGCCTTGTGGATGCGGCGTTTCCTGGTCTCGTCGCGGGTGAACTTGAAGTGTTTGACCGCGTTGGTGACGTACACGTCCTCCTCGGCGATCCCCGCCTCCTCCAGGGCCCGGTGCAGCAGCCGTCCGGCGGGACCCACGAAGGGTTCGCCCTGGCGGTCCTCCTGGTCCCCGGGCTGCTCGCCGACCAGCATCATCCGTGCACCCGCCGCGCCCCGGCCGAAGACGGTCCCGGTCGCGTCACGGTGGAGGGGGCAGCCCCGGCACTCAGCCGCCGCCCTCCGGTGCGCTGGCAGTCCGCCGCGGCTCGGCAGATAGGGCGTGGCGTCGTACGCCTCGGGGGCGTCCTTCCCGTCACCGGCACCGGCCATCGCGCACCTCCCGGCAGCGGACGGCCCGGCCGGTGCATGCGTGCGGGCCGGTGCCTGCCGCTGACGCGCGGGCGTCTTCCCGCGCTCGCCCGGTCCGAAACGCCCGCGCGGGCCGGGTCCGGAACGCACGCGGCCCCGGTCCGCAAGTCCCACGCGGCCCGGATCCGGAACGCCCGCGGGGGCCGGTCGCGATACGTCCGTGACGACGGACGCGGAAGTGCGGGCTACGGTGGGGGTGAGCCTGGCGGGCCTTTGGCATGGCGGGCCCCGGGGCGGGTAGTCGCGCGCAGAGGCGAGGAGCCCGCGATGAGAGTCCTGACAATGGGTGTCGAGGAAGAGTTCGTGCTGGTCGACCGTCGGTCGAGGGCGCCGGTCAACCGCGCCCCCGAGGTCATCCGACGGGCGGGCCACGAGCTCGGCGAGCAGGTCCAGACCGAGTTCTTCAACGCCCAGGTCGAGATCTGCACCCAGGCCACGGCGAACCGCCAGGACCTCCGCGCGGAGCTCGCATGGCTCCGCGCCGTCGTGGGCAAAGCCGCCCGGGAGGTGCGCTGCATGCCGGTGGCCTGCGGCACCCCCGTACTGCCGCCCGAGGAGCCGCTGACGGTGACGGACAGCGAGCGGTACCGGCTGATGGCCCGGCAGTTCGCGTCCCTGGTCACCCACGAGGACGGACGCGCGCGCGACGACGGGCTCGTCTGCGGCTGCCACGTCCACATCGGGACGTTCGACCGGGAGCACGCCCTCGCGCTCGCCCAGCACATGCGGCCGTGGCTGCCCGTGCTCCAGGCGCTGGCCGGGAACTCTCCCTACGCCCGCCGGCGCGACACCGGCCACCAGAGCTGGCGGGCCGTCGAGCACGCCAGGTGGCCGACCGTCGGCCCCACCCCGGTCCTCGACGAGGCCCAGTACCTCGCCCACGTCGCCCAGCTGGTCCGTCAGGGGACGCTGCTCGACAACAGGATGGTGTACTGGCACGCCCGGCCTTCGGAGCACGTACCCACGCTGGAGATCAGGATCGCCGACGCCAACGCCGACCTGGACACGGTGGTCCTCCTCGCCCTGCTGGTCCGCGGGCTCGCCGCCACCCTGCTGCCCCGCGTCGAGGCCTCGGTCCCCGCGCCCCACGTCACCGCCCCCTGGCTGCTCCGGGCCCACCGGCTCGCCGCCGCCCAGGGCATCACCGGCCTCGGCCTGGACCCGTTCGACGGCCGCGAGCGGCCCGCCCTGGCGCTCCTGGACTCGCTGGTCACCCTCGCCCGCCCGGGTCTCGACGCGACCGGCGACACCGACTGGGTGCTCGAACAGATGGAGCGGGTCCGCGCGGACGGCGGCGGCGCCGCCCTTCAGCGCGCGGTCTTCCGCCGGGACGGCCGGTTCAGCGCCGTGGTCGACGCGCTGGCCGCCACCACGGCCAGGAGCTGATCCCCCATGGCTTTCACGGCCTCGCTCCCCCTGGAATCCGAGCCCGGGGGCGCGAGAGCCGTCCGGGTGTGCCGCCTGCCGGGGGTGTACGCGCCCCAGGCGGACACCCGGCTCCTGCTGACGCAGTTGCGGCGCGAGCAGCTGCGGCCCGGGGTGCGTTCGCTCGACCTGTGCACGGGCACGGGCGTCCTCGCCGTCGTCGCCGCGCTACGCGGCGCGCGGGCCACCGCCGTCGACATCTCGCGCGCCGCGATCGCCGCCTCCCGGCTCAACGCCGTGCTGCACGGCTGCCGGATCCGGGCGCTCCGGGGCGACCTGGACGCACCGGTGGCGCGCGAACGCTTCGACCTCGTCACCGTGAACCCGCCCTACGTGCCCAGCGAGGACCCGGAGGCACCCGGCCGAGGCGCGCGGCGGAGCTGGGACGCGGGCACCGACGGCCGCCTGCTCCTCGACCGCGTCTGCGCCCGGGCCCCGGGCATGCTGACGCCGTCCGGGGTGCTGCTCCTCGTCCAGTCCTCGCTCTCCGGGGTCGCCGACACCCTCGACGCGCTCGCCGGCGGCGGGCTGAGCGCCCGTGTCGTACGGAGGCACACCGAGCCCTTCGGTCCCGTGATGTCGGCCCGGGCGGACTGGTTCGCGGGGCGCGGGCTGATCCCTCCGGGCGCGCGCACCGAGGAGCTGGTCGTGATCCGGGCATGCCGGGCGTGATCCGCGCGTACCCGGTGTGATTCGGGCATGCCGGTCGTGATCCGCGCGTACCCGCCGTGATTCGGGACCGGAGAGGCGGGGCAGTCGCGCGGTACCGGCGCATTCCGACGCGATGGATGGTGTGTGATGTCTGCTTCCCCGAACGAGAGCACCCCGCGGGTGAGGGTCCCGGACACCGGTGAACCGGACGGCCCGGGAATCACCCGGTCCCGGACACCCCTGCCCCGGTTCCGGCCGCTCCCCGACGGCCCGCTGCTCGTCGAGGGGCCCGCGGAGATCGTCATGCCGGACGGCTCGGTCATCCGCTGCGAACGGCCCGTGATGGCCCTCTGCACCTGTCGGCGGAGCCTGCGGGCACCGTTCTGCGACACGAGCCACCGGCCGCGCCTGCGGCCCCTCAGCGGCCCGGCGAAGGCCAAGGCGAGGGAGACGGCGAAGGGCGGCGCCCCGCCGGCACCGGCGGACGACACACCGAGCCGTCCGGCCGAGGAGGCGGATCCGTCATGACGACGCTCCTGCGACCCGGTCTCGCGACACGGCCCGAGGCACCCGAGGCCCGCGGCGAGGTCTCCCACGCGGTACGGAACCGGCTGCTCGGCGGCGGCCCCGCCCAGCTGCCCCGGGCCGCCGACCTGGCGCGCTGCTCCCCGTACGAGGAGGATCTCCAGCTCGCCCTGCACCTCTGCTACGAGCTCCACTACCGGGGCTTCGCGGACGTCCCCGACACCCTGGAGTGGGACCCCGACGTGCTGAGGATCCGGGCCCTCCTGGAGCACCGCTTCGAGAGCGCGCTGCGCCACGACTGCCGCCGTCTGCCGGACGTCGACGAGGCGCTGGCCCAGCTGCTCGTGGAACCGAGCGAGGGCACCGGCGTCTCCCGCTTCCTGATGTCCTCGGGCGAGCTGTGGCACCTGCGCGAGTACACCGCGCTGCGCTCCGTGCACCAGCTGCGGGAGGCCGACGCGCACCTGTGGGTGGTCCCCCGGCTGCGCGGCCGCGCCAAGGCGGCGATGGCGGCCGTCGAGTACGACGAGTACGGCTGCGGGCGGGCGGAGCGGATGCACTCACGGCTCTACGCCGACCTCATGACCGATCTGGGTCTCGACCCCTCGTACGGACGGTATGTGGACCTCGCCGGGGCCGAGCTGCTGGCCGCCTCGAACCTGATGTCGATGTTCGGCCTGCACCGGAGGCTGCGCGGGGCTCTCGTGGGGCACTTCGCCGTCCTGGAGACGACCTCGCCGCCCGCCGCCTCCCGCATCGCCGCGGCGATGCGCAGGACCGGCGCAGGACCGGCCGCGGAGCGGTACTTCGACGAGCACGTGGAGGCCGACGCCGTGCACGAGCAGGTGGTGCGCCGGGAGGTCGTGGGCGGCCTCCTCGACGACGAGCCCGAGCTCGCCCACGACGTGGCCTTCGGCATCGCCGCGACCGGCCTCGTGGAGGACCGGCTCGGCAGCCACGTGGTGGGCGCCTGGACGCGCGGCGAGAGCGCCCTGCGGGCGCCCTCGTACGGCGGTACGTCCCTGCTGCCGGCGCCCTCGTCGTCGGCGGGTGGCGACGGGGGAGACACCTAGCCGGTACGGGCGAGGAAGCGGTCGACGACGGTACGGCCGGCCCTGGATCGCTGCGCGCGCCGGTGCGCGTGGATGACGAACAGGCCTGCCACGAAGGTCCCGAGGGCCAGGCCCGAGCGCGGGACGTGAGGGGCGTGCCGGGCACGCGTGCCGGGTGTCATCGCGATCCTCTCGACCGGGTGGGTGTACGGGGCGCCTGCCCGGTCCGGTGGCGGGACAATCCCCCCCCCCCGGGGGGCGCGGCGGCCGGTCAGGGGGCCGCGTCGAGGAGGTGGGCGCCGTTGTTGCGGACGTTGTTGACGGCGGTGGAGACCGGCCGGGCGTCGAGGCGGCCGTCCGCGGGCCGGGTGAGCAGGGCGCGGAGGTCGTCGGTGTCCTCGTGGTGGGGGTCGAGCCAGGCGTCGTAGTGGTCCGGGCTGAGGGCGAGTGGCATCCGGGGGTGGACGCGGCCCGCCTCGTCGGTGGCCTCGGTGGTGAGGATCGTGCAGGTCGTCAGCCAGGCGTCGGGGTCGTCGTCGCTCTTGACGTCGGGGTTGCGCCAGTACTCGTACAGGCCGGCCATGGCCATGATCTGGTCGTCGGAAGGATGGATGAAGTAGGGCTGCTTGCGGGTCCTGCCCGTCGCCTCGTCCTTCACCTGCTCCCACTCGTAGAAGCCGTCGGCGGGCAGGAGACAGCGGCGCTTGGCGAAGGCACGCCGGTAGGCGGGCTTCTCGTGGACGGTCTCGACCCGGGCGTTGATCATCCGGGAGCCGACCTTCGGATCCTTCGCCCAGGACGGCACAAGCCCCCACCGCACGGCCCGCAGCTGACGGCGCACTTCGTCACCGTCGTCCCGCCCGGCGCGTTCGAGCACCGCGTAGACCTCGTCGGTCGGTGCCACGTTCCAGCTGGGCGCGAGCGTCTCGGCGGGACGCCAGTCGGTGACCTGGAAGAGACGGGTCAGGTCCTCGGGGCTGCGAGTCGAGGTGTAACGGCCGCACATGGCACCACTGTGCCACGGTCTCCCGGCCGGACACGTCAGGTGGTGAGGAGCCGGTTGAAGAAGGAGCGGTACTGGCGCAGGGCCATGCGGAGGCTCTCCGTATCGACGTCCTCGCCCTGGTTCCACTGTCCTTCGAGGTCCTTCTTGCGGTCGGCGAAGGTGTCGGCCAGCTTGCGGATCACGTCGGTGACGAGCGCGTCGGCCTCGTGAACGGCCTCGCGGGGATCGTCGACGAACCGGCTCTGGATGTCGTGCCAGCGGGTACGGAAGTCCTCCTCGTCCCGTGAGCCCATGAGGCGCGAGGGCTCACCCTCCGCGCCCTCCCCTTCGGCCCGGGAGGCGTCGCCGGCGAGGGGGGCGGGGCCGGGGCCTGCATCGCCGGTACCGGTGTCGGAGCTGGTGCCGGTGCCTGTGTCGCCGGTGTCGGGGCTGGTGCCGGTGCCTGTGTCGCCGGTGTCGGGGCTGGTGCCGGTGCCTGTGTCGCCGGTGTCGGGGCTGGTGCCGGTGCCTGTGTCGGTGCCGGCGTCCGTACCCCTGGCGGTGTCGGTGCCGGCGCCGAGGCCGAAGCCGGTGTCCGTGCTTTCGCCGGGGTACACCGGCGGCCCGTCCGCGCCACCGCCGCCCCGCTCCGGGCTGCCGTACTCGTCGTGCTCACGCATGTCGCGTCCCCTCGTCAGGTCCGGTCGCGACGTGGCGCGTCGCCGTCGGAGAGAAGTTCGTCGAAGAGGGCCCGGTAGTGCACCATCGCTCCCCTCAACTGTTCGGTGGTGGCCTGCTGCGAGGCACTGAGGCTGTTGATCTCGTGCGCGGCCCGGTAGTGCTCCAGCGTGCGGCCGTGCTCGACCGAGAGGTCCCGCGTCTGCTGCTCGAAACCCTCCGTGGGATAGCCGCGCTCGCGCATGAGCGAGCTCACCAGGCTGTCCGCGTCGTGCACCGCGCCCTCGGGACGGTCCACGAACTGTGCCTGGACGCTTCGCCACCGATCGGCATAGCGCTCCCTCGCGCCGCTCGGCAGCGGCTTGATGTCCAGGGTCTCGTGGCGCTCCTCCCGGGCGCCGAGGTCGTACTCGGCGGCCCGCCGGCTTCCCGCCTCCTCGACCGTACGGTCGTACTCGGGGCCGAACCTCTCGCGCAGCCGACGCCGGCGCCTTCTGTCCAGGGCGATGGCCAGCACGATCAACGCGAGCACCACCACGACGGGTATGACGATGGCGAGAATCGTTCCTGTCGACATCGGCCTCGCTCCCTCGGGTCTCATCCCCGTGCCCCCGCGTCCTCGGCGGCTGCCCAGCGGCATCGGCCTGAAACGGGTGTACCCGCGCGGACGCGGGTACGGGCGGGACGGGCGGCGTCAGTGGGCGGCCGCGCCGAACTCCGCGTGCTGGGTCCTGAGGGCGAAGTCGGGCTCTCCTGTCCGCGCCGCACCGACGGAGCACCGCTGCGCCTCGGCACGGGCCTCGCTCATCAGCGCCGTGAACTCGTCGTCCGTGAGCGCCGGCCGGCCGTATCCCGTCCGACTCGGCTCCCTGCCCTGGGCCGTCCCGCGCATCAGGGCCACCTCCGCACTGTCGCTGTTTCAACGAGGCGACTACCCGCTGGGGCGGCGCTCAGACGTCATCGCGCTTGACCGGGTCGATACGGGGTAGCCGCTGACATCAGCGATCCACCCGCACGAGGGCAGTACGAGGAGGCCACGATGAGCATGGTGCAGGAGACGATCAGGGTGGACGCCCCCCTGCGGATGGTCTACAACCAGTGGACGCAGTTCGAGGAGTTCCCCCGCTTCATGGACGGCGTGGAGCAGGTGCAGCAGCTCGACGACCGCCTCTGCCACTGGCGTGCCCGGGTCGCGGGCGTCTCCCGGGAGTTCGACACCGAGATCGTCGACCAGCTTCCCGACGAGCGGATCTCCTGGCGCACGGTCGGCGGGAGCGAGGTCACACAGAAGGGTGTCGTCACGTTCCAGCGCCTCGACGACACGCACACCCGGGTGAGCCTGGCGCTGGACGTCCAGCCCCAGGGCGTGGTCGAGAAGGCCGGTGACGCCCTCGGCTTCCTGGAGAGCCGTGTCCAGGGCGATCTCCAGCGGTTCAAGGACTTCATCGAGGACCGAGACGACGCGACGGGCGGCTGGCGCGGCCGGCTCCGTCCCGCCGACAGTTCGAGCGAAGGCATGAGCGCCGGCACGGGCGTGAGCGCGGAGATGGGCACAGGCACAGGCGAGGGTGCCGCCATGGACAGCGCTCCCCGGCAGGGCGAGCCGGAGCGCCCGGGTCCCTATCCCGGACCGCTGCCGAGCGACCCCGGTGAGGAGCCGCACGCCTGAGGGGGCGCGGGCGATCAGGAATCCTCGGAAGGCTCCTCGGAAAGGTCCTCGGGGGCATCTTCGGGTACGTGGATGTCCAGGACGCAGATGTCGTCGCGGTTCCCCGTCCGCTGCGCCGCCAGCGTGCGGGCCGGCATGTCGCTGCCGCCCTTCCGCAGGAGCCGGACGGCGGTCTCGGCGAGCCGCGCGAGGCCCGCGTCGATGTCCTCGCCCGGGTCCTCCACGAGGCCGTCCGTGTAGAAGAGCAGATGGTCGCCGGGCAGGAGGTCGAGCGTCTCCTGGCCGTACTCGGTGTGGAAGGCGGCGCCGAGCAGGCAGCCCTCGGGCTGTGCCAGGAAGCGCGCCTCACCGCCGCGGACGAGCAGCGGCGGCAGATGTCCGGCGCGTACCCAGGTCAGGCGTCGGTCCCATGGCTGGTAGCGGCCCATGACCAGGGTGGCGGTGGCGCCCTCGCGCTCCGTCGCCGTGTGCAGCAGGAGCGTGTTGAGCCTGCTGAGGACGTCGGGGAGGGCCGAGCCGGTGACGGCCATGCCCTTGGTGTAGAAGCGCAGCTGGGCCATGGTGCCGACGGCGGACAAGCCGTGGCCGGCGACGTCTCCGACGACGAACAGGGCGCTACGGTCCGGGAGTTCGATGACGGAGTACCAGTCGCCGCCGACGTTCACTCCGGTGTCGGCCGGGACGTACGCGACGTCGACGCTCAGGCCCGCGAGTTCGAGCGACTGCTCGGGTACCGGCAGGAGGGTGTCCTTGAGCCGGGCGCCCAGCGCGCGCTCGGCCTTGAGCATGCCGCGCTGGACGAGGTTGGCGCGCTCGCTCTCGACCAGGGCGAGTTCGGCGTCACGGAGGGCGGTGAGGTCCTGGAAGAAGCCGTGCACCTCGACGGGGGCGCCGTCGGCGTCGGTACGCGCCTCCGCGACGAGCCGCAGATGGCGTACCCCCTTCCGCGTGGTGACGCGGAACGGCTCGTCGACGGCCCGGCCCTCGCCGAGGAGCCCCTGGAGGGCCGAATCCAGCCTCGGCAGGTCGTCGGCCAGCAGATGTTCGGGCAGGTCCTCCATCCGTACCGGCCCAAGGGCGCGGTCGCGGTCGAAGACGGCGTAGACCTGGTCGGACCAGGTGACCGTGTCCGTGGCCAGGTCCCAGCCCACCCAGCCGAGGTTGCCCAGCCGCTGCAGCTCGGCGAGCCTGCGGGTCTCGCGCTCGCTGATGTCGTGGCGGATCCAGGACACCACGAGCCTGTCTCCCAGCCGGGACACCCGCACCGAGTAGACCGACTGCTGGGGCACTCCCGCGGTCACCTCCTCGTAGGTGAAGGGCTCGCTCTCGTACACGGTCCCGGTGCCGAGCGTCTCCCGGTACGCGTCCCACAGCGGGGTGCCCGCCACCGTCGGGTACGTCTCCAGGACCCGGCGTCCGACCAGGTCCCTGCCACGCCGGCCGGCCACGTCGACGGACTCCGGTGCCGCCGCGTCGATGCGGTAGTCCTCCACCTCGCCCGCCTCCGACCGCAGGGGGGTGAGCAGCACCATCGGGCCGGGCATGGTGTCGAAGATCGTCTGGACGGCCTCGGCGTCCGCGTGGAGCGGGCCGACGCCGTGGCGTTCCCGGTCCTCCCGGAGGATGACCCCGCTGAGCCGGACGATCCGCCGCAGCAGGGTGCGGGTGTGCGTCTCGAAGGGGCCCTTCCGGGCGCGGAAGAACCCCACGACCACGGTCGCCGGCGGGCTTCCCGGGACGGGGAGCCAGGCGCGGGAGGGCCAGCGCTCGGGCGGATCTCCGATCAGGAGGTACTCGACGGCGTCCGCCTCCGGGTCTTCGAGCCAGACCCCCTCGCGGGTGGTGGTCGCCTCGAGCGCCGCGACGCCGCTCAGGGGCGGGATGTGGCTCCACTGCTCGGCGAGCGCCGCGTCGACGCCGGCGCTGCCCGCCAGCTCCAGGCTGCCGGCGGCGGCGAGCCGGTAGATCATGACGGCGTCCACGTCCTCCGGGTCGCCGAGGAGCGCGACGACGAGTTCCGCCACGTCGTCCGCCGTACGGGCGTCGGCGAGGCCCTCGGCCAGCCGGGCCAGGAGCAACCTGGATCCGCCCGGCCGACGCTCGCCCAGGACGTCGCGGTGCGTACGGAAGGACGGGTGGTCCAGCGGCGGCCGCGCTGCCGACTCGCCCGTCGCGTCCCGCGTCGGCGACGGGGAGCGGGGGCGGACCCCGCTCAGCGTGATCCAGCACTCCTCCAGGAGGGTGCCCCGCCGCTGCTCGGCCCGGTCGAGCAGCAGCTGGTACGCGGCGTCCGCCGACACGCCCGCCTGGGCCATCAGCACGCCCTTGGCCCGCTCCACGACGGCCGCCATCGAGGTCACGGCCTCCAGGTCGGCGACCTCGGCACGAAGCCGCGACACGACCTTGGCCAGCGCCAGCACCTCGGGTGCCGTGCCGCCGCCGGTGTCGCGAAGCGCGAAATCGCCCTCCATATGAATGAGGATCGCACGCGGGGGCCGCGCCCGGCCTGTCCAGCGGCGCGCCTCATGCTGCTCGGACCGGCATGCGGCAGCGGGCGCGGCGCCCATGCCGTGCCCGCTGCCGCGCGCCGGTCACCTCTTCTTCTTCTCGCCTATCCCGCGCATCCGTGCGCCGGCATCCGCCGCGGACTCCTCGGCCCGCCCCTTGACCTTCTCAGCCTTTCCCTTCATTTCCATGCTCTTGTCGTCGGTCATCGAGCCCATTTCTTCCTTCGTCTTGCCCTTGACCTGTTCGGCCTTGCCCTTGAGCTTGCCCATGGAGACTGCCTCCCGGATGACAGGTACCGACCGGTGCGGGGTACCGACTGTCTGGCGGTTACCCCCGAAGGGTGACGTCATGCGGCCGCGATCACGGGCGGCGGGCCGGCTCGTCGGGCGTGCGTCTCACCCGGAGGCGCGCCGGGCGGTGTCGGGGGGCTGCGGCATCGGTGGCGGCGGGTGGTCGCGGCGGCGGCGCAGCCAGACGTAGAGCATCAGGCACGGCAGCAGCATGCCGCAGAGGGTGAGGACGAGGAACGTCGGGAAGCCGTGGATGTGGCTCACCAGCCAGTCGAAGTTCTGTCCGAAGAAGCCGACCACGAAGGAGAGCGGGAGGAACACGCTCGCGAGGATGGTGAGCCGCTCCATCGTGGCGCTCTGCCGCAGGTTGATCTTGTTCTGCTCGACGGAGATCACCGCGATGTTCGCCTCCAGGACGGTGGTCAGGAGGTCGCGCTGTGCGGCGACCTCCTCGTTGACCAGCAGCAGGTGGTCGTGCACGTCGCGGATGTACGGGTGGAGCGCGGGCGGCGACTTGCCGGGCTGCAGGCGCCGGCCGAGCACGGCGAGCAGCGGGTGCACGGCGCGGTAGAAGTCGGTCGCCTCGCGGCGCAGGAAGTAGATCCGCTCGGTCGGGGCGACCGCCCCGGAGAAGACGGTGGCCTCGATCTGCTCGATGTCGCGTTCGAGCTCCTCGACGACCGGCGCGTAGCTGTCGACCACCTGGTCGAAGATGGCCCACAGCGTGGAGGCGCTGCCGGCCTTCAGCAGCTCGGGGCGGTTCTCCAGCCGGCTCCGGGCTTCGTGCAGCTCGCTCGCGATGCCCTGGCGCACGGTGATCACGAAGTGTTCGGCGAGGAAGATGCTGATCTCGCCGGTGTCGATCTCCTCGCGCTCGTCGTCGTAGCGTGCCGTGCGCAGGATGATCAGTTCCGTGCCGTCCTCGTACTGCTCGGCCTTGGGCCGCAGGTGGAAGGTCCGTGCGTCCTCGACGGCCAGTTCGTGCAGGCCGAAGACCTCGCGGACCCGGCTCAGCTCCTCGGGACCCGGGTCGAAGACGCCCAGCCAGACGAAGCCGCCCTGCCTGCAGTGCGCGGCCGCCTGCTCCAGTGCCATCGCGCCCTCGTGCTGGCGGCGCCCGTCCCGGTAATGCGCACAGTCGACGATCATGGCCTCCTCCTCGCGGCCGACCGACGTGCGCCGTCTCCTGCCCCACCGGCGGCGGTGTCGCGCCGGGCAGCCTTCACAGCAATAGATGCTCCTCCGAGTCCTCGGAAATGTCTCACGATCGGCACCGGGCCGCGCCCGTCGCCCGGGCAGGGGTGGTCGCGTCCGCGCCGACACACCCGCCGGGATGCCCCGGTTCACCGGCCCCGTCGAGGAGGATCGCAGTGCGCCACCGTCCCGCGTCTCGGAGCAAACGGCTGCCCGCGACGGGCGTGCCCGCCTTCGGCCGGCCGTGCCGCGCGGGCGCGAGGTCTTCCTCCCGGCGTCCGCCCGTACCGGCCGTTCCCCCAGCTCGTCCGGAGTCACCATGGCCCCACCGTCGGACCCGCCTCGCCGACCCCGCTCCGGGGCGGCGGTCCTCCTGCCGATCCTGGTCCCCATCGCGGTCCTGATCGTGGTGGCGGTGGCCGTGGGGTCGTGGCTGCAGGTCGCCGAGCGGCAGGCGATCGACACGATCCACACGGCGGGTTCGGGAGCCGCCGACCGTGTGGACGTGGAGGCCACCGTCCAGCGCGTCGACGCCGCCGGCAGGGAGCTGCTGCTGCGGGTCAGGGTCACCCCGCGCGGGGCCCTCGGCGAGGAGGACGGGACCGCCCCGGTGGCCGATCTCGTCCTCCAGACCTCCGCGGCGACCCTGGGCGACCTCGCGTTCAAGGCGCACGAGCGGCTGGCCACGAGGGACGTGCAGGTCGCGCTCACGGGCGGCTCGATCAGCGACTACCCGTTCGACACCTACGAGACCGACATCGGGTTCTGGGCGGAGCTGGGCGGTGAGGAGGTGCCGGTACGGGTGATGCTGTCCAACAACGACACCCTCTTCGCGGTCGACGCGACCCCCACGGGCTCTCCTCAGGAGGCGGTGCTCGGTCTCGACGTGGCCCGGTCGGGGAGCCTGCTGGTCTTCGCGGTCTTCATGATGCTGGTGATGTGGGCGCTGGCGTCGTCCGTACTGATCGGAGCCTGGTATCTGACCACCCGCGGCGAGGGCCTGGTCTGGCCCGCCCTCGCCTGGATGGCCGCCACCCTCTTCGCCCTCGCGGCGTTCCGCAACACCGCCCCCGGCACCCCTCCGATCGGCTGCGTCCTGGACTGGTTCGCCTTCCTGTGGGCGGAGACCGTCATCGGTCTCTGCCTGATCACCGTGGTGATCACCGGCGTCCGCACCACCCTCCGGAAGGAAGACGCCCAGCGCCCTTAGCGGCCTACGGCGCGATCTCGAACGTCGGCGGTCGCAGTCCCGCGAGGCAGCTCGTGTTCGGCGCGGTCGGCGTGTCGAAGAACGAGCGGGTGATCGTCTGTGCGCACGTCGAGTCGGCGAAGACCACATGGGCGACGTACGGGACCGTGACGGCCGTGGACCGGCTCAGCGTCCGGGCGACGTACGCCCCGTTGCTCGGGGCGGTCTGGGCGTCGAATCCGCCGGACAGCGCGAGGGTCGGGATGTCGCTGCGCGTCACGTCGCGGATCCAGGGCGGCGCGGCGGGGACGTCCCAGGCGCGGCAGTCGTCGTGGAGCCAGGCGAGCTGCGGGGCGTTGGCCAGCATCGACCGGGGGAACGTCGGGAACGCCTGCCGTCCGCCCCGGATGATGTCGGCCCGGCTCTCGTAGGGGGTCCACTGGCTGCAGAAGATGCCGTAGACCAGCCCGTGGGAGGTCCTCCCGATGGCGGCCGGACTGTACTTGCCGCCCGCGAGCTGCTCGGCGATGCGCCGCGGGTTGCCGTGGGCGAGTTCGTCGAGGGAGCGCGGCACGCCGGCCGCCACGTGGGTGGCCGAGGTCAGCCAGGTGACCAGGTTGCTCCCGTCGAGCACGACCTTCACCGGCTCGGGGTGGACCGGGACCGTGACGGTGGTGGTGACCGGGTGGGCCTCCAGCTCACTGACGAGGCGGAGGAAGGTGGACTTCAGGTTCGGGTAGCGGGTGTTGCAGGCGGTCTGCTGCTCGCAGGCCTTGAACAGGCCGTCGAAGCCCTCTCGTGCGGCCTTCCAGGTGATGGCCCCGCCGGCCAGCGAGGGCGGCAGGACGCCGTCGATGCCGACCGAGCGGATGCCGTCCGGGTGCAGGCGCATGTAGTTGAGCGCCAGGTGGGTGCCGTAGGAGATGCCGAAGACGTTCCACTTCCTGATGCCCAGCGCCTTGCGCAGGTCGTCGTAGTCGGCCGAGCTCTCGATGTCGTTGTAGGCGCCGGGGTCGGCGCCCCGGGCCACCACCCTGGCGCGGCACTCCCGGGTCGCCTCGACGTGCAGGCGCCGTGTGGACTGGACGTTGGAGACGAGGCCGAGGGCACGCGCGTTGAACTCGTCGATGTTCGGACAGGTGAGCTCCGGGTCGGCCGAGTACGTCCCGCGCTGGGACATGAAGATCACGTCACGGTCGCGGTTGAGGCCGCCGGCGACCGCCATCGGGATCTCGGAGACCGCGTCGTCGCCGGGTCCGCCGGCGAGCCACACGATGGGGTCGGGCGCCGGTCTTCCGGTGACGGCCGGGATGATCGCGACCGCGAGGGTGATCCTTCGCCCATGGCGGTGGGAGCGGTTCTCGGGGACGGTCAGCGTCCCGCAGTAGGCGCGCGCCAGATCGGGGATCGGGTCCGCCGTCCGCGGGCAGGGGCCCGGTTCGAAGTGGGCGCCGCCCGCCGTCCGGGCGACCGTGCCGAGCGGCGCTCCGGCGCCGGACTCGGCCCGGGCGGGCATCGCGGCCAGGCCGACGACGAGGGCACCGGCCGTGGCTCCGGCCAGGGCGGCCGGGAGCCGGCGGAAGCGGCGTGGCCGGGGTGGGGGTGGGCTGAGGGACATCATCGGGTCTCCAGTGCGGGGGTGATGGTGAACGGTTTCGGCGCGAGTCCTGCCACGCAGCCGGTGTCGGGCGCGGTGGGACGGGTGAGGAAGGACGCGAGGACGCGCTGCGCGCAGGGCGACTGCGGGACCACGAAGTGGCCGATCCCGGGGATCCGCACGGCGGTCGAGCGGGGCAGCGTGCGGCCGGCGTACGGCCCCCAGCTGGCGCCCGTCTTCGCGTCGAACGTGCCGGAGACGATCAGCGTCGGCACGTCGCTGTAGGTGGTCACGCGCTGGATCGCGGTGCGGTCCGGGACGTCCCAGACGCGGCACAGGTCGTGCTCGAAGGGAAGCTGCGGCGCGTGGGCCAGGACCGTGTCCGGCCATCCCGGGAACGCCCGGCGCCCGGCTTCGAGGAGGTCCTCCTTCGAATAGCCCGGCGCCCACTCGGCGCACGCCACCGACTGCGTCAGGCCGTGGGCGAACTCGCCGACGGCGGGCGTCGCGCCGGCGGCCTGGGCCCGGGCGAAGCGCTCCGGGTTCCCGTGGGCGAGTTCGTCGAGGGCGGCGGGGACGTCGACGGCCGGCATCCCGCCGCCGTCGGCGACCAGCAGGTTGACCAGCGCGCCGCCGTCGAGGACGACCTTCACCGGGGCTCCGCCGCCGGGCGGCGGCACGGTCAGCGTCAGGGGGTTGGCCTCCAGGCGCCGGACCTGCTGCGTCAGCGTGCGCGGAAGGTCCGGGTAGCGGCGCTCACACGCGGGCTGGGCCTCACACGCCGCGAAGATCGCGTTGATCCCTTCCCGGGCGCTGTCCCAGGCCCAGGGCAGGCTCACGATCTGCGGCGGCACCACGGAGTCGATCGCCACCGAGCGGATCCCCTCGGGGTGCCGGCGCAGATAGGTGAGGGCCAGGTCGGTGCCGTAGGAGTAGCCGTAGACGTTCCACTTCCTGATGCGGAGCGCCTTGCGCAGGTCGGCGAAGTCGGCGGCGTTCTCGGTGGTGTTGTAGCTGCTCAGCCGGATTCCGTCGGCCGTGAGCCGGTCCCGGCACTGCTTCGCCGCGCGGACCAGGAGCCGGCCGGTCGAGGGCGCGTCGTAACGCAGGCCCACGGCGGCCGCGTTGAACCGGTCGATCTCCGGGCACGCCAGGTTCGGCTGCGAGTAGAGCCCTCCGCGCTGGGTCATGACGATCAGGTCGCGGTCCCGGTTCACGCCGGAGGCGACGAGGAAGGGGATGGCTCCGATCGCGTCACCGCCGGGACCCCCTTCCATGAACACCACCGGGTCCTGGGCGGGCGTCGTGGAGGTGGCCGGGATGATGGCGACGGTGAGCCTGATGGTCCGTCCGCCCCGGTGGCCCCGGCTCTCGGGGACCTCCAGGAGGCCGCACCGCCCGGGGATCGGCTCGGGCGTGCTCGGGCAGGGACCGGGCACGAACCGCGCGGGGCCACCCGGCCCGGGTCCGGTGACCGCGCCGCTCGGTGCCGGAGCGAGCGCGCCGAGGAATGCCAGCCCGGCCGCGAGGAGCGCCACACCGCTGGGCGAGCGCCGCGAGGGTCTCCGTGCCCGCCTTCGTACGGACCTGCCGCGCCCGCGGACGAACGGCAGGCAGCCTGTTCTGATGCCCTGTTCCGTCATGTGATCCCGTCTCTGTGATGGCCTCGGCCGCGCCGAGACCGATGACGACGCGGCTCCGCTCGTCCCCGTACGCCCGTATGCGCCGGGCGGCGGCCACCGCGAGAGCCAGCCTCTGCCGGGGCCAGGAGGACCACCACCGGGGGGCGCCACTCGGAGCAGTCCGCGCCCACCTGCCCGGGACCGCTCCCTCCGCGCCTGCGGCGCCGACGGGTCACGGCCCGGGATGGCCTCGTCTGCACGCCCTCTCGTCGACTCGCGGAGCGGACCGCTCCTTCGACACCGGCCGGGAGCACCAGCGCGCCACGACCGAGGGATGACGACCGCGCCCGGCATTCGGGTTCGCGCGGCGTCACGAGGTCGGTCCGGCCATCAGACGGTGGGCCGCGGCGACGCTGATCGTGTCCGGGACGCCGACGATGTGCCGCGGGTGTGGTGTGACGCCCCTCAGGGCCTTCGCTCCGGAGGGTGCGGCTGCACCCCCCGTCATCAGGAAGTCCAGGCCCCGCCGCGTCGTCGCCAGGACCACCCGGTCACCCGCGCGCAGCACGCGTCCGTGCGACGGGCGCCAGTCGAGGCCCGGTTGGTCGAGCCGCAGCCCGGCGAGCGTGTCCAGGGAGGACGAGGAGAACCGGGCGCCCGCGGCGCCGACGACCAAGTGCGCGGATCGCCGCACGCAGGGGTCCCTTTCGTACGTGAGTTCGGCGTCAAGGTTTCGTATGGATGGCCGGTCATGGTCGGCGCGGTGGCGCTCGGGGGGGGCGGCTCCCACGTCCCCCGTGTCGGTTCAGGAGACGGGGCAGCCGTGGCGCGTCGTCGACGTCTTCGCGAAGCCGTCCAGCAGCTCCTGGACGTCGGCGGGCGTGAGGTCCCGCGGGCCGTCCTCGCCGCCGGACGGGCCGACCAGCTTCACGTACGCCGTTCCCAGGGCGCCCTTGCAGGTGAGGGCCCGCATCGTGGCGCCCTTGACGCTGCCGGGGTAGCGGCCGTCGAGATACATCTCCTGTTCGGCGGAGGGTCCGTAAGAGGCGGTCAGTTGGGCGAGCGGCTTCCCTCCCCGATTCAGCGTGCAGGCCTCGGTCAGCGCGCGCCCGGCGGGCTTCTCGGAGACCGTCGTGAGGCGCAGCCGGGTCGCGGTCGCGGCGGTCATCACGTTGCGGCAGGTCCCCGTCGCGCGGGCGGACGGCACCTCCCGCCATTCGCTCAGGTCCACGCCGGACGGCCGTGTGCCCAGCGCTCCCCCGCAGTGGAAGCGTCCGGCCGTGGTGCGGGCCGTCTCCGTGGCGAGCCGGGCGACTTGGAGGAGCTGCTCCCTCGTCAGGTCCTCGGACCTCGCCGTGGCCTCGGTCAGGACCAGGAGGCCCTTGCCGGGCAGACCCTCGCAGTCGACGAGGACCGCCGCCTCGGGCCGACTACGGCCGACGAAGGAGCCGTTCCATCCGGATCCGATGGGCGCCGCCGAGGCCTCCTCGGCCGCGCCACTCGCCCGGTGCGCGGCGACGGGGCGGATCTGCAGCCTCAGGGTCGGCCCGGAGTCCTGGCCGCGTGCCGTGACCGAGCACCACTCCGTGTCGTATCCGACCCATTCACCGGTGTGTCCGCGCGCCTCGAGGTCGGCACCGCCGAAGAACGTCCGGGCCTCCTCGACCGCGAGCGAGCCCCGGCAGCTGTCCCCCAGGTCGTCGCCGGATGCCGTGCCCCGCCCGAGTCCGTACCAGATCGCGCCGCCGACCGCCGCCACCGCCAGGGCCGAGGCGAGCGCCTTCGTCCGGACCGTGTGTGCCGTGCCACGCGAGCGCTCGTCGTCGCTCATCAGCGCTTCCCCCTCTTTGTGTTCGCGTTCTTGCTGCCCCGCCCGGCCGTCCCGGCGTGGGCTCACGTCGTCCCGCTCCTCGCGTCGGGGTGGAAGGTGGGGGCGCCCTCCTCCCTGCGCAGGCTGATCGTCATGGTGAGGCCGCCGCCAGGCGTGTCCTCCGCCGTGACCGTGCCGCCCATGGCCTCGACGAAGCCGCGGGCGACCGCGAGGCCGAGACCGACGCCGGCGCCGCGCGGGGCGTCGCCGTACCGCTGGAAGGCGCCGAAGATGCGGTCCTTGGCCTCGTCCGGGACGCCCGGGCCACGGTCCACGACGCGGAGTTCGACGCGGTCGGCGATCGCGCTGGCGGCGACGAGGACCGGGGTGCCGGCGGGGCTGTACTTCACTGCGTTCTCGACGATGTTGGCGACGGCCCGTTCGAGCAGGCCGCGGTCGACGACGACCATGGGCAGCGTCTCGGGGATGTCGAGCTCGACGCTGTCGTCGGGCACGCCCACCAGCGCCATCGGGACGACCTCGTCGAGGTCGGTCTGCCGGGGTACGGCGGTCACGGTTCCGGTCTCCAGGCGTGAGACGTCCAGGAGGTTGCCGACGAGGTGGTCGAGCCGGTCGGCGCCCTCCTCGATGCCTTCGAGCAGCAGGGCACGGTCCTCGTCCGACCAGTCCACGTCGTCGGAGCGCAGGGAGGAGACGGAGGCCTTGATGCCCGCGAGCGGGGTGCGCAGGTCGTGGCTGACGGCGGCGAGCAGGGACGTACGGATCTTGTTGCCCTCGGCGATCCTGCGGGCCTCCTCCGCCTCGTCGACCAGGCGCTGACGGTCCAGCACGACCGCGGCCTGGGCGGCGAACGCGCCGAGCACGCGCCGGTCCTCGCCGGGCAGGACGCGACCGGTCAGGGCGAGCGCCAAGTGGTCACCGACCGGCATGTCGACGTCGGCGTCCTCGGGGCGGCCGACCGGGCGCCCGGGGCCGACGGCGGCGACGCACGTCCACGGCTCGGTGTCCTCGTGCCGCTCCAGGAGCGCGACCGACTCCATCGCGAAGGTCTCCCGGAGCCGTTCGAGCAGTGCGTCGAGGCCGGTCTCGCCGCGCAGCACGCTGCCCGCGAGGAAGGAGAGCGTCTCCGCCTCCGCCCGGAGGCGGGCGGCCTGGTGGGTGCGGCGGGCGGCCAGGTCGACCACGGAGGCGACGGAGATCGCGACGCCCACGAAGATCAGCAGGGCGACCACGTTCTTCGGGTCCGCGATCGTGAGCTCGTGGATCGGCGGGGTGAAGTAGTAGTTGAGCAGCAGCGACCCCACGGCCGCCGAGGCCAGCGCCGGGCGCAGACCGCCGAGCAGCGCGGCGGCGACGGTGAGGGTCAGGAAGAGCAGGACGTCGTTGGCGAGGCCCATGTCGGGGAGGGCGCCACTGAGCAGCAGGGTGAGCAGCACCGGTCCGACGAGGCCGACGAGCCGGCCCCAGATCGTGCGGGACCGCCCCAGTTCGGCGCGACGCGCCACGGGCAGGCTGCGGCCCTTGGCCGCCTCGTCGTGGGTGACGATGTGGACGTCGAGGTCGGGCCCGGACTCGCGGGCGACCGTGGCGCTGACGCCGGGGCTGAAGGCGTACTGCCAGGAGCGGCGGCGGCTGACGCCGAGGACGATCTGGGTGGCGTTGACCCCGCGGGAGAAGTCGAGGAGTCCGGCGGGGATGTCGTCGCCGACGACGTGGTGGAAGGTGCCGCCGAGGTCCTCGACGAGGGTGCGCTGGACGGCCAGTTCCTTCGGGGACGCCGAGGTGAGGCCGTCGCTGCGGGAGATGTAGACGGCCAGGACCTCGCCGCCCGCGCCCTTCTCGGCCAGTCGGGCGGCCCGGCGTATCAGGGTGCGTCCTTCGGGGCCGCCGGTCAGACCGACCACGATCCGCTCGCGCGAACCCCAGATCTTCGAGACCCGGTGTTCGGTGCGGTACTCCTGGAGGTACTCGTCGACGCGGTCGGCCGTCCACAGCAGGGCCAGTTCGCGCAGGGCGGTGAGGTTGCCCGGCCGGAAGTAGTTGGACAGCGCCGCGTCGACCTTGTCCGGCTTGTAGACGTTGCCGTGCGCCATGCGGCGGCGCAGCGCCTGCGGCGACATGTCGACCAGCTCTATCTGGTCGGCGCGGCGCACCACCTCGTCCGGGACCGTCTCCCGCTGCCGCACGCCCGTGATCGACTCGACGACGTCCCCGAGCGACTCCAGGTGCTGGATGTTGACCGTGGAGACGACGTCGATGCCCGCCGCGAGCAGCTCCTCGACGTCCTGCCACCGCTTGGCGTTGCGCGAGCCGGGGATGTTGGTGTGGGCGAGCTCGTCCACGAGCGCGACGGCGGGCTTCCGGGCCAGCACCGCGTCCACGTCCATCTCGGTGAACACCGTGCCCCGGTACGCGATCTCCTGGCGGGGTATCGTCTCCAGGCCGTGCAGCATCACCTCCGTACGCGGCCGGCTGTGGTGCTCGACGGAGGCGACGACGCAGTCGGTGCCACGCTCCACTCGCCGATGGGCCTCCGAGAGCATCGCGTACGTCTTGCCGACGCCCGGTGCAGCGCCGAGGTAGATCCGAAGCTTTCCGCGTCCCATGGTGTCGTTTCTCGTGAGGTCGGACAGAGCGTGTACGTGTGCGGTGGGGGCGTCACGCCTCGAAGCGGTACCCCATGCCGGGCTCGGTGATCAGATGGCGCGGATGTGACGGATCCGCCTCCAGTTTGCGGCGCAGCTGCGCCATGTAGACCCTCAGGTAGTTGGTCTTGCTGCTGTGACCCGGCCCCCAGACCTCCTTGAGGAGGCGCTGTTGGCTGACCAGGACGCCAGGGTTGCAGATGAGGATCTCGAGGAGGTGCCACTCGGTGGGGGTGAGCCGGACGTCACGGTCGCCGCGCCGGACCTTCCTGCTCACGAGGTCGACCGTGAAGTCCTCGGTCGTCACCACCGCGCCCGCCGCTCCGGTGTTCGGCCGCGCGTGCGCGGGCGACTCCTCCATCCGGCGGGTGGCCGCCCTCAGCCGGGCGAGGAGTTCGTCCATGCTGAACGGCTTGGTCATGTAGTCGTCCGCGCCCGCGTCCAGCGCACGGATCTTGTCCTCGGAGCCGCTGCGCGCGGAGAGCACCAGCACCGGGACCCGGTTCCAGCCGCGCAGCGCCCGGATGAGGTCGATGCCGTCCATGTCCGGCAGCCCGAGGTCCAGGAGGATCACGTCCGGTTGCTCGGTGGCCGCGAGCCGGAGCGCGCTGGCGGCGTCGTCGGCCGCGTCCACGTCGTACGTGCGCGCTTTGAGGTTGATCGTCAGAGCACGCGCCAGCTGCGCGTCGTCCTCGACGACCAGGACCCGGGTCATCGGCGTACTGCCTTTCGTCTTGGGCATGGCGTCGGATGCGCGCCGGGCGTTCGTTGCGGCATCCGGGGGCGTTGGTGTGGGCGAGGTCGTCGACGAGGACGACCTCGGGGCGGCGGCGCAGCACCGCGTCGAGGTCGAGCTCCCGGCCCTGGGACGGGATCCGTTCGAGCCCTTCGAGCAGGGTCTCGGTGTACGGCCGTCCGTGGCAGTCCACGTGCCCGGCGACCACGTCCGTACCCCGTGCGGCCCTGCGGCGGCCCTCGTCGAGCATCCGGCAGGTCTGGCCGCGCCGCGGGCGGCCCCGAGGTAGACCTTGAGCCGGCCGTGGGTGCGGCGGGGCGACGGGCGGGTGCGGCGGCGGGGCCACGGGAACGTTCAGAACTTCTCCGGTTCGACGAAGGCGGCCACCAGGTAGCCGACCAGCGCGACGGCGATGATCAGACCGACGATGTTCTCGACACTCATGCTCCGGACTGCCCCTTCGACTGCCGTGGAGTTCCTGGGAGTTGCGCTCGTATCTGCGGGCACTCCCGGAGGAAACGCTGCGCGCCGGGTCCCGCGCAGCCACTTTGACGGCTCTCTGGTGCGGCGGGCCGCGATGCTGACAGGCCCTTGACGCGATCCGTACGGGCGCCGTCCGCGGCCCGGCACGACGAGCCGGAATCGACCACCTTTGACACGACTCCGATGGGCCGCCCGTGGGTCCTGACATCGTCTTGACGGACGACCGGGCCTGACGCGAAGGAAGCGTCAGGAGAAGTCCTCCGGCCGTCAGAGGGGCATCAACAGGCCTCGGTGCGGCCCGAGTCGACGACTGGATTCGTCAACCGCCGCTCAACGCCGAGGTCGTCAGTGGCTCGACCGTTCCCGGCGAAGGCCGCTCGACGCCATGCCCCCCATCCGCATGCGCGCGGGCACGGCCGGCGTCCCGCCGATCACCGCACATCCCCGGGATCGGCGGGACGCCGGCCCCCTTCCTCCTGTTCCTCCGCTCGCCCGACGCCACCCGGTACCGCCGCAGCGTCCCGCCGTCCAGCCGCCGCCCGCCGTCCCGGGCGGCGGCTCCTTCATGAAGGTCCTCACCCCATGACTCCGGCCGCTCCGACACAACAGCCGCCCTCCCTTCCGCCCGTCACACGTCCGCCGCGGCGCCGACGCGCGGTGGAGGGCGGGCTGCTCGACCCCGCCCAGATGCTCAGCTCGTTCCCCGACGCCCTGCGCAAACTGCATCCGCGGCACCTGGTCCGCAATCCGGTCCTCTTCGTCGTCGCCGTCGGATCGGTGCTGACCACGCTCTCCGCCCTCGTGCACCCTTCCGTCTTCACCTGGGTCATCAGCGCCTGGCTGTGGCTGACGGTCGTCTTCGCCAACCTGGCCGAGGCGGTCGCCGAAGGACGCGGCCGTTCCCAGGCCGAATCGCTCCGCCGGGCCCGTACGGACACGGTGGCGCTGCGTCTTCGCCACGGGCGCCACCGAACGGACCTCGACCGGGCGGAGACGGAGGCCGTGGCCGCCACCGACCTCCGGCTGTTCGACTTCGTCCTCGTCGAGGCGGGCGAGCCGATCCCGGCCGACGGTGACGTCGTCGACGGGGTCGCGGCGGTCGACGAGTCCGCCGTGACGGGCGAGTCCGCCCCGGTGATCCGGGAGGCGGGCGGCGACCGCTCGGGCGTCACCGGCGGGACGACCGTGCTCTCCGACCGGATCGTCGTACGGGTGACCTCCCGCCCGGACACTCCTTCATGGACCGGATGATCGCCCTGGTCCGGCGACAATCCGCTGACCGCGCGCGCCATCGCCCACGAGGCCGGGGTCGACGACTTCCTCGCCGAGGCCACCCCCGAGGACGAGCTCGCCCTCATCAGGAAGGAGCAGGAGGGCGGCAAGCTGGTGGCATCGGCGATCAGCTCGCTGATGTCGTCGGCCTTCGGCACGTCACGGGTCGGGACGGGCGGTCGAGGCCGCCGGCGACATCAACACGTACCGTCCTCCCCGGCGTCCGCGCACGACCTGCTGCGTCGCAATCTGCTGCTGTACGGCCTCGGCGGCCTCGTCCTGCCGTTCCTCGGCATCAAGGCCATCGACCTGGTGGTGTCGATGGTTCCGGGGCTCGGGTGAACGCCCGTCAGGAGGCCATCAGGGAACGGCCGGCAGCCTTGCCCGGGGACAGGGCCAGGGATTGGATGAGAAGCGTGAACAGCGCGTGGCTCCTGCTCGACCGGCCGCCTCATCAGGCGTCGCCGAGTCGCACGCCCCGCTGCCGTCCGGGCGCGTCCGCCCTGCGCTGACGTCTGCCCGCGCCACGTCACAGGGGCGGGGGGGGCGGGGGGGGGGCGGCCCGCCCCGCCCGCGCCGGGCGCCCCCCCGAACACAAA
>NZ_JBEOVH010000007.1:0-148931 GCF_040295385.1 Streptomyces sp. NPDC002825
CGGCTGACCCGCGGGTCAGCCGTATCGCGCGGTTCCGAACTTCAGGCCCGGGTCTCAGCTCGCCGAGCGTCGCGACGCGTAGCCCGTGTCGTACGACGCGTCCCAGCCGCCGGCCATGACCGTCGCCGCGTGGGCCGCCGAGGCCAGCGTGATGTGACGGTGCCAGCCGCGGAACGATCGGCCCACGAAGTCCCGCAGCCCCGCCCCCTCGCCGACCTCCACGAAGTCCCGCTCCACCCGGCGGCCCAGCTTCGTGATCCGCACCAGCGAACCCACCGGGGAGTTCGTCAGATCGCTGATCCACACCCGGGCAGGGGCCCGCCGCGGGTCGTCCCACTCACCGAGCAGCACCAGCGGACGCATCCGCTCGCCGCCCGGCGCGGGCAGCGCGACCCGCACGGCCGTCGCGAGAGAGGTCCGCGAGGTCCGCGCGCCCGCCACCGTGTCCACCCAGCTCACCGGCCTGCGCAGCCCCTTGAGCGACTCCAGGATCTGCACGGCGGACAGCGGACCCGCGCCGAAGCCCGGCAGGGAACGGTCGGCGATCGCGAGCCGCGAACCCGGGTTGATCCGCGCCACCACCGGCACACCCGCCCCGGCGAGCCGCGTCAGGGCCGCCCGCCCCGCACCGCCCCGGATGTCGAGCAGCACCGGCTTGCGGGTGACGTCGCTCCAGCGGGCCGTGTCCAGCGCCGCCGCGACCGCGCACTCCTCGAGCGTCTCCTCGCCGGCCTCCTGCGGAACCTCCGCGCGGTCGCGCCGCGTACGGTCGTTCACCCAGGGATCCGGCAGGAACAGCCGCCAGTTGACCGGCACGCTCAGCTCGTCGCTCGCGAACCACACCCCGAACGCCTGCTGCCCGTGGAAGACCTGCCCGCGCTCCGGGTCGAACCTCCGGTCCACGCCCACCGAGTGCTCCCCGGCCTTCGGGATGGGCATCGGCCGCACCACCCACGCCTGCGGGCAGCTGTTCCGCTCCAGGTACTTGGCGAGCGCGGCCCGCATCGGCTGCCAGTCCCAGGTGGAGCTGGACACGAAGTGGTGCAGGCTCTGCTCGGCCGCGGGACCGCCGATCTGCGCGGCGATGTTGCGGATCGACTTGCGGCCCTGCGCCGTGAGCAGACCGTGCAGGTACTGCTCGGCCTTCAGCCGCTGGTCGCGGCGCGGGAAGCCGGAGAACAGCGCGGCACACAGCTCGGCGTAGACGTCCTCGCGCGAATCGGCCGCGCCGCCGGAGGACCTGACGACGCCCAGGGGCACGGCCGGGGCTACGGCCCCGGTGGCGGCCCTGCGCTTGGTTGCGACGGATGTACTCACGACACTCCTGCCCGAAGGTTGCGCAGCTCCCTCCCGCTGCTCCACCACCCTCGCCCGCCCCCGCCCGCCGGGACGAGGTGTACCCGGCACCCGAAATGGATTCCTGATGGTGGCCGGACCACCTCCCCCTCCGTCCGCGCAGGTCAGAGCCCCCGCCGGCGCCCTGGCACGGACCCCCGTCATGGGCTCCCGCAATACCCCCGGGGCACCTGGCGAATACCCCGCGGGGGGATCTGACAGACTCACCGGCCCGGCTTTGACCCGTCGCACGGCGTGGCCGGACCATCGCAGAGCGAGGCTGCACGGGCCGGACCCCGGTTAATGCCCCAGGCCGGGGACCGTGCCTGTGCGCCTCGCCTCGCGCCACCGGCGCCCGCCGGGACCCTTGGGGCCTGTCCGGCGGATCATGGCCGGGTCCGCGGGACAGGCCCTAACCTGGGGCGCATGGCGCTGCGGAGAGAACTGCCGGTCGTCGCGGTGATCGCCGCCGGCGGCGCCCTCGGCGCGTCCGCACGCTACGGCGCCTCGCTCGCCTGGCCCACCCCCGACGGCGCCTTCCCCTGGACGGTCCTCACCGTCAACGCCTGCGGCTGCGCGCTCCTCGGCGTCCTCATGGTCCTGCTCACCGAGACCACGACCGCCCCGCACCCGCTGCTCCGGCCCTTCCTCGGCACCGGCTTCTGCGGCGGGTTCACCACCTTCTCGACGTACAGCCTGGACACCCAGCGCCTGCTGGGCGCGGGCGACCCGACACGGGGCCTCCTCTATCTGGGCGGGACCCTGCTCACCGCCCTCGCCGCCGTCTGGGCGGGCGTCACCGCGGCCCGGGCGCTCGTACGGAGAGGGGGGCGGCACGCGTGAACTGGCTGCTCGTCGTGGCGGGAGCCGCCGTCGGCGCACCCCTGCGCTACCTCACCGACCGCGCGGTCCAGGCACGCCACGACTCGGTCTTCCCGTGGGGCACCTTCACGGTCAACGTCGTGGGCTCGTTCGTCCTCGGACTGCTGACCGGCGTCACCTCGGCGCAGGCGCACCTGCTGCTCGGCACGGGCCTGTGCGGGGCGCTGACGACGTACTCCACCTTCTCGTACGAGACGTTCCGGCTGTACGAGAACGGGGCGAAGGGCTACGCGGCGCTGAACGCGGCCGGGAGCCTGGCCGCCGGACTCGGAGCCGTATGGCTGGGAGTGGAGACGGCGACCAGGCTGTGGTGACCGCTACGCGGTGAGGCCGGACCGTGGTGCCTGCTAGGCGGTGATCCAGTCGCTGGTCGCGATCACCGGCTGGACGCCCTGACGGTGGACGGTGCCCTCGATCAGGCCGTACATGCGGTCGGCCGCGAAGTACACCTCGTTGTCGTTCTTCAGCCCGAACGGCTCCAGGTCGACCAGGAAGTGATGCTTGTTCGGCAGGTTGAGCCGGACCTCGTTGACCGTGGAGACATGGTCGAGGACCCGGTCCGCCATCGCGTGCAGGGTCTGCTGGAGCGAGTAGCTGTACGTCTCCGCGAACGCCTCCAGCATGTGGCGCCGCACCTTCGCGTACGAGGCGTCCCAGTCGTGCTCCGGATTGCCGGCCGCCGGGGCCGAGTTCGCCCAGCGGGCCGTCACCTTGGTGGCCAGGATGCGGTCGTACGCCTCCTGCAGCGTCGTGTACTCGTCCTTGATGAAGCCGTGGAACTCGGAGTTGGTCGAGTTCATCACCGTCAGCTCCTTCAGACCCGAGAGGACCTGGAGGCCGGTGGTCTCCGAGTACGTGATCTGCGCCGTACGGACCTCCTGCCCCTTGCGCGCGAAGGAGTGCTGCTCCTTGCGGCTCGGCACCGAGATCCGCTCCCAGGCGAACTCCTCGACGCGGATCTGCGCCTCGTGGATCACGGCCTGGGAGCTCACGAAGTGCTTCGCCAGGAGGATGCCGAAGGCCTCGGGGGAGGCGACGCCGTGCTCCTTGGCGAAGGCGTAGACCGTGTTCTTGGTGGTGTCGGTCGGCAGACAGTTGCCGTTGTCACCGGTCAGATGGACATCGCGGTACTCGCCGCGCAGGGCCACCGACACGTTCAGGTCACGGATCTCGTGCCACGCGCCGTCGTTGCCCTTGCGGGTGACCGTGACGATGCGGTTCTCGGCCTTGCCGTACTGGTTCTGGGCGAGGACGTGCTTGCTCATGTGCTGCTCAGCTCCTGCGGGTACGTGGATACGGATATCCCGTACGCCCGGCGTCCAGCACCCTCCGTCGTCCTGGAGGTGCGCTCCCCGCCGTCCGGCCCGTGAACGGCGGACCGCCCCGGGACTGACGAGCATCCCGGTCCGTAGGTGTCGGCTCGAAGATATGTGCACTTCCGGCCACAGGCAATGGGGGAGGGCCCCCGCGTAGGGGAACCGTCAAGACGGGCATTGACGGCGTTAGGGGCACGTCAACGGCGGCGGCGAGTCGCCGGAAAAGCGGTTTTCTCGTCTTGTCCGAGAATCCGTTCTTCCTTCTTCCTGCATCCGGGAGCTCACGATGGCCGACGTGGCCTTCGTCGTCACCACGGTCGCGATCTTCGCACTGGTGGCCTTCATCGCCAAGGGGGTGGCCAAGCTGTGAGTGCCGAGAACATCGTCGGTCTGCTCGTCGCGGCCGCCCTGCTGGTCTACCTCGTCCTCGCCCTCGTCAAGCCGGAGAGGTTCTGAGCACGTGAGTCCGGTTCTTGCTGGAGTGCTCCAGCTTCTGGCGTTGGCCGTCGCTCTGGGGCTGTCGTACCGGCCCCTGGGTGACTACATGGCGAAGGTGTACGCCTCGGAGAGGCACTACCGGCCCGAGAGGTGGATCTACAAGACGATCGGTGCGAACCCGGACGTCGAGATGCGCTGGCCGGCCTATCTGCGCGGGGTGCTGGCCTTCTCCCTGATGAGCGTGCTGTTCCTGTATCTGCTGCAGCGGGTGCAGGGTGCGCTGCCCGGGTCGCTGGGGTTCGTGTCGATCGATCCGGACCAGGCGTTCAACACGGCGGCGTCGTTCGTGGCGAACACGAACTGGCAGTCGTACTACGGCGAGCAGGCCATGGGCCATGTCGTGCAGACCGGTGGCCTGGCGGTGCAGAACTTCGTCTCGGCGGCGGTGGGCATCGCGGTCGCGGTGGCGCTGGTCCGCGGTTTCGCCCGGTCCCGTACCGGTGAGCTGGGCAACTTCTGGGCGGACCTGGTGCGGGGGGTCGTACGGATCCTGCTGCCGATTTCGGTGGTCGGCGCGCTGGTGCTGGTGGCGTGCGGCGCGATCCAGAACTTCTCCGGGATCCACGAGGTCGGCCAGTTCACGGGCGGGTCGCAGCAGTGGAACGGCGGGGCGGTGGCCTCGCAGGAGGTCATCAAGGAGCTGGGCACGAACGGCGGCGGATACTTCAACGCCAACAGTGCCCACCCCTTCGAGAACCCCAACGGGCTCTCCAACCTCTTCGAGATCTACCTGATCCTCGTCATCCCGTTCGCGCTGACCCGCACCTTCGGGCGGATGGTCGGTTCGATCCGGCAGGGCTACGCGATCCTGGCGACGATGGCCACCATCTGGCTCGTCTTCACGGCCCTGATGATGTGGACCGAGTTCGCGGGCAGGGGCCCGGCCTTCGACATCGCCGGCGGCGCGATGGAGGGCAAGGAGACCCGCTTCGGCATCGGCGCATCCGCGATCTTCTCCGTCGCGACCACGCTCACATCCACCGGCGCGGTCAACTCCTTCCACTCCTCCAACACAGGCTTCGGCGGCGGCATCAACCTGCTGGGCATGCAGCTGGGCGAGATCGCGCCCGGCGGTGTCGGTTCCGGCCTGTACGGCATGCTGATCATGGCGATCATCGCGGTGTTCATCGCCGGTCTGATGGTCGGCCGCACGCCGGAGTACCTGGGCAAGAAGATCGGCACCCGCGAGATCAAGTTCGCCGCCTGCTACATCCTGGTCACCCCGGCGCTGGTGCTCGGCTTCACGGCGCTGGCGATGGCCCTGCCGACGCCCGCGAACTCGATGACCAACTCCGGCGCGCACGGCTTCTCCGAGATCCTCTACGCGTACACGTCGGGCGCCAACAACAACGGTTCGGCCTTCGCGGGTCTGAACGCCGACACGCAGTGGTTCAACTCGACCATCGGCATCGCGATGCTGCTGGGCCGGTTCCTGCCGATGGTGTTCGTCCTCGCGCTGGCAGGTTCGCTGGCCGAGCAGACGCCCGTCCCGGAGACGGCGGGCACGCTGCGGACCGAGAAGCCGCTGTTCACCGGCCTGCTCGTCGGCACGATCCTGATCGTCACCGGTCTCACCTACTTCCCGGCCCTCGCTCTTGGCCCGCTCGCCGAAGGACTCGCAGCATGAGCACCCTCACTCCCACCCGGCCCCCGCAGCCAGGGGCGTCCACCGGAAGGCCTGCCGAGACCGGACGCGTCGGCAGTGGTCTGTTCGACCCGAAGCAGCTGGTCAAGTCGTTCCCGGACGCGGTCAGGAAGCTCGACCCGCGGGTGATGGTCAAGTCGCCGGTCATGTTCGTGGTGCTGGTCGGCTCGGTGGTCACCACCGCGCTGGCGTTCAAGAACCCGGGGGACTGGTTCGGCTGGGCGATCACCGCCTGGCTGTGGCTGACAACGATCTTCGCCAACCTCGCCGAGGCCGTGGCCGAGGGCCGGGGCAAGGCCCAGGCCGACACCCTGCGCAAGGCCAAGACCGACACCGTCGCCCGCCGTCTGACGAAGGACGGCAAGGGCGAGGAGCAGGTGCCCGGAACCGAACTCAGGATCGGTGACCTGGTGGTCTGCGAGGCCGGCGACATCATCCCCGGCGACGGTGACGTCGTCGAGGGCGTCGCCTCCGTCGACGAGTCCGCCATCACCGGCGAGTCGGCCCCGGTGATCCGGGAGTCCGGCGGCGACCGGTGCGCGGTCACCGGCGGTACGAAGGTGCTGTCCGACCGGGTCGTCATCAAGATCACGACGAAGCCGGGCGAGACGTTCATCGACCGGATGATCAACCTGGTCGAGGGCGCGGCCCGGCAGAAGACGCCCAACGAGATCGCCCTCAACATCCTGCTGGCGTCCCTCACCATCGTCTTCCTGCTCGCGGTGGTCACGCTGAAGCCGTTCGCGATCTACGCGGGCGCCGACAAGCAGACCTCGATGATCGTCCTGACGGCCCTGCTGGTCTGCCTGATCCCGACCACCATCGGGGCCCTGCTCTCCGCGATCGGCATCGCGGGCATGGACCGGCTGGTGCAGCGCAACGTGCTCGCGATGTCCGGCCGGGCGGTGGAGGCGGCCGGTGACGTCTCCACGCTGCTGCTCGACAAGACGGGCACGATCACGCTCGGCAACCGGCAGGCCTCCGAGTTCGTCCCGGTCAAGGGGACCACGGCCGCCGAGGTCGCCGACGCCGCCCAGCTCTCCTCGCTCGCCGACGAGACCCCCGAGGGCCGCTCGATCGTGGTCCTGGCCAAGGAGAAGTACGGGCTGCGCGAGCGCCACCAGGGCGAGCTGAGCCACGCCACCTGGATCGAGTTCACCGCCCAGACCCGCATGTCGGGCGTGGACGTCGACGGGCGCAAGGTCCGCAAGGGAGCGACCGGTTCGGTCGTGGCATGGGTGGAGGAGCGCGGTGGCGAGGTCACCAAGGATGCCCAGCAGCTCACCGACGCCATTGCGCAGGCTGGTGGCACGCCACTGCTTGTGGCGGTGGAGGACGCGGACGGGGCACGGGTCCTCGGCGTCATCCACCTGAAGGACGTGGTGAAGGAGGGCATGCGGGAGCGGTTCGACGAGCTGCGCCGCATGGGCATCAAGACGGTCATGATCACGGGTGACAACCCGCTGACCGCGAAGGCCATCGCCGAGGAGGCGGGTGTCGACGACTTCCTCGCCGAGGCCACGCCCGAGGACAAGATGGCCCTCATCAAGCGCGAGCAGGCCGGCGGGAAGCTGGTCGCGATGACCGGCGACGGCACGAACGACGCCCCCGCCCTCGCGCAGGCCGACGTCGGTGTCGCGATGAACACGGGCACGTCGGCCGCCAAGGAGGCCGGCAACATGGTCGACCTCGACTCCAACCCGACCAAGCTCATCGAGATCGTCGAGATCGGCAAGCAGCTCCTCATCACCCGCGGCGCGCTGACGACGTTCTCGATCGCCAACGACGTGGCGAAGTACTTCGCGATCATCCCCGCGATGTTCGCGGTCGCCTACCCGTCGCTGGACAAGCTGAACATCATGGGCCTGGCCTCGCCGGAGTCCGCGATCCTGTCCGCCGTCATCTTCAACGCGCTGATCATCGTGGCCCTCGTGCCGCTCGCCCTCAAGGGCGTGCGCTACCGGCCCTCCAGTGCCGACTCGATGCTCCGCCGGAACCTCGGGATCTACGGTCTGGGCGGTCTGATCGCCCCGTTCATCGGCATCAAGCTCATCGACCTCCTCATCTCCCTCATCCCCGGAATCGGCTGACCGATCATGAACAACTCCGTAGGAAACGCAGGACGGTTGCTGTGGGCCGGACTCCGCGCCCTCCTGGTCCTGACCGTGCTCACCGGCGTGCTCTACCCGCTCGCCGTCACCGCGATCGCCCAAGTGGCCTTCCCCGGCAAGGCGAACGGCTCCGAGGTGAAGGACGCGAGCGGCAAGGTCGTCGGCTCCGCACTCATCGGCCAGACCTACCTGGCCGGTGGCAAGCCGGACCTGAAGTGGTTCCAGCCCCGTCCCTCCAACGGCCTGGGCGCCAACAGCGTCAACACCCGGTACAAGCTGATCCTCTCCGGCGCCACGAACCGCTCCGGTGACAACGCCGATCTGATCCGGTGGGTGAAGGACGCCAAGGCGGCCGTCGTCAAGGACAACTCGGTGGCCGGCCACACCGTCGAGCCCTCCGACGTCCCCGCCGACGCCGTCACCTCCTCCGGCTCCGGCCTGGACCCGCACATCTCCCCGGCGTACGCGAAGCTCCAGGTCCACCGGGTCGCCGAGAAGAACCACCTCCCCGTCGCCCGGGTCGACAAGCTCGTCGCCGACCACACCGACGACCGCATCCTCGGCTTCATCGGCGAACCCCGCGTCAACGTCCTCGAACTGAACACCGCGCTCAGGGAACTGGTGGCAGGTCAGTAGGCCATCACCCGGGACTCGACCGTCGGCAGCCCCTTGACCCACCAGTGGTCGTAGCGGCGGTAGACGTGCGGGTCCCGGGCCGCGATCAGCCGCCCGAGCGACTCGGCCTCGGCGGCGAGGGCCTCCCACGCCCCGGCCGGGAGCGGGTGGAAGGCCGAGGCCTCGATCCCGCCCTCGACCGGTCGCCAGACCCCGGCCACGTACCCGTCGACGAGGAGCGTCGGGAGCGTGTCGCCGTTCACGCGGATGACGTGCTTGCGGTACTCGGGCGGGATGACCCGGCTGCGGTCGGCGTAGGCCAGCAGGACGCTGTCCCACATCGCCATCAGGCGGGGCGGTGCCGGGACGTCCTCGTCGGGCCGATCCGCCCCGGGTACGTCGTACAGCACGGTTCCGTCCGGCCCCTCCAGGCGGTCGAGCTCGCCCTCCAGGGCCTTCACCGCCTCCCGTACCAGGCCGCGGGGTGCCGTCGTGAACTGCGCCATGTCCGGTATGGACGCCGGGCCGAAGCCCTCCAGGTAGCGCCGGAGCAGGGCGGCGAGGCCGGCGGCGGAGGCCTCCGGGTCCCGGAGCACCGGCAGTTCGCTCGCCGTGACGAAGGACTGCGCGGTGCCGAACGACCACGGCGGGCCGGTCGGTGCGTGCCACAGCGGGGCGTACTGGCGGACCATCCGCCAGACCACGTTCTCCACGGGCCCGCCCCGGCCCTCCTCGATGTGCTGCTTGAGCTCGGCCCCGGTCCGCGCGCTCCCGGCGTACGCCAGGAGGCCGGGCAGCAGCGCGTCGGCGTCGGCGGCCGTGAACCCCGCCTTCGTGAACCGGGGATCGTGCAGCCGCGAGCCGCGCAGCGTCGGCTCCATGGCCTCCCGGAAGGCCCGGTAGTCCTCGGCGTGCACCAGGTGCAGCGTGAGCCGCATCAGCGTCGACCTGACCAACTCGAAGCCGGAGACGGCCCCGTCGAGACGGTCCGGGTCGAAGCCTTCGACCCTGTTCCACAGCGCCACGTACGGCGAACCCGGGTGCTGGGCCTGGAGGCCCACCACCCGCCGTACCGCGTCCGCGACACCGAGCGGCGCGCGCTCCAGGAGCAACTGGCGGTGCAGAGTCGAGCGGTTGAGGGCGCGCGCGGAGATGACCATGGCGGGATTCTCCCTCCCCGCCCCCATGGAAACGCAACGTAATGTCATGGCCATGGGATCCGCGCCGCCGCACCTGCCGACCCGCCCACGCCCGTCGGGAGAACGGGACGCGACGGCGGCCTCCGCCCCGACCCGGGGCGCGTCGCGGGCCGGTGGCAGGGGCCCGGCCCTCACCGCCCACTGCTTCCTCGTCTGCGCCGCCCTCGGCCTCCAGTCCTGGACGGCCCTGCGGGCCACGGGCTTCGACCTCGGCATCTTCGACCAGGCCGTGCGGGCGTACGCGCACCTCGAACTGCCGAGGTCGCCCATCAAGAACGTCCACCACGAGTTCCCGCCCGGCTTCTCGCTCCTCGGCGACCACTTCACCCCCGCGCTCGCCCTCCTCGCCCCGCTGTACTGGCTCTGGGACGACCCGAGGACGCTGATCCTCGCCCAGGCAGGGCTGTTCGCTGCGGGCGTGCCGGCGGTCCGCCGCATCGCCCGGCACGCCTTCGCGGGCGCGGAACCCGTGGTCGTACGCCGGGCCGCCGACCTCGGCGGACTCGTGTACGCCCTCGGCTGGCCGCTCCTCGACTCCGCCTACAACGGCTTCCACGAGGTCGCCTTCGCGGTGCCCTCCGCCCTCCTCATGCTGGAACGCGGCCTGGCCCAGAGGTACGGCGCGGCCGCCTTCTGGGCCGCCCTGCTCTGCACGGCCAAGGAGGACATGGGCCTCGTCGTCGGCGCGTACGGCCTCGTCCTCGCCGTCCGCGCCCACCGCGCCGGCCACCGCTCGGGCCGCGCCACGGGGATCGCGCTGGCCCTGGCGGGACCGCTGGTGTCGGCGCTCGCGATCTGCTGGTTCCTCCCCGCCATGGGCGGCCCCGAGGGCTACTACTGGTCGTACGGACGCCTCGGCGCCGACCCGGGGGACGCCCTGGCCCACGTCCTCAGCGCCCCCCGGGTGCTGCTCCAGGTCGCCGTCACCCCCTTCGTCAAGGTCGCCATGGTGGCCTGGATCCTGGGCACCCTCGCCCTGCTCCCGCTGGGCTCCCCGACCTTCCTGCTCGCCGTCCCCCTCCTCGCGGAACGCGTCCTCTCCGACAACCCCAACCACTGGCCGGTGATCAACCACTACGACGCCTTCCTGTGGCCGATCCTGCTCACGGCGGCCGTGGAGACCCTCGCCAGGCTGCACGAGCGCCGCCGAGGCATACGGCTCTGGGCGGTCGCCGCGCTCGCCCTGTCCTCCGTCGCGGCCGTCGTCCTGGGCCTGAACCTCCTCGTCCGCCCGGATTCCTGGCGGCCCTCCCCGGACAAACGGCCCCTCGCCACGGCCGCCGCGCTCATCCCCGACGGGGCGACGGTCGAGGCCGACAACACCATCGCGCCCCGGCTGACCGCCCGTACGGAGGTGGTCATCGCCGACCGGACACCACGCGGCGCCGACTGGGTCCTCCTCCGGGTGAACGACCGCACCTTCCCCTTCGCCTCCCCGGAGGAACAGAGGCAGCGGATCGACCTCCTCCTCGCCCACGGCTACACCACGGCCTGGCAGCAGGACGGCACGGTCCTCCTCCACCGCACGGACGACGTACCGATCCCCGGCATGCACCGCCCGGGCCCGGACAGCACCCCCGTCCGGGAGGCCGTCCCGGAGGACGTGGGCGCGAACCTGCTGCTGCGGTAGGACCTTTCGGCGGTCCCGGTAGCGAACCCGCGGCTGTGGTGCAGGCTTTCGGCTGCTCCTGCGGCAGGCCCCGTCCCGTTCCGTCCGGTTCACCGGGGCCACGTCCGCGAGTCACGCCGTCCTCACCCGCGCTCGTGAGCATCGGCGCATGACCTTCCTGCCTCGGGCCACGCGCCCGGCCGCCGTCGGCTCCGCCGTCGCCCTCGCCGTCGCCGCCGCACTCCTCGCCCCGACCACGCCGGCGTACGCGGCGGCCAACGCCGTCCCGACGTACGAGGTGAAGATCAACCTCACCACGGCGGCCCTCGACGCGAGCTTCGCCCCGAGCACGGCGGTCAAGTCCGCCTTCGGGATCACCGGTTCGGCCAAGGCCCGCTCGTACAGCTACTACGACACCGACGCGCTCGCGCTCGACGCCCAGGGCTGGAGCGTCCGCCTCCGCCACAAGAGCGGTTCGTCGTTCGAGGAGACGTACAAGAAGCGGTTCCCCGTGACGAACGGCGACATCGACGCCGCGCTCACCACGGCCAACGCCGCCGGCTTCGACAGCGGTGACACCAACTACGACGCCGAGGTCGACTGGGGCTACGCCAAGCAGACCCTGAGCTTCTCCAACGAGAAGTCCCACAGCTCCAGCGGCTACTCCGGCACCGCGATGCCCACGAGCACCACCGGCCGCACCTGGCTCGTCAACGACATCCCCGGCAAGCTGGAGAACTGGGGCAGCGCCGGCTGGGGCAGGACCACCCTCCAGGCCTCGCGCGCCCACGGCCCGGTGACCTCCAAGGTGTACGGGGGTGCCTGGGGACCCTCCAGCGACGCGAGCATCGAGGTGCTGCCGGTCGTCGGCGCGGGCGGGACGGGCACGGAGTACGTCGTCGAGCTGTCGTTCAAGACCGACTCGTACGCCGACGCGGCCGACCTGCACGCGGACGCCATCGCCGTCGCCGAGGCCAACGGCTGGCTCTACCACGGCGACATCCTCAAGACACAGCTCATCCTCGACCGTTACTAGGGCGGAGGACGTACGAGGGCGGACCGCGCGTTCACCCAGGACTCGCTCGGGCGTTGCGAACACGTCGCCCGGCGTTGTGTGAAGGACTGGACCATGAGGCCGCCCTCACCGGCGACTTTTCCATGTACTCCAGGGAGTTCACATGCATCCGCTGAGCGCGCGTCTCCTGCGCCGGCCCGCCCTCGTCGTCCTGCCGCTCTCCGCCGCGCTCGCCTGCTCGGTGGTCGTGGGCACGGCCGACGCCACGCCGGCGCACCACGGCGGCCCCGCCGCCCGGACCGTCTCCACCTCGACCCTCCCCGACATCCCGCTGGCCGGCTTCAGCAACGCCCTGCTGCCGGGCAGCGTCGCCGACGACCGGGGCGTCGACCTCGGCGGCATCGGCAGCGACCTCTACCCGGCCGGCCGGCGCGGCGAGTACTGGACCGTCACCGACCGCGGCCCCAACGGCCAGATATCCGTCGGCAAGGACAAGCGGCGCACCTTCCCCGTGCCCGGCTTCGACCCGGCCATCGTGAAGATCCGCACCGTCGGCGACCGGATCCAGGTCCTGAAGGCCATCCCGCTCACCACGGCCTCCGGCGCCCCCGTGACGGGCCTGCCGAACCAGCCGGGCCGCGACGAGGCCCCGTACACCTTCGACGCCTCCACCCCGCTCCCGTACAACCCGAACGGCCTGGACACCGAGGGTCTCGTCCGGGACCGGGACGGCAGCTTCTGGCTGGTCGACGAGTACGGGCCCTCGCTGGTGCACGTCTCCGCGAAGGGCCGGGTCCTCGCCCGCCACGTACCGAAGGGCCTCGGCCTGACCGGCACCGACTACCCGGTCGTCGAGTCGCTGCCGTCGATCTTCCTCCAGCGCAAGACCAACCGCGGCTTCGAGGGCCTCGCGCTGCTGCCCGACGGCGACCTCGTCCTCGGCCTGCAGAGCCCCCTGCTCAACCCCGACAAGGTCTCCGGGGAGAACTCGCGCACGACCAGGCTCCTGCGCTTCTCGCCCCGCGAGAACCGGGTCACCGCCGAGTACGCCTACCGCTTCGACACCGTCGACGCCGTCGAGCCCGGCCAGACCAAGACCTCCGAACTGAAGCTCTCCGCGCTCGTCGCCGTCGGCGGCGACCGCCTCCTCGTGCAGGAGCGCACCGACAAGGCCGCCCGCCTCTACGAGGTCCGCCTCCGCCGCGGCTCCGACATCCTCGGCTCGGCCTGGGACACGGCGGCGGGGCCCACCCTGGAGCAGCTCGACGACGCGGCGGCGGCCGAGGTGCCGGTGCTCGGCAAGCGGCTCGTGATCGACCTCAACACCGTCGAGGGCGTGCCCGGGAAGATCGAGGGCGTCGCCGTCGAGGGCTCCTCGACGCTCGTCCTGCTCAACGACAACGACTTCGGGATGACGGACGGCCCGGAGGCCTTCGACGCGAACGGCCGTCTCGTCGACAGCGGCGTGGAGACCACTCTCGTACGGGTCAGGCTGGACCGCCCCGTCCGCTGACGGCCGTGCCCAGCGGATTCGCCATGGGTACGTAGCGGGCGTCGGCGCCGTCCACGTCGAGCCAGCGCAGGAGCAGGTTGGTCTTGGCGGGCACGTACGGCGAGCCGAGCAGCTCGGTGACCTCCGCCGGGCCGCCGTGCTCCGCCGCGTACCCGGCGAACACCGCCCGCGCCCGCGGCCACAGCTCGCCGGCGAGCTCCGGATGGCGGTCGGTGAGCGCGCCGACGATCTCGGAGAGGTTGTTCGTCACCAGGCAGTACGCGAGCCGCTCCCAGCCGTGCGCCGCGTCGAGGACCGGGGCCGGCCCCCGCGCCGCGTACCGGTCCAGGAGGTCGCGGTGCCGCTCGGCGACGATCCGTATCCCCTCGTGGTCGCGGAAGACCACCTGCGCGGGGAGGCCGGCGGAGTCCACGCCGACGAGGGCGTTCTGCAGATGGCACTCCAGGACCAGGCCGTGCGCCCGCCAGGCGTGCAGCACCGGCGGCACCAGCTGGTCGAGATAGCGCTGCCACCAGACGAGGGCCCGCTCGGCGGTCAGTCCGTCGAGCGGGTTCCCGGGGAAGCCCTCGCCGATGCCCGCAGCGAGCAGCGGTGTCACCCCGGGCAGCAGATGCGGCCGCAGACCCTCGCGGGCGATCACCGCGAAGCCCTCGTAGGCGTGCTGTCCGCCGAGGTCGGCGGTGCGGTAGCCCAGGTCGGCGAGGAAGCTCGCGGTGGGGAGGGGTTCGAAGACGGGCTCGAGGAGCTCGCCGACCGTCCGCAGCCAGAGGAGGTCGCGCAGCTCGAGGCGGCGGTTTCCGTTGGTGATCTGCACGTCGAGGCTGAACTTGCAGAAGGTGTCGGTCTCGGGGAGGTACACGGTCCGCACCGACGAGGTCGCGACGGCGTGCCCCGCGCCCGGCGCACTGGGGCCCAGCCGGAGCAGCCGGCCGTCGCGGAAGGCCGGCAGGTCGCCCAGGAGTTCGAGCTCCCAGGGGTGGATGGGAAGAGGGACGTAACCGTCGGGGGCCGTCGTCCCCAGCGCGTCCAGGGGGGACAGGTCGCCGTCCTCCGCGACGGCATCGGCACGGACGCCGAGGAGCTCCAGCGGGAAGCGGGCGTACGCCTCGGGCGCGTACGGCAGCCAGCTCTCCGGGGCGCCCGTGCCCCGGGCCTTGGGCGCGGGGTGGTAGCGGTGCCCGGCGAGCAGGGCCTGTTCGGACCGCAGGTACGGGTCCTCCGGCGGGCGGGCGGACGCGCGCGCGTGCTCGAGCGCGGCGACGACGTCCCGGCTGTCGGTCATCTCGCGGACGACGGTCCGGTTGGTGACGCCGGTGCGGCGGGCGAGCTCGTCGGCGGTCAGCGCCACGAGGGCGTCGAAGGTGAGCGGGAGCCAGCCGCCGTCGGTCCGGACACAGGGCTCGGTGGGCCGCCGCCCGGCCCGCACCCGCAGCAGACGGCCGGTGGCGGGGAGCCGGTGGATGACGTGGTCGGCGGGGTCGGGGTCCGGTCCGGTCTCGGGGGCTGTTCCCGTCTCGGCGTCGGAGGCTGTTCCGGTCTCGGCGTCGGGGGCTGTTCCGGTCTCGGCGATCTCCCGGATCAGGCAGTTGAGGAGGGCGGTGGCCGACAGGGCGTCGGCCCGGCCCTTGGCTTCACTCACGACAGCGCCTTCCACCCGTGCCCCGGCGGGTCGTCCACCGGTAGGGACATCCTGCGCAGGGTAGTGAGCCTTCATGCACTCCACTCCGGATCACGATACGAGCGCTCATGACGGACCGCGCGCCCCCGAGCCGGTCTGCGGTGCCGAGCCCTCGCACGGCGCCGACGGGGCCTCCGGTGCCGAGGTCTCGATCGGTCGCGGACTGGCGGAGGCCGCTCCCCGGCTGCTCGCCGCCTACCGGCAGGAGCTGGCCCCGGCCCGGGCGGCGGTCCTCGGGCGGCTGTGGCGTGCGCTGCTGCACGAGCCGCTGCCCGGGGTCGCGGCGCGCGACGCGGACACCGGGCGCGTGGAGCTCGCCGACGGCCGGGTCCTGAGCGGGCCGCCCCGGCTCCCGTACGACCTGGCGGTCCCAGGCGAGGACGCGACGGTACGGCTCGACGGCCGCGCCCACGACCACCCGGCGGTCCTCCTCGCCGCGCTGGGACTGCCGGGCGCCGACACGCTCGTCGCCGAACTCGACCACAGCGTCGCGTCTTTGGCGCTGTCCAGGGCGGGCGCGGGTCCGGGTTCGGGTTCGGGCGCGGGTCCGGCTTCGGGTTCGGGCGCGGGCCGGGGCGCCCCCGGCGGCGACGACCCCCTCGCGTACGTCGAGCAGGGCATCGTCGACGGCCACCCGTACCACCCCTGCTGCCGCAGCCGCCCCGGCCTCTCCGTGGCCGAGCAGCTGGCGTACGCGCCCGAGCACCGGCCCGTCGTCCGTCTCGACCTCGTGGCGGTGCCGGCCGGCCGGTGCCGCGTCGTGGGGGAGTGGCCGGACCGGCTGCGGGACGGCGACCGGCTGTTGCTGCCCGTGCATCCCTGGCAGACCGCGCACGTCCTGCCGGGCCTCGGACACGCGCCGTACGTCACCGGGGCGATCCCCGCCCGGCCGCTGATGAGCGTACGGACCCTCGCCCCGCTCGACGGCGGCCCGCACCTGAAGACCGCGCTGAGCACGCGCATGACGAGCGCCGTCCGCGACATCTCGGCGAGCGGGGTGGAGAACAGCGCGCCGCTCTCCGCCCTGCTGGCGCACGTCGTGGCCGACCTGGCGGGCACCTTCCGGATCACCCGCAACCTCGCGGGCGCCTCCGCTCTCGTACGAGGAGAGCCCAGCGCCGACCTGGCCGTGCTGCTCCGCGAGTCACCGTCCGCCGCCGCGCGCCCGCGCGAGGGGGAGACGGTCCTGCCGGTGGCGGCGCTCGCCGCCCGCCCCGCCGGCGACGGACCGCCCCTGATCCGGACCCTTCTGGCGTCCGCCGGCGCTTCCGGCGCCGAGTGGCTGGCCGCCTTCGCGGAGCTCGCGGTCCCGCCGCTCGTCCGCCTCCTGAGCCGGGGCGTCGCGCCCGCCGCCCACGGCCAGAACCTCCTGGTCGTGCTCGACGCGCACGCCCGCCCGCGCCGGCTCGTCTACCGGGACCTCGCCGACGTCCGGCTGAGTCCGAGCCGTCTCGCCCGGAACGGTTTCGACGCCGCCCCCGTGGGCGGGAAGGTGATCGACGACGACCCGGAGGTCCTCCGCAGGATGGTGTTCGGCCACCTCTTCGGGACGACCTTCGGCACCCTGGTCTCCGCCCTCGCCGAGCGCGACCTGGCCGCCGGGACCCACCTCTGGTCGCTCGTCGCGGCCGCCGCCGACCGCGCCTACGACGCCCTCCCCGCCACCCCGGAGAACCGGGCCGACCGCGCGGCCCTCTTCGCTCCGGAACTCCCGGTCAAGGCCCTCACCCTGATGCGCCTGCGGGGCGTGGACGCCGACGCCTGGACCCCGTGCCCGAACCCCCTGGCCCGTACGCCCAAGCCCGGCGGGCGCTGAGGTCCCTGCACGCGGTGGGGCGAGGACGGGCGGCGCAGGAGGCGGAAGCCCCTACGGAAGGGCACCCGTGAGGAGGACGTCCCCGCCCAACCGCACCCCTGAGCCGGACATCCCGGCCCGGATGGTGGCGGGGCTGCCGAGGGAGTCCCCCATGTCGACGGTGATGCGGTCGATGCCGGCGCCGGCGAGGTGGGCGGCGAGGCAGGCGGTGCTGTTGGCGTTGGCGATGTCCTCGGGGACGCCGATCGAGGGGGCGAACATCCGGGCGGCGGCCCGTCCCGAGGGCGACGGCGCGGAGTACACGTAACAGCCCAGGAGCCCGAGGCGGTCGCAGGCGGCGCGTAGCCGCTCCATGTCCGGGGCGAGCGCGGCGAGTACGGCCCGCGAGGTGACCGGGACCAGCAGCCGGGGCCGGCCGACGGAGGCGACCCGGATCCCCGGGCCGAGCGCGTCGGGGCGGATGCCGAGCGCGGTCAGGGCGGGCTCGGACCCCTGGCCCGGCTCCGGCTCGCGCAGCTCCACGGACCCGTACGCGAACTCGGCTTCCACGTACGTCCCTCTCCGTACGGCCCGGGCGGGGAAGGTGCGGCCCGCGACCCGGAGGAGCACCCGGCAGGAGTCGGCGCCCGCGCGTGCGGCGAGGTACCCGAGGGCGGCGATCGTGCCGTGCCCGCAGGAGGGCAACTCCCCGGCGGAGGTGAAGAACCGGAGGGAGAAGAGAGGCAGCCCGTCCTGTTCGGGTCCGGGTGAGACGAACACGGCGTGCGAGGCGCCCGCGGCCCCCGGCAGGCGCCGGCGCTCGTCGTCGCCGAAAAGCCCGTCGTCCAGGACGGCCGTGGGACTGCCGCCCCGACCGTCCCGTACACAGGCGTGGACGACGGTCGGGGACGGCTCTCGGGAGAACATCACGTGACTTCCGTACCCACGGGCGGCCGGGTTCAGAGGCTGCGGGCGGTGATGTCGCCGTAGGAGGTGGTGGCGCGGATGCTGAGCCCGGCGGCGGCGCCGTCGGCGTTCCGGAGGGAGTTGCTGATCCGGCCGTAGGAGGTGCCGGCGTCGAGCGAGGCGGAGACGCCACGGGCGGCGGCGACGTTGATCCCGCCGGCCTCGGTGCGCAGCACGACCGTGCCGCGCAGGGCCTCGTCGATCCGGAGGTCGCCCTTCTGGGTCCTGATCTCGGCGTCCCCGCCGAGCCGCCCGACCGTGATGTCGCCGTCCTGGAGGGTGAGGCGGGCGCACGCGGTCTCGTCGAGCTTGACGGTGGCCTGGGCGCCGTCGAACGTGACGTCGCCGAGCCGCCCGACCCCACGGAGCTCGGCGGCGGCCGCCTTCGCGTCGACCCGGGAGCCGGCGGGCAGCTGGACGGTGACCTCGACGGCCCCGGAGGGACCGAAGTACTGGTTCTTCGCCGGCGGGGCGGTGATCCGCAGCACCCCGTCCGTGAAGGAGACCCCGATCTGCGCGGCCGCCTTCACGTCCCGGCTCTTGGAGGCGTCGGCGGGGAGGACCTCGACCGTGGTGTCGGTCCGGTCGGCGGCGATGAGGCGGATGCGGCCGGCGGGGATGTCGAGGACGGTGGAGACGGGGGCGGTGGTGGCGAACTTCTGCATGGTGCTTCTCCTTGGAGTCGTCGTTTCCGATGAAGGAAAAGCTACGTTGCATTCACGAGTCTGGCAACGCTCAAATTGCACCCATATCCAGTAACTGCAGGTGAGAGTGGCGATTTCATTGCAACGAGAGCAAGGTTAATGCAACGCCCGCCCCCTCCCTCGTTGCAATGGATGAAGGTGAACGCTATGGCGGGCGCGCGAAGGGCGACGGGCCGTCCGCCCCCGGACGGGACCTAGGCCAGGCGGGTCTGCGAAGTCGTGGCCCGGATGCGGCCCTGCCTAGCCTGTGGACGGGTGGCCGAGCGGGCGGGGGCGGCCGCCGTCCGACCTCGACTGTCGGCGTTCGGCAACTCACGTCCCAGGAGGCCGCTTGTGGTGCTGTGGATGCTCAACCACCTGAGTACGTTCGTACTGGCCCTGCTCATCGTCGGTTCGATCGTGCTCGTCGCCGTGGCGGGCAGCGCGCTCGCCCGCCGCCGCTACCCCCGCCTGGCCGAGGGCGAACACAACGAGATGGTCGGCGTCGTGCTCGGCATGTTCGGCGCGATCTACGGGATCATCCTCGCGTTCGTCGTCGTCACCCTGTGGACCCAGCTGGACCACACCCAGACGGTGGTCTCCCAGGAAGCCACCGACATCTCCCTGGTCGTCCGCGCCACCCGCTCCTTCCCGCTCGCCGAACGGGCACGGATCGACGAGGCGGTCGGTGAGTACGTACACGCCGTCGTCGAGGTGCAGTGGCCGAAGATGCGCGAGGGTCGGCCGAGCTTCGCGGTCACGTCCAAGCCGCTCACGGAGATGTACGACGCGCTGCAGGCCTACGACCCGCCCACCGCGCGCGACCAGGCCTTCTACGGGGAGGCCGTCACCCGGCTCAACGACGCGGCCGCCATGCGCCGGGAACGGATCAACATCGCCACGAACGAGCTGCCGGTGCTCCTTCAGGTCCTGGTCTACGGCGGTGCGGTGGTCATCATCCTGCTGACCTTCCTCTACGGCCTGCGCAGTCTGAGGATGCAGTTCCTCTTCGTGGCGACCGTCGCCGGCCTGATCGGCTTCAGCCTCCTCCTGGTCCTGGTCCTCGACCGCCCCTTCGCGGGCGACCTCACGGTGAGCTACCAGCCCTTCAAGGAGTCGTCCCTGTCCCAGTTCTGGCCGCAAGGAGCGCTGGGCGCACCGTGATGCGCCGTGTGTCGGGAGGGCGTCATGCGGTTCGACGCGAAGTGCTTCCGGCGGCCTCCCATGATCCCCGGCGCCCCCTCCGCGGGACCGTTGCACTGTATGGCGGAGCGACGAATCGGTTCGTCCGACCTGGCCGGGTGAAGCAGGGTGACTGGGGCTGGGCCCGGCAGGGCGGGCGGCGGCAGCCTGGGCGGTGCGAGGGCGGGCCGACGACCCGCCCCGCCGAACAGGGAGAACCCCACCATGAAGGCGTTCACGCGTCTTGTCGCCGTTGCCGCCTGTACGGCCGCGGCAGCGCTCGCCGTCGTCCCCACGGCACAGGCGGCGCCCACCGCGAAGGCGGCCTCCGGCTGCCGCTACTACTACACCAGCTACTTCACGGGCCCCAACGGCGAGAAGACCGGCAGCGGCGAGTACGCCGAAGGCGACCACGACCCCGAGGGCCGCATCTGCCGCAACGGCTGGTGGGTGTCCCCGTACGAGCTGGACGACCCGGCGGACCTCATTCGCTGACCCGGCGGTGACGAGGCGGGCCGCTCCGGCGGCCCGCCGCCCTCGCATCCGCATCCTGCGACGGTGTGACCGTGCGGGACGGGGAGCGCGTGGCGGACGGCGACGGCGTTCGACCTCATGGAGGACATGTGATCACCCGTTCGAAGGGCGGGTGATCGTTTTTGCGGCAGGAGGCCCGTGGAGACCACGACATGATCGCGGCGCCCTCGTCGACGGCGAGGGAACTCCTCACCCTGTTTCCGGAGGTGCACCGCCGTGGTCCTCGTCATCGTCGTCGCAGTAGTGGCCCTGCTCGCGGGGCTCGCGGCCAACCGCTGGCTGCGGCCGAGGCTGCTCAAGGAGGACGACGACACGGGCATGGCCGTGAAGGACCTGGTCGGTCCGCTGCTGACCATGACGGTCCTCCTGCTCTCCTTCGTCCTGGTCACGGCCAACGGCTCGTACGGGAAGGCCGAGGTCGCCTCGCGGGGTGAGGCCCGGGCCCTGGACCAGCTCGTGGAGACCGCCGAGTACGCACCCCAGCTGCAGCGGTCGCGGATCCAGGCCGACGCCGTGTGCTACGCCCGCGCCGTACGCGAGCGGGAATGGCCGGCCATGTCGGACGGCCACGGCTCGCCGGCGCCCAGCGTGTGGTCGACCGACTTCCGGGTCACGTTCCGCACCCTGGAGGGCAAGCCGGTCTTCGGCATGCTGATCGCCGCCGACAACAAGCGCTCCGACGAGCGCGAGGAGCGCCTCACGCAGGCGAGCGCGAGCATCCCCAGTGCCATCTTCTGGTTCCTGCTCGCCACGCTCTTCATCACCGTGATGGCCCTCGGCATCTGCCTGCCCCGCAGGAACAACCGCGGCCAGCTGGTCACCCTGACGGTGATCACCGCGCTCCTGACGACGATGCTGATCATCATCCGGGACGTCGACCGGCCCTTCGGCGGCATCGTCGACGTCCAGCCCACGGCGATCACCGAGGTCGAACGGCAGGCGACGCGCGACTTCCTCGCCCACAGCCCGGCAACCGCCCTGCCCTGCGACGACAAGGGCGCCCGCCGCGCCGTCTGAAGGAGCGGCCTCCGGCCCGGAGACGCTGATGCCCGCGCCGACGGTGGACCATTGATCCGAACCGGCCGAATTGGCTCGGACCACCGCGTAGTTGGCCACGTCGTCCCGATGGGGGGCAGGCGGAGCAAAAAAGGACCCTCCCGAAGGAGGGTCCTGATGTTGCGCCCCCGGCAGGACTCGAACCTGCGGCCAAGTGCTTAGAAGGCACCTGCTCTATCCACTGAGCTACGGGGGCCGGGTGGTGGCCGTGTGGCCAGGAGCCCCTGGTGGGTGGGGTGTGCCTGCCGGGACAAGGATAGGGCTCCGATGGCCTTGGCCCGGTTGCTTCACCTGCGTGGCACGATGTGGAGGTTCGGTGAAGCGAACCGATAATCGCAGGCAGGTGCGATTCGCGCAGCGCTTTTCGCGCCGCTCGCGGCGGGTGTTGTGCACTCGTTATGCCCGACCTTCCGGTCACCACCCTTCTCTTCGGCGCGCAGGGTCGCAATACGCTTCAAAAACACTCATAAATTGGGCATTCTTCGCATGTGGTGACCTTGGACGAACGGCCTCAGCTGATCGACGCACTCTCCGCCCTGCGCGACCGAGTCGCGGCCGTGCGTCTCCCACTGCCCCTTCCCGACACGCCCCGCGCCCGCCAGACCCGCTCCGAGTTGCTCGCCCAGCTCGACGACTACCTGGTGCCCCGGCTGAAGGATCCCGACGCGCCGCTCCTCGCCGTCGTCGGCGGATCCACCGGGGCCGGCAAGTCCACCCTGGTCAACTCCCTTGTCGGGCGCCGCGTCAGCGAGGCGGGGGTGCTCAGGCCGACCACCCGGACCCCCGTGCTCGTCTGCCACCCGGAGGACCACCACTGGTTCGCCGGCATGCGCGTCCTCCCGCAGCTCACCCGCGTCTGGCTGCCCCAGGCCGACGAGGACCACCCCGTCGACGAGCCCGCCCCCGAGGAGAACGCGCTCCGCGTCGAGACCGCCTCCTCCCTGCCCCGCGGGCTCGCCCTCCTCGACGCCCCCGACATCGACTCCCTCGTCGTCGAGAACAGGCTCCTCGCCGCCGAGTTGATCTGCGCCGCCGACATCTGGGTGATGGTCACCACCGCCTCGCGGTACGCCGACGCCGTGCCCTGGCACCTGCTCCGTACCGCCAAGGAGTACGACGCCACCCTCGTCACCGTCCTCGACCGCGTCCCCCACCAGGTCATCGGCGAGGTCTCCCGGCAGTACGAGGCACTCCTCGACAAGGCCGGCCTCGGCGACGTGCCCCGGTTCACCATCCCCGAGCTGCCCGAGTCCACGGGCGGCGGCAGCGGACTGCTGCCCGACAGCGCCGTCGCCGCCCTCCGCGGCTGGCTCGCCCACCGCGCCCAGGACCCCGCCGCCCGCCAGCAGGCGGCCGACCGGACCGCCTCCGGCGTCATCGACTCCCTCGACACCCGGCTGCCCGAGCTGGCCGGCGCCGTCGCCGCCCAGTACGCCACCGCCGTCCGCCTCGGCGGCGTCGTCGAGACCGCGTACGGCGAGCAGGGCAAGCGGGTCCGCAAGGAGCTCGGCCGCGGCGCCGTCCTCGCCGGCGACGCCCGCACCCGCTGGCGCGGCTACCCCCGCGACAGCACCGCCGAGGAGCTCCTGGACGCCCTCGCCGAGTCCCTCGCCGCCCTCCTGCACTGCGCGGTCTCCGCCGCCGAGGAGCACGTCCGGGACACCTGGCGCCGCGAACCCGCCTCCGAGCCCCTCGGCCCGCTCCGTACCGGCGGCGACCGCGAGACGGCCGAACGCATCGGCGTGGAGGTGCGCCGCTGGCGCCGCGTGCTCGAAGAGCTCGCCGAGGAAGAGGTACGGAACGTCGAGCGCCCCTCGGGCTCCCGCACCGCCGTCCCCGAGCCCGACACCGTCGCCGCCCTCCTCGCCGCCTCCCTCCTCGGCGGCCGCCGCGCCCGCGCCGCCGGCGAACGCCTCGCCGAACTCCTCGGCGCCCAGGCCGCCCTGCGACTGCGCGACAAGGGCGGCGAACTCGTCCTCTCGTACGTCGACCGCGTCCTCCACGCCGAGCGCGACCGCCGCCTCGCGCCCCTCGACGCGCTCGACGTCACCCCCGAGCCGCAGGCGGAGCTGATCGCCGCGCTCTCCGTACTGCAGAAGGAGAAGTGACGTGCTGGACGACGACCGAGGCCGCGCCCGAGGCGGTGCCCGCGACCCGCGAGACCCCCGTGCCCCCCGTGACCTCCGTGGCGGTGAGGACGGCAGCCGCCAGGGGGGCGGGGGGAGCGGAGGCGGGAGCGATGCGCGCGGTACTGGGCTTGGCCCTGGGCCGGCACACGGCCGGGATCGCGGGCGTGACGGTGAGCGGGATCGTGAGCGTGGGAGGGAGGCCGGCTCTGCGGCCGGTCCGGACGGCCGCCCCGCGTTCGGCGCGGCTCGCGGCCGTGAGCGTGGTCCGGACGGTCGCGCCCCGCTCGGCACGGAGCGCGGTCCCGCGCCCGGTACGGAACGCGGTCGTGAGCATGGTTCCGACGGGCGCCCCGCGTTCGGCCCGGAGCGCCGCCCCCCGCTCGGCCCGGAGTCCGGCCCCGCTCACGGCCACGCGCCCCGTGCGGAGGACGGTCGGCAGCGTTGGGACGACGGGTTGATCGCTCGGCGCGCGGCAGAGCGGGCCGCCGCCGTCGCCGAGGAGAAGGCGCGTGAGCCGCAGGTGCAGGACACCCTGCCGCCCCTCGGCGGCAGCTACGGCGGACCGCTGCGCAGCCGGCTCGACGCGCTCCACGAGCTCGTCGGCCTCTCCCGTACCCGCGTCGAGAGCGAGGCCCTCGCCGAGGCCGGGCGCGTCCTCGACGAGGCGGCCGCCCGCCAGCGGCTCTCCTCCCGGCACACCGTGATCGCCCTCGCCGGCGCCACCGGAAGCGGCAAGTCCACGCTCTTCAACGCCCTCGCCGGCGTCCCCGTCTCCGAGACCGGCCTGCGCCGCCCCACCACCTCCGCGCCCATCGCGCTCAGCTGGTCCGAGGGCGCCGCCGGGCTGCTCGACCGGCTCGCGGTCCCCAGCAGGCTGCGCCGCCGTCCCCTCGCGGGCGGCGCCGCCGACACCGAGCTCCAGGGGCTCGTCCTCGTCGACCTGCCCGACCACGACTCCGCGGTCACCGCCCACCGCGACCAGGTCGACCGGGTCCTCGGTCTCGTCGACGCGGTGATCTGGGTCGTCGACCCCGAGAAGTACGCCGACGCCGCCCTCCACGAGCGCTACCTGCGGCCCCTCGCCGGGCACGCCGAGGTCACCTTCGTCGTCCTCAACCAGATCGACCGGCTCGGCACCGAGGCCGCCGACCTCGTCCTCGACGACCTGCGCCGCCTGCTCGACGAGGACGGCGTGGCGCTCGGCGAGCACGGCGAGCCCGGCGCGACCGTCCTCGCCGTCTCCGCGCTGACCGGCGACGGCGTTCCCGAACTGCGCGAACTCGTCGCCCGTTTCGTCCAGGAACGCACCGCCGCCGAACGCCGCCTCGCCGCCGACGTCGACGCCGCCGCGGCCCGGCTGCGCCCGGCCTACGTCGCCGACGGGCGGGCCGGCCTCGACGAGCGCGCCCGGGACGCCTTCACGGACCGGCTCGCCGTCGCCGTCGGCGCCCAGGCCGCGGGTGAGGCCGCCGAACGCGTCTGGCGCCGGGGCGCCATCCGCGCCTGCGGCACCCCCTGGCTGCGGCTCTACCGCTGGTACGAGCGGCTGCGCGCGCACGGCTCCACCGACCCGCGCCTCGCCTCCCCGGTCGAGGATGAACTGACGGCACGCCAGCGCGTCGAGCAGGCCGTACGGATCGTCGCCGAGGAGGCTTCCCGCGGGCTCCCCGTGCCCTGGGCGCAGGCGGTGCGCGAGGCGGCGGCGCGCGGGGCCGAGGGGCTGCCGGAGGCCCTGGACGAGCTGACGGTCTCCATGGGGGACCCGGCGGCCCGGCCGCCCCGGCCCGCCTGGTGGCCGGCGGCCGTGCTCGCCCAGGCGGTCATGACGCTCCTGCAGATCTTCGGCGCGCTCTGGCTGGTGGCGCAGATCGTCGGAGTCGTCGAGCCGGGCCTGCTGCCGCCGGTCCTCGTGATGCTGGGCGGGATCATCGGCGGTCCGCTGGTCGAATGGGCCTGCGAGAGCGCGGTGAAGGGGCCGGCGCGCCGGTACGGGCAGGAGGCCGAACGCCGGCTGCGGGAGGCGACGGCGGCCTGTGGCCGGGCCCGGGTCCTCGACCCGGTGGCGGCGGAGCTGATGCGCTACCGGGAGGTCCGCGAGCAGTACGCGACGGTGGTCGGCTCACGGCCGTCGGCGGCGGCCCGGGTGGTGGGCGGCAGCCGGCCGGGAACGACGCGGCTGGGTGCGACGAGGGCGGGGGTACGGGGGAGGTAGGAGCCCCGCCGGGCGGCAGGTTTCACCCTTGCGGGTGAGGGAGTTGTGCACCGCCACAGGGCTGTCCACAGGCCCGAGCGAGATCCTCCCGACCGCCCGAGCATGGTCCCCACAGGGTGTCCGGAGAGATGGACACGGGACATTGGGGGCGAAACCATGAACGACACGACCGTGACGCTCGTCGGCAACGTGGCGACGGCGGTGGACTACCGGGAGACGGTGGCCGGCGGGGTGGCCCGCTTCCGGTTCGCGGTGACCGCGCGCCGCTGGGACCGGGAGCGGGGCCTCTGGTCCGACGGGAACACCAGCTTCTACACGGTGTCGGCCTGGCGCTCGCTCGGCGCCAATCTCGCCGCCTCGGTCTCGGTCGGCGAACCACTGGTGGTGCACGGCCGGTTGAAGGTCCGTGAGGAGGACCGCGACGGGCAGCGCAAGACCTTCGTCGACGTGGACGCGGTGGCCGTGGGGCACGACCTGAGCCGGGGCACGGCGGCCTTCCGGCGCGCCCCGAAGGTCGAGCGGGCGGCGCCCGAACCGCAGCCGGAGCAGGACCCGTGGACGGTCGCGGCGGAGGAGGGATCAGCCGTGAATCCGCACCTGGTAACCGCGTCCTGACCTTGCGTTGTGGCGATTTGTCGACCAACTCGCCCGGGTGATAACGATTCCGAGTCGGAATGGTTATCTGACCGTACGACAGGGGACCGGGGGGTTCCACGTCCCTAGGATTCCCGAATACTCATGTGGCACGTGAGCCCATCGAGTCTGCGAGTTCTGCTGGCGTGCGCTCCCCCCACGCGAATCGACCAAGTTCGCGGAGCGGCACGCCTGGAGGGGAATCCAATGTTTTCAGTTCGTGGGCGTGGCGTTGCCCGCCTGGCAGCCACGATCCTGGTCTCCGGCCTCGTCGCGACGGGTGCGATAGCGACCGCCGGACCGGCGCTGGCTGATGAAGGCGCCCCGGGCACCGGCGGTGTCACGGCGAAGTTCGGGGGCATGACCGACGACGCCGGCGCCGTCGTGATCACCGAGAAGGACGGCAGCAAGTGGCCGGTCAACGGTGGTCTGTTCAAGATGGAGGTCGAGGGCGGGGGCACCCTCTTCACCTACTGCATCGACCTCCGCACGGGGGCCAAGCGCGACTACGACTACAAGGAAGTCGGCTGGGACGAGTCCTCCCTGCACAACAACTCCAACGCGGGCAAGATCCTCTGGATCCTGGAGCACGCCTACCCGAAGCTCTCCGCCGAGGCCCTCGGTGGCAGCGTGGGCGTCGACCTCTCCAAGCAGGAGGCGGCCGCCGGCACCCAGGCCGCGATCTGGACCCTCTCCGACAACGTCGTCGCGACGCCGAAGGACGAGGACGCCGAGAAGCTGAAGGAGTACCTCCTGGAGAAGGCGGTCGAGCTCGACGAGCCGACGGCCTCCCTGAGCCTCTCCCCGGCCACCGTGGCGGGCAAGGCCGGCGAGAAGCTCGGCCCCATCACCGTCACCACCAACGCCACCGCCAAGATCGCGGCCGCCGCCGGCACCCCCGCCGGCGTGCAGATCGTCGACAAGACCGGCAAGCCGGTCACCGACGCCAAGAACGGCGACGAGATCTACTTCGACGTTCCGGCCGGCACCGCCGACGGCACCGCCGAGCTGACCGCCGAGGCCACCACCAAGGTCTCCCTCGGCCGCGCCTTCGTCTCCATCGACGGCCCGTCGCAGACCCTGATCCTGGCCGGCTCCAGCGACTCCACCGTCACCGCCAAGGCCTCCGCCACGTGGGCCAAGAAGGGTGCCGTCCCGTCCGTCCAGGTCGCGAAGGACTGCGCCAAGGGCGGCCTGGAGGTCATCGCCTCCAACAAGGGCGACGAGGCCTGGACCTTCGACCTGAAGGGCACCTCGTACACGGTCGCCGCCGGTGAGTCGAAGACCATCACGGTCCCGCTCGCCGAGGACGAGGCGTACAAGTTCACGATCACCGGCCCGAACGGCTTCGAGGAGACCTTCGAGGGCGTCCTGGACTGCAAGACGGCCACCCCCGGCCCGAAGCCGTCGGAGACCCCCTCCACCACCCCCTCGGCCACGCCGTCCACCCCGTCCACCACGGGCGGCACCACCGGTGACACCACGGCCGGCACCACGACCGGTGGCGGCGACCTCGCCGAGACCGGCGGCTCCAGCGCCACCCCGATGATCGCCGGCATCGCCGCGGCGCTCGTCGTGATCGGCGGCGGCGCGGTGTTCTTCCTCCGCAAGAAGAAGACCGCCGGCCAGTAGCCACACCCCCATGGGGTGAGCGCCCGACCGCACGGAGTGATCCGCGTCACGCGCGCCCCGCCCCATGACCCCGCACGACCCCGGACCGCACCCGCGCCCGGGGTCGTCGCACGTCCACGCCCCGAAACGGCCCCATTCGGCCCCCGCCGCCCCCTCCGCGCCCCCGCCCGGCGTCTTACCGGTTTCCGCCTGGGGGTGGCGGTCAGGCAAGATGGGGTGTTTCTCTCCGGCAGAGGGCACAAAACAGCCCCTCACCAGCAGTTTTCCCGCTGATGAGGGGCCGTCTCAGGCAGCCTGGGCCGTCTCTGGGCCGTCAGGCGAGTGCGGGGAGAGTCATCAGGCCCCGATTGCCAGTTGCTCGCCAGCGCTGTCCCCGACACCCAGGTCGGTGCGCATCACGCCCCGCATCGTCTCCCATTGCTCCCATAGCCGAACGAAGTCGCCCCTTATGTCGCCAAAGGATCCATCCGGGTCGGGGTTCCCTTCCTCCAGGCACATGATCCGGCGGTAGATCTCAGACAGTGCCGTCGTCATCTCATCCAGCTCGGCCAGAACTGCTGCGGACGCGATGAGCTGAGCCTCAGCGAAGACTGAGTGGTGATCGCGTCGGGCTTCCTCGACCAGTTCCCGGGCTTCCGGCGTGACAGCTCCCTTGTGCACGGTCCACAGGAAGTCCATGAGATGTGTCCGATAGCGTCGGAAGGACGCATTGACCTGCATGTAGCTTTCACGCCGGCGGGTCAGCTCGGCCACCTGCTGCTCGCGGCGCCACTGGGCGGCAGCCACCTGTTGCTGTCGCTCGAACTGTTCAGATTGAACGCGGCCTAGCAGGCGTTGCGACAGGACAGACGCGATGAGCGTGCCTGTTACACCCACCACCGCAGCGGCTAACCCGATGAGCGCGCTTCCCATGGAACCCCCTGACTGAGCGAGAGACATCGGTGGCATCCTGCCCGCAGTGCCATGGCGGCGGATGTCCTTTCGCGCCTTCGAGACGCCTGACAGAACGACCGCACAGATCCTGTTGGGGGCGCTGTTGGTACTGTCCGGCCGTGACGTTGACTGACCTAAGGCACGGCTTTCGCGATGATGACCAGCGGCGGTGCGTCCAAGCAGCGGTTCACAGTCGCCTCGCGGACGACCGGGAGCCGCAGGAGTGTCGCTACCTGATGCGCTTCTGGTGGCAGCTGAGCATGCCGTACCAGGAAGTTTCGCTTGAGGAACTGCGCCTGAACGTCGGTGGGCAGAAGCTGGACGCCCTCTTGGAACTGATCAGCGCCATCCGGTCGTCCCACGATGAGATCGACGCGTGGCTTGCCGCTGCACAGCAAGCGTTCCCGGTGATTCAAGACCGCGGCTTTAACTTGAACAACAACCTTTGAAGCTTGTCACGTGAAGGCACAGAACAGCCCCTCACCAGCAGGTTTCCCGCTGATGAGGGGCCGTCTCAGGCAGCCTTGGCCGTCTCTGGGCCGTCATGAGCGTGACCGGCGGCCCGGTACATCGCGGAGATGGCCTTCCGAGTCCGTGTCTCGCTGCTCGGCATCAGGTGCGTGTAGACCCGGAGCGTGAACCCCGGGTCGCTGTGCCCGAGGTACAGACTCAGCGCCTTGATGTTCTCGCCGGCGTCCAGGAGGACCGAGGCGTAGAAGTGCCGGAGCGCGTGCATCCCGTGCTCGCGAGCGGCGGCGTAACGGTGCCCCTTCTCAGGGACCGGGATGACCCCGGCGGAGGCAAGCGCCGGCTTCCACGTCTGGTCATTGAAGGCGTTGCTCCACAGGGCCGTTCCGGTAGGCGCCGTGAACACGAGCCGGTGAGTCACCTTCGGTCCGTTCGGCGTCAGCCACGGCAACGTGACCTCGACGGGCGGGAAGTGCTTCATGTGCTCGCGCAAGGCCGCCGAGACCTCCGGGTCGAGGGGGACGTCCCGGAGCTTCCCGCGCTTCGGGGGAGCGAAGACGAGCCCACCGCGCACCTTCTTCACCTGCTGGCGGACGTAGAGCCAGCCGAGATCCCCGATGTTGTCGACGGCGATCCCGAAGATCTCCCCTTGCCGAAGCCCGCAACCGGCACCCACGTCCACCATCGCCTGGTAGTGCTCAGGCAGGCCAGCGCGGACGCCGAAGACCTGAGAGGCGGCCCAGGGGTGTACTCGAGTCGGCGCCGGCCGGGGAGCCTTGACCGAACGGGCCCGGCACGGGCTGGACGCGAGGAGCCGATCGTCCACGGCGGCATTCAGCACCGAGGACACCGCGTCGAAGATGAGCCGCCGGTACGAGGCGGACCCGACGGTCTCTTCGAGCTGCCGGCTCCAGTCGCGGATGTGCTCCGCTTGGAACGAGCCGATGGGACGACCACCAAGGTATGGCAGCGCGTGAAGGCGAAGGCGCCCTTCCACGGCCGCACGGCTACTCAGGTCCGTGGTGAGAGCGGCGATCCAGCGCTCGGCGTACTCCCGGAACGTCGTCCGACTGGCCTTGGGATCGATGTACTGGCCCCGTGCCATGTCGGCTTCGATGTTGGTCAGCCAGACGTCGGCCAAGCGCTTCTGCTTGTCCGGGAAGCTCTTGCTCTTCTCCGAGCCGTCGGGGCCGACGTAGCGAGCGCGGTAGCGCAGCCCGATGCCGTAGCGGTCGGTCTTGACCTTGCGAGGCTTGCCATCGGGGCCGGTCTCGACCCTGAACCATCGATCCTGGATGTGTCCGGCCATCAGGCAGCAGCCCCTTCCATCTGTGCCTGAACCCAGGTCTGCACGTCGGTGGGGTCGAAGCGCACGTGCCGACCGACACGGAAGCCCCGGGGCCCGATCCGCTTGCGCCGCCACTGGTAGATGGTCTCGATGGGCACGCCGAGGAGCTCGGCGACGTCGACCGGGGTCAAGTACCGGTCGGGGAGGCTGTGCGACATGGTCACCACTCCTTCTCCTCGGGCAGGGCACGTAGGGCTTCGCGGGCGGTCTCACGGTTGAGCTGGATGTCCCGGGCGATGGATGCGGCGAGGGCGGCCTCACCGAGGGAGTGGCCCTGGCCGGCGTAGGACCAGGAGTTGAGGACGAGGACGGTGTCCGGCTCGATGTCGTCGAGGCCGCGAGCGGTGCGTTCCTGGGCGGCGCGGTAGTCGGCGCGGGTCTGGCGGAGTTCGCTCAGGGTGGTGGAGTACTGCCGGGACTTGGTGGAGAAGTGGCCCCGGAAGCCGAGCATGTGAGCCCAGGCGAGGAGTCGGCGGTCGGGGTAGAGCGGGTCGAGATCGAAGCAGGCTTCGACGAGGCGCCGGGTGTGGTCGGGGACGCCGAGGAGGACAAGAGCCTCGCGGTTGCCGACGCGGCGGTCGAGGCTGCCGGTGGTCTCGGCGGCTTTGGTGGCGTACTTGGCGATATAGGAGGCGACGACCTGTTCGGTGATGTCGGAGCCGTCGCCGAAGGCCTTGACGGGCCGGATGTCGATTTGGGTGCCCCAGCGGAGGCGGCGTAACGGCTGATCACCGGCGGCGGGGACCGTGACGGTCGTGTACGCGTGGGTGGCGGCGGCACGGATGGCATCGGTGAGATGCTCGGTGGTCGCCCACGACGGCGGCGGGGAGTCGGGACCATCCGGCCCGTCGATGCGGACAACGGCGTGGAAGTGGACGGCGCCCCGTCTCTGGAACTCGGCGACCTTCCCGTACGAGATCCGGGCGACCTCCTTCAGCTCCCTCTGCGAGAGGCCGGCCGCGGAGGCGATCTCCCGGCGGAGGCGGTTCGTGAACCGCTGCCAGAGCTGCCCGGCGTGGTTGTTGAAGAGGACGGCGGCGGCGTAGTCGTACGACTCGGGGTCGAGCGGCGTGCCGAGGACGACGTCGTCCTCGGAGTGGCGGGTGCCGCAGCGGCAGGGCCGGGTGCCGGGACGGTTGTGGACCGGTCCGAAGGACGGGGCGGTGAGGGTGAGGAAGACGCGGGGGTGCTCGCGGACGGTGGCGGGGATGTCCCGGGCGTTGTCTCCGGCGAGGCCGGCGCGGATGAGGTGGAAGGTGTCGCCCGCGTACGTCCAGGCACAGGCGGGGCAGCGGGAGGCACGGCGGTTGCCGCAGGCGATCCGGAGTCGTGCGCCCGGTTCGGTGTCGGTGGAGTACCGGTGGAGGGTCTCTCCGGTGGTCTTGTCTCGGGTGAGGGTCCAGCCCTGGATGTGGATGGGGTGGGAGCAGCCGCCGGTGCGGTGGATCTGTTCCTGCCAGCGGTCGAAGCCGGGGGACCCGGCCACCCGGAGCATGTCGCTCAGGGTGGCGGTGTCCAATCCCGCCGACGAGGCGGCCGGGGCGGTCATCATGGAGTGCTTCCTTCTGGTTCTGCGAGCTGGGTAGGGGCGGGGCTTCCGGGCGGCGGAGACTTGGCAGTTGAGCCGCCCGGAAGCCGACTGGTGCGGTGACTGGAATGGCCCACCGGACCGGCGCGGGTGGGGGACTGGACGGGCGCTCCGAGAGCTCGGGCGGCCCTGTCAGAGGGCGGTGAGACGATCACGCCGTGACGATCAACCTGCATGATTTCGACGGCGAGTACTCGCTGACCTTCAACGCTGGCGGCTTGGCTGCCGATGCCGCTGTAGCCGCTGCTGGGCACGAGCCGAACGGGTACTTCTGGGAAGATCTCGTGCAGTTCGCCTGGCCGGATATTGCCGAGAACCTCGAATTCGACAGCGAGGCAGGCATGTTCTGCGCGGTCGGGAGTCCGAGCGACCTCGCACGACTCAAGACGGCCCTTGGATCCGTCATCGCGAGCCCTGAGGCAGTCCGCGACATCGTTGCCCGTGCGGAGGCATCGGGCTTTGAGTTCGACGACTAGCGCTGTCGGCGCTGGCCGCTGAGGAGCGAGCGCAGGACGACGGCGCAGACGGCGACCGACGCGGCGGTGACGGCGACGGCGAGGAGCATGGAGACCAGGACCGTGCCGACGACCAGGACGGCTCCGGCGCCGCCGGCGACAACAACGGCCAGCCCAGCCGGGGTGAGGCGCACAGCGGAGGACGGCGCGGGGACCGGTGCAGGGACCGGGGCGTGGTGGTGGTTGCAGGCCGCCGCGTGGTCGGTGGCGTGGGGCGTGATGTCGGCGGTGACGGTCGGCTGGACGAGTGGGGTGACGATGCCGGTCGGGAGCGGGTTGACCGGGATGCGCGGCTGGAACGTGACGGTTCTCCCTACCTGTTGATCGTGGTGTCGATGAGCGGGGCGAGGACGCTGTCGGCGAGGAGGAAGCCGCCGAGGAGGATCACGGCGACGAGCCACCAGGGCGGGCGGATGAGCTTGATGCCGAGACCGCCGACGACGATCAGGGCGAGCCAGAGCGGGACGTCCATGAGACGGGCTCCTTCGGGTCAGCGGGGGTGGCAGCGGTGGGTGCGGGCGGCGAGCTGGGCGGCCGAGGAGCTGGAGTACTCGGTGGACCAGCCGCATCCGTCGGACGTGCACACGGCGGCGTACTTGGTGCGGCCGTGGCGGTCCCGGTGGGTACCGATCTGCACCGGCCCGATCCGCATCACGGAGTGGAAGTGGTCACGAGCGGCCATGAGGGTCTCCCTTCAAGCGAGCTGGGCGGCGATGGCAGCGGCCATCAGGGGCGGGACGCCGAGGCGGGCGCGCAGGGTGTCGGCGTCGATCGGGTAGCCGGTGCGGGCGCGGTAGTCGTCGGCGACCTTTCGGGCGTGAGCGACGAGGGCCGGCGGTACGGCCACGGGGGCGGGTTCCGGTTCCGGGGCGGGGAGGACTGGTGCGGCTGCGATCTCCGGCTCCGGCTCGGCGACGTCATACCGCTCGATGACCGCTTCCACGGCCGGGGCCTGCCCGGTGGCCGTGTCGGGTTCGGCAGGCTTGGCGACCGTCGGATGCCCGGGGGAGTGGACAAGCAGAGTGCCGCCGAGGAACGCGAGGGCGGGCCAGCCCGCGACGAGGATGCGCAGCCAGGCGGGGACGTGGCCGAGGTCGAGGAGCCCGGCGGTGGCGACGTTCGCACCGAGCGACGCGGCCAGGGCGACCATGAACCACGTCCAGGCAGAGCGGGCAGGTTCACCGGCGGCCCGTGAGGTCCGAAGCCGGTGCCAGGCGGCGACGAGCAAGAGATCCACGGAGACCGGGTAGGCCCACGCCTTCCAACCGGACTGTCCGGCAGCCGGAGCCAGGTCGTGGAGGTGAGCGAAGGACAGGGCGCCGTGAGCACGCAGCCGGCACGGCGGATGACCCGCGAGGAAGCGATCCTCCTCGTCGAGCGCGTCTTGAACCCAGAGACACCCGAGGAAGAGTCCTCCCAGATCCTGGAGGCCCTTGAACAGGGCCTGTCCTGCCCGCACATCAGCGACTACATCTTCTGGGACCCGGACCCCGAGCTGACGCCCGAGAAGGTCATCGACAAGGCCATGGCCTACAAGCCGATCGCCCTCTGAGGGCAGCGCGGTAAGACTTTCTCTACTTCATCAAGGCACCCGCCGCGCACGGCGCGGCGCGCGCGGCCCGTCGCCCGGGCCTGCGCTCCTGTCTGCGCCCCGCTCCAGCCCGGCCGCCGGCCGCACGCCTGACAGCTCGGGTTGACGGGTGACGAACCCACGATGCGGCCGAGGCGATACGCGAGCGCGGCTCAAGACGATGCTTCCGGCGGGGGCGCTCAGGCTCCAGGATGGCGGGGGCGCCGTTCGCGAGCGCCGGCCGATTGGTGGCGTGCGCGGGAAGCTCCCATCCCGTCTGCCATCGACCCAGGCAAAGCCGAGCAGTCGCGGCCCAGGGCGTCAAGGTCGTTCGTACAGTGGCGCGCTCCACCTTGACGCCCTGAACCACGCCCGCTCCACGGTGTGTGGGTCGACGGCAGACGGGATGGGAGCTGAGGTGAGTGGTGGGTCGAGGCGGGCGGTGAAGACCCGCAGTAGCGTGACCGCAAAATGCAGGCGGCTGTCACACCGGATACGACAAGAGGGCAGAACCGGCCGGATTCGAACCGGCGTCCTCGCGATTTTGGAGACCGCGCGCGACGACCTCTGCGCTACAGCTCCGCCCCGCCCGCCATCCTACGGACTCCTGCTGCTGCCAAGGTGGCACTCGTGCCCTTGGCGTGCCCGTTCGGACGGGAGCTGACGGGGAGCCACGGTGGTTGACGAGCAACGCACGTAAGGACAGCCCCCGACCGATCTGCCTGGTCAGGGGCCGTTTACCTGCGGTGGGTGTGGGATTTGAACCCATGGAGACATCGCTGTCTCGACGGTTTTAGACACCTACCCGACTAGGGACCCGCGTTGAGCACGGCCATGGGCTCGCTTGATCGCATTGTTGTCAGGCTCAAGAGCTGCCCAGTTACCAACCCGCGCACGGCCCCTTGGTCATGCTCGACCTCAGTCAGGCAGGCTGCCAGCCAAACCCGCTCCGTCAATGTCTGCTTTAGAGGAGTCGGCGAGCGTGAGCCGCAATCTCGATGGACTGGGGCTGCCCTGGCGTGGCACCACGACGACGAATCTGTTGAGACGAAACCCAAACTAGATCCGGGTGGTTGGAGGCTGCCAGCTGCCGGAGCTCGTTCTCCTGATCCTGATTGGGAATGAGTTCGTAAATGTCGGCAACGAGAATTTCGAGCGAGTCCGCGTATTCACTGTATCGGATCGGGTCCACCTCCCTGCGGAGATAATTATGCATGATGTGCGGGAAGTTGGAGGCGGACAAGATTCCCGTAGCTACCAACTCCTCCTGAAACTCGCGCCAGGGAGAATCCTCGCGCCCCTGCCTGGAATCGAACCAGCGAAAGAATTTTGCAATCATCTTCCCTGGCACACGCACGCGAATGTCTCCATATCTGGCTGGGTCAACCGGGATCAGGTCGTCATCGGTAACGCCCATCGCGTGGAGCGAACTGCTACCTTGCGGGGAAACCTTGTGCACCCCACCTATCGGTTGAAATTGATGCGCGTATCGAGCTCCGCGGATGAGAAGGTATTTCCCATCGATGATTATCCGGAAGAGGTAGGAGGTTGAAACCCTGATTACCCTCCTTCGATATCGGATTGAATACCAGACATGCCGAATCTGCCCCCAGTTCTGGCCGATTTCGTCAGCGATAGGAATAAGTAGCCCGACGCTCAGCCCTGCCGTCATGTTGACGATCGTCGAATTACTTATGTAGAAGCTTGCCGTTCCTGCGGCAATCGCCAAGATGAGATATGCAACGAGTCGGGACAAGTGATTGCTCCTATCGCGGAAGCGGGATGAGTGGATCCTTGAGCAGGTACCTACTTACCCAAGTAAGTTGAGAATCGGAGGCGGCAAGGCTCCTGAGTAAGGTCCGCGAAACGGATCTAGCTTCGTACATAGCGACCAAGAGGGCTCGCCGGACGTTGACGTTTGACTCGTCCTCGAACTCTCTACGGAGTAGCTGACCATCTGCCACTGTGCTGACCCGGCCCAAGTAGCGGGCGGCGAACTCTCTAGGCAGATTTGACTTATTCCTATCCTGAAGGATGCCCCAGGCGAGGTCACGAATGTCCGTTGATTGAATTTCTTGCCTCGTGGCCGCCTGGAGAACTCGCTGTTCGAGGTAGTCGTACTTGTGGCCGGCGGCCAGGTACAAAGTTGATTCATACCAGCGCCCGATAGTCGCGTATCGCGCAGGGAAGCGTTCCAGGTAACTTAGGAGTTGACTGGCCAGGTGATGACTATCTTTGAGATTTTTAAGGGCCCACGGAATGGCGCGATCATCTTTCAGTCGCCCCATTCTGAATAGAGCGAATTTCACATCGCGATCTCGCTGGACCCCCTCGACTGCTTCCGTGAATAGCTTGTAAAGCCTTTCCTCCGCCCCTCCTTCGCCTATATTGATGCCGTAATTGATCGCATCCTTTTCGAGATCCTCCAGCTGGGAAAGGGATTGATTATGTTCATATATATCGGTTTTGGTCGAGGACATCGAAAGGCGACGAGATCTGAGGATGGTATTTATCTCCAGTAGTGTGTTCCGAAGCGTCTCCCTGTCCGTGTCGAAGATCATCATGTCGTCCGAGTATCGCAGGTAGTGCATTCCTGATCGGTGAACGAACTCGTCGACAGGTAGCAAATAGAGGTTGGCGAGGATTGCAGAGGAATCAGGGCCCTGGGGGATCCCCCAGGCATGACTGGAGGTCTGGAACATTCGAAGGTACGTAGTGAGCCGCTCGACGATTTTCAGATTCGTCCCAACGGACTCGATGTCGATCCCTAGTGTGTGCACGTCTATGTGCTCGTAGAAAGATGTGACATCGGTGCGAGCTAGCTGAAAAGGGGTTTCTTCCATCAGCTTCACGCCATGTTTCTGCATTGAGACCCACGAATTCACGGGGCTCCAGAACAATTTCCCCTTATTTTTCCAGCGGGCACTGTAAACGCCGTCTCGCAGATGGGGTTCGATCAAGTCGGCCATCGAGAAGATGAGCGTGTCATAGACCAACCGGTCATGAACGGAAAGTCGAGCTATTGGGCGAACTGCTACCGCATTCTTCGGGATGTCTAGGATCTCGACATAGTCGGGACCGACGTGCCCACTCTTTATGGATGTGACAATTTCTGCGCGTATGTCACCCCAAGAGGCGTTAGTGTCAGCAAAGTTAATAATGTCCGGAACTTCCGACTGGCCTCGACCGTGAAACAGGCGCCCCCAGGCCATGTCGAGGTGACTGAAGAACGGTTGACTCACCCCGCACCCCCTACGTGTAGCAACTAAGAGTAATGGTCAGGCACTTCAGTCGGGTCTGCTCCGGGAACGCGCAGTTCGGTGGCTGCTTCTTGCTGGTTCACCGCTAGAGAGCGACAGTCCAGGCCCGATCGCAATGGGGTGTTTTCGCCTGTAATGACATGGCACGAGTGGCGAGCATGGTCGGCTCTGGTCCGAAGTGGGAACGAGGAGGGCATGACCATCGATCAGAAGGCAGCACACCAATTAGCCCGCCAGGCTCACGAAGTGGGGCGGGCGTCCGGGCGGAAGGGGTGGCTCGACCTGTTTCGGCGGGTGAGCCGCGGGCGGTTCGGGCGATGGCGTGGGTGGGCGAGAGTGCCGAAGCTGGACACGCCATGGCAAGACACTCTCTCGGGGGAACGGCAAGGCTGGCGTGAGCGCGCAGCCAATCTCGATGGCGAGTTCGCGTTCAGTGTCGACTACCAGGTCTGCCCGGACTGTCAGCTTGGGTGGGTGGAGCAGCCATACACGCTGCCTGAGTATCAGCGTTGCGGTTTAGCCTCCGCCGGCCTTGCAGCACTACGGATCGAGCATCCAGGTCTGTCGTGGCACACCTTGGGTGGGCACCTGCGTGATTCCAAGGGCTTCTGGGAGGCGGTGGGAGCCCATGTGCCTGGCGGTTACCAACAGAGAAGCCCGTGTGCCCACATCACTACTGGATGAGGCCCGACGACGCCTAGGGCCTGTTGCGAAAGTGGATCTTGTTCGTTGATGATCTCCTGCTGTGGGGCGTGGGGATCTGACGAACGGCCAGTGGGCCCGGCTTGAGCCGCTGCTGCCGCGCGGCATCAAGCCGGGTCGGCCGCAGGTGTGGACGCGGCGGCAGCTGATAGACGGCATACGGTGGCGGACCCGGACCGGTGCTCCCTGGCGGGACGTGCCCGAACGTTATGGGCCGTGGGACCGGGTCTATGACCTGTTCCGGCGCTGGCAGCGGGACGGCACCTGGGCCCGCATCCTGACCCGACTCCAGGCCGAGGCCGACGCGAAGGGTCTGATCACCTGGGACGTGAACGTCGACTCCACCGTCTGCCGGGCCCATCAGCACGCCGCCGGGGCGGCGAAAAGGGGGATCTCCAGAAGGAACCGCCCGGCGGGGTCTTCGTCGAGCCGGCCGACCACGGCCTCGGACGCTCCCGCGGCGGCCTGACCAGCAAGATCCACCTCGCGGTCGAGCAGGGGCAGAAGCCCCTGTCCGTCGTGATCACGGCCGGGCAGCGGGGCGACTCCCCGCAGTTCGAGCCGGTCCTGGAAGCCATCCGGGTTCCCCGGCTGGGTCTCGGCCGACCACGCAACCGCCCGGACCGAGGGACTTGGGAGAGCCGGAGCGAGGCGATGGTGCCAGCCCCGGTGGACATTGCGGCGCGCCTCGGCATCCCTGAGGCGGACTACTGCGTGCGTACGTCGTACGAGTACTTGGCCGACGGCAAGCCTGTGCTTGTGTCGACGAGTTGGGAGCCGTACAGCATCACGTCCGGCACGCTTGCCGTTCTGCCCGAGGGTGGGCCGTATGCGGGGATGGGCGTCGTGCGCCGTCTGGCGGAGATCGGCATCACGGTCAGCCGCGCGGTGGAGCAGCCGGAGCCGCGGCAGGCGAGCGCCGAGGAGGCCTCGCTCCTAGGCGTCCAGAAGGGTGCTCTCGTCACGCATATCCGACGGACCTACTACAGCGACGAGGGGCGGCCCGTGGAGACGGCGGATATCGTTGTGCCCGCGGCTCTCTGTGAAATCGTCTACGAGGTTCCCGTCAGTCGCTGACGGGGCAGGCGCAACCGAGGCGCACGGCTTCGAGAGGCCAGATGTGCTGTCTCTGATATAGCCCTGGTCGGTTCGTGGTGCGGACGCTAGTTTCACTTAGCAGGACGCTCACCGGGCCCCAGGCGACTGCCGGCTACTTCGTGCGAGCTGGAGGCAGACGAGATGAGCGCAGCAGTGGCACTCTTTGGTCGAGGCACCAGCTCTGTGGCCAGCGTCGAACTACCGGCAAATAATTCACGCCTCTGCAGGTGGTGCCATGTCCACTCCTGAGACGGTTGGGTCGTTGCGTGGTGACTCGGCCTAGGTGTGCGAGAGAAGGCCCCGAGGCGCGCGCGTTCACCTCGGGGCCCTGGTTTAGAAACTAATTAATAGCTACCTGTTGTTGCTTTTGATCAAGTAATAGAGGGTTACAAAGATTCCTAGCACGGTAGCCCCGCCAATGAAGGCGCTACCTGCCGCCTGAAGTGCTTCCCATTTCGTATTGCCTGCGGTTGTGGATAGCCATCCTGCCCCCAGTGCAACCACCAGCGAGGCGGTTAGTACCAGCAAGGTGGCGAGGAGGGCGTTCTTCCTAGGTTCGAAACCGGACGCGGACATGTCTTCGTTGGCTCCTTAGCGTCGTCTGAAATGTCATTTCTGCTCCAAATTGGTTGATTTCACCGATCGAATCGACTTCGATGGGCCGCATTGCAATTGCACTCGAGTCGATTCGTTTTAGATGTGCGGCTGCTGTGGCGGATCTCTCACGGCGACACCAGTTTCTTGTGTCTAGTCAGGATGGGTGACTCGCGTGTGAGTTGGGATTGCTCGACGATGTCACGGTGGATCCCTCATGATGCGCCTCCCGTTGATCATTTACGACAAGATCACGAACGCGCCTCCGCAATGGGAGGTGACCGTCCCCTGATACTTGGGGGTTCCGAGGGTATCTGCCATGCCCTCAGATGAGTAGACGTGCATTCGAGGCTGCGAGTTCCCCACTTCACCTGTTTGGGTTGGCCGACCGACGGCGAGATCACCAAGTCAAACCCTCGGCGGATGTCTGGCCTTCGGCCACTGCCTCTGTCATGCCAACGGCAACTGGAGGCGTCTACCAGGGCACGCCTGACGGTGGCCGCCAACCGTGGAGTACGGCAGCGCCGTACCGCAACCCCAGCAACCGCCCCTGTCCGGTAGTCCCTCCCCAGGGCCTCAGAGCGGCCGGTATGACCGCAGCTGACCGATCCTGCTAGAGCTGCGGATCAGAAGACAGCCGTGCCTATCCCGTACCCGACGATGCGGGGAACCGGGCTCACTCAGGCACCGGCTTGCCATGGCCGCGCAGAAGGTCGGCAGCGGCCAGCTGCATGTCCCGTTCGATGGAGGCGCGCTTGTCCGGCCAGTCTTCGCAGCTGCTCCACAACCCTACGAACAGGTCCACAAGCTTGGTCGAAGCGTCCGTCCGTTCCGGATGGCAGGCGCACCAGTAGATCTCGTTGCTGGCCTCATAGTGCGTGAGGGAGCCGGTGAGCATGCCCTCCGCCGCCTCAAGCATTCGTTCGCGCCAGGCTTCCTCGACTCCGGGCACAGGGAATTCCAGCTCTGCCATGGCCTGTGCGAAGAGGTCGCGGATGTCGGCCGGCGGGTCGCGTCGGGAGAGCCCTGCCAGCTCGACCGGGGCCGGGCTCTCCAGTCCGTCGGCCAACGCCTGGGCAGCGATCATCGGCAGGTCCTCGGTGGGCTGCTCCCCGAGGGCCAGCTTCAGGGCTGCACGGCGTAGGCGATCCATGAGGGCGCGCTAACCCTCCCGCCCGTGCGGTTACCAAGGAGTATCCAGGTAGGTCGCCAGCCTGGGCGGCGCGGCAGTCCTGGGCCGTCTGTGGGCCGTGCGAGGGGGCTCGGGGGTGATCGATGGCGACCAACAGTGACAGGTCGGCTACGAGGGTCATCCGGGAATCCGCAGGTCAGCGGGCCCGCCGCCTACTGGTTCGCACCCAGGGGTGGCGGTCAGGCAAGATGGGGTGTATCTGCCCACTCACTCTTTGCCGGACGGTTTCTCTTGGCTGAGTACATCTACACGATGCGCAAGGCGCGCAAGGCGCACGGCGACAAGGTCATCCTGGATGACGTGACGCTGAGCTTCCTGCCGGGCGCGAAGATCGGTGTGGTCGGCCCGAACGGTGCCGGTAAGTCCACCGTTCTCAAGATCATGGCGGGCCTGGAGCAGCCGTCCAACGGTGACGCGTTCCTGTCGCCGGGCTTCTCCGTCGGCATCCTCATGCAGGAGCCGAAGCTCGACGAGAGCAAGACCGTCCTGGAGAACGTCGAGGACGGCGTCGCCGAGATCAAGGGCAAGCTCAACCGGTTCAACGCGATCGCCGAGGAGATGGCGACGAACTACACCGATGAGCTCATGGAGGAGATGGGCAAGCTCCAGGACGACCTGGACCACTCCAACGCCTGGGACCTCGACGCCCAGCTGGAGCAGGCCATGGACGCGCTGGGCTGCCCGCCCGGCGACTGGCCGGTGAACAACCTCTCCGGTGGCGAGAAGCGCCGCGTGGCGCTCTGCAAGCTGCTCCTCGAGGCCCCCGACCTGCTGCTCCTCGACGAGCCCACCAACCACCTCGACGCCGAGTCGGTGAACTGGCTCGAGCAGCACCTCGCCCAGTACAAGGGCACCGTCGTGGCCATCACCCACGACCGGTACTTCCTCGACAACGTCGCCGAGTGGATCCTCGAGCTCGACCGCGGTCGCGCCCACCCGTACGAGGGCAACTACTCCACCTACCTGACCAAGAAGTCCGAGCGGCTCAAGGTCGAGGGCCAGAAGGACGCCAAGCGCGCCAAGCGGCTCAAGGAAGAGCTCGAGTGGGTGCGGTCCAACGCCAAGGGCCGTCAGGCCAAGTCGAAGGCCCGTCTCGCCCGCTACGAGGAGATGGCGGCCGAGGCCGACAAGATGCGGAAGCTGGACTTCGAGGAGATCCAGATCCCGCCGGGCCCGCGCCTGGGCTCCATCGTCGTCGAGGTCGAGAACCTCTCGAAGGCCTTCGGCGACAAGGTCCTGATCGACGACCTGTCCTTCACGCTGCCGCGCAACGGCATCGTCGGTGTGATCGGCCCGAACGGCGCCGGCAAGACCACGCTCTTCAAGATGCTCCAGGGTCTGGAGACCCCGGACTCCGGCTCCGTCAAGGTCGGCGACACCGTCAAGATCTCGTACGTCGACCAGAGCCGCGAGAACATCGACCCGAAGAAGACGCTGTGGGCCGTCGTCTCCGACGAGCTCGACTACATCAACGTCGGCCACGTCGAGATGCCCTCCCGCGCCTACGTCTCCGCGTTCGGCTTCAAGGGCCCGGACCAGCAGAAGCCGGCCGGCGTGCTCTCCGGCGGTGAGCGCAACCGTCTGAACCTCGCGCTCACCCTCAAGCAGGGCGGCAACCTGCTGCTCCTCGACGAGCCGACCAACGACCTCGACGTCGAGACCCTGTCCTCCCTCGAGAACGCGCTCCTGGAGTTCCCGGGTGCGGCCGTGGTCATCTCCCACGACCGCTGGTTCCTCGACCGGGTCGCCACCCACATCCTGGCGTACGAGGGCGACTCGAAGTGGTTCTGGTTCGAGGGCAACTTCGAGTCGTACGAGAAGAACAAGATCGAGCGCCTCGGCCCGGACGCGGCCCGTCCGCACCGCGCCACCTACAAGAAGCTGACCCGAGGCTGATCACCTCATGGCTCGGCACATCTACAGCTGTCCTCTGCGCTGGTCGGACATGGACGCCTTCGGGCACGTCAACAACGTCGTCTTCCTGCGGTACCTGGAAGAGGCGCGGATCGACTTCATGTTCCGGCTCGCGCCGGGGGACGGTTCCCCCTCGTTCTCCGGCGGGTCCGTCGTGGCCCGGCACGAGATCGACTACAAGCGGCCGCTGGTCCACCGGCACGAGCCGGTGACCATCGAGTCGTGGGTCACGAAGATAGGCGCGGCGTCGCTGACGATCGCGTACGAGGTCAAGGACGCCGACGTCGTGTACGTCCGGGCGTCCACGGTCGTCGTGCCCTTCGACCTGGAGGCGCAGCGTCCGCGCCGGATCTCCGCCGAGGAGCGCGAGTTCCTCCAGGAGTACGTCGACGACGGGATGTCGTCCGCCGCATGACCGTGCTCGCCCCCCTGCACTTCGCCGACCCGAGGGAGGCGGCGGCACTCGCCGCCTTCCTCGGCCGGCTGGTGCACTACGACCGCGCCGCCGCCGTCCGCCTCCAGGCCGCCGGCGGGGCGCTGGCCGTCTTCGGGCGGCCGCCGTCGTTCGAGGTGCTCGCGATCCGCACGGCCCGCCTCGTCGACGCCGTCGAGCTCGACGTCACCGTCTCCGCCGGTGAACTCCTCGACGGCATCGAGGAGTCGGCCGGCAAGGCCGTCGTCCCGGACTCCGTCACCGGCCCGCCGTGGGCCGGGGTCCTCCCGCCGCGCGGCGGCTGGGAGCCGGTCCCCGGCCTCCCCGACGTCGCCGGGATGCGGGGTGCCGTCGCCGCCGCCGTCCGTGAGTTCCGGGCGCGGGACGAGGAGCTGCCGGAGGAGCGGCGCACCCGCACCGAGCGGGACGCCATCGGCCGCGAGATCTGGTCCCGGACCCTCGGCACCACCGGGCTCCCGCTGCGCGCCGTGCACGCGGCCCAGTCCCTCGGCTTCCTCCCTTCTGGGCAGACCGGGGGCGAGGTGGCGGTCGCGCTGTTCGCCTCCGGGCCGTGGCTGCGGCTGCGCACCCCGTACGGCTCGATCGCGCTGCGTACCGGATCGTCGATCTCGCTGGGCGTCGCGCCCCGATGACCGGTGCCGGGGTCGACATCCACGTCGACGCGCCCCTCTCCGACGACGAGCTCAACGCCCTCTTCCGCGCCGCCTGGCCCGGCCACCGGGACACCGACTTCGGGCCCGTCCTCGCCCGCAGTCTCCTCCGCGTCACCGCCCGCCGGGCCGGGCGGCTCGTCGGGTACGTGAACGTCGTCGGCGACGGCGGCGTCCACGCCTTCCTCCTCGACACCACCGTCCATCCGGACGAGCGGCGTCAGGGACTCGGCGTCACCCTCGTACGGACCGCCGCCGAGGCCGCCCGGGCGCGCGGCGCGCACTGGCTGCACGTGGACTACGAGCCGCACCTCACCGCCTTCCACGAGCGGTGCGGCTTCCGTCCCACGGCGGCCGGGCTCATGGCGCTCGACGGCCCGACCGGCTGAACCGCCGTGCCCCCGCGGTGGCGGCGGCCAGCAGGAGTACGGCGAGGACCGCCTGCCGCCACGGCGAGGTGGAACCCTCCAGGGCCGGCGCCACCCGCCGCCGCGGATCGTAGGCCACGCGGACCTTCCCGCCGTCCGGCGCGGCCCGGTGGCCCTCCGTCACGGCCGACGGATAGCCGCCCGGGCAGCGCAGGGTGTGGTGGTACAGGACCCTGGTGGCGCCGCCGTCGCCGGACGAGGAGGAGCCCTCCTCGCGGACCTTCACGACGACGCACTCGGCGACCTCCCCGCGCGCGGCCGCCCGGTCGGCGGCGGCCACGGTGAGCAGCAGCGCGGCGACCAGCGCGAGCGCGCCGAAGAGTCCCGTGACGCCGTCGACGAGCAGGAAGTACGCCACTCCCGCCACCAGGACGGCCGCCCCGCCGACCGAGACCGCGACGGTGGTGGACGGCGCGGAGGCGCCGCCGAAGCACCAGGCCGACCACGCGTACACCGCGACCGCGCAGACCGCGGGCAGGGCCGCGGTTCCCCAACTCGCCACGCCTGACGTGGACTCGGCCGACGATTCCGTCGATGACATGGACATCACCCCCTGGGGGGAGGGACGCCCGGTCGCCGGGCGAGGGTTCCTCGGAAGACCTCGGCCTCGGCCCGGGGGAGGGTTCCTCGGAAGACCTCGGCCTCAGCCCCCGGCCTCGCCCTCCGACTCAGCCCCCGGCCTCGCCCTCCGACCCAGCCCCCGGCCTCAGCCCCTCGCCCCCGGCGCCCCGCCTCACCCCTCCGCGTCGTCCGGCCAGACCCCGATGTGGTCCTGCTCCAGCTCCAGGGCCACCCGGTGCTCCATGCCCAGCGCCTGCGTGTACTCCGCCGGGAGCTGGAGCCGGCCCGCGCGGTCGAGCATCGCGTACTCCCGGGCCACCAGGGACTCATGGCCCTGCTCGTCGACCTCCGTGCGGCGCAGCACCTCCGAGGAGGTGCGGCCGTCGCGGATGGCGACCGTGCGGCGCACCTCGGAGGCGACCGCCTGGTCGTGGGTGACGATCACGATCGTCGTGCCCAGCTCCTCGTTGGCGCGGCGGAAGGCCGCGAAGACCTGCTCGCCGGTGGCCGAGTCCAGCTCGCCGGTCGGCTCGTCGGCGAGGAGTACGGCCGGGTTGTTGGCGAGGGCGACCGCGATGGCCACCCGCTGCTGCTGGCCGCCGGAGAGCTGGTGCGGGCGCCGGTCCCTGATCTCCGCGATGCCCAGCATGGCGAGGAGCTCCTCGGCCCGCTCCGCCTTCTGCTTCGATCGGCCGCGCAACTGCATGGGAAGCGCCACGTTCTGGGCGGCCGTCAGGTACGGAAGGAGGTTGCGCGCGGTCTGCTGCCAGACGAAGCCGACGACCTCGCGGCGGTAGCGCAGCCGCGCCTTGCCGTCCATGCCGAGCAGGTCGCAGCCGGCGACCCGGGCCGCGCCGGCGGTCGGCACGTCCAGGCCCGCCAGGATGTTCATCAGGGTCGACTTGCCGGAACCCGAGGCGCCGACCAGGGCCATCAACTCGCCCTCCTTCACGAGGAGATCGAGGCCCTGGAGCGCCTGCACCTCCACCCCGTCCGTGGTGAAGATGCGGACGAGCCGGTCGCAGGCGATGAGCGCGTCATGACCGTAGGAGGGCCGGTCGCGGCGCGCCGTGGCCCGCCGCTCCAGCTCTTCCAGGGTCGTGTCGGACGGGGCCGTGTCGGTCTTCGTCATCGTGCGTCTCCTGCCCTGAGTTCCTTGATCGAGCCCGTGCGTCCCGCCCACCAGGCCTGTCCGACCGCCGCGAGCCCCGTCAGGACGACGACGGCGAGCGCGGGCAGCACGAGCGACCACGGGTCGGCCCGCAGCGGGGCGCTGTCCAGCGGGGCGAAGCCGGGTGCCGACGCGAGCGCGAGCCGGAACAGGTCGACGCCCGGGGCGAGCAGCGGCACCGTCGCCCAGCCGACGAGGATGCCGCCCAGCGCGGCGAGGACCGCCTGCGGCAGCGCCTCCAGGGCGAGCAGCCGGCGTCCCTGCTTCCGGGTGAGGCCCATGGTCCGCAGCCGTGCGAGGAGCGTGTTGCGCTCGGGTGCGCTCTGCATGAGGGAGAGCAGCACGGCCACGACGGCGAAGGCGGCGCCCGCGCCGATCGCGCCCAGGTAGATCCGCTCGGCGCCGGACTGGAGCGGCGAGTCCACGTACGTGGCCCGCTCCTCCTGCCGCAGCTTCACCACGAGGGAGTCCGACTTCGCCGTCGCGGCGGCGCGCAGCGCGGTGCCGTTCACCGTTCCGGTGACGAGCAGTGCGGTGTTCGTCCGGTGGGTGAGGTCGGCGCCGTTGACGAGGAGGAAGTCGGCGTCGTCGAGGGCCGGGGTCGTGGAGCGGACCGCGACCACCTTCACGCGGAAGACCCCGGCCGCCGAGATGATCTCCTGCGGTTCGCGGCCGAGCCGTTCGGCGACCTTCGGCGAGGCGATCGCGGGCAGCACCCGCTGGGTGTCCGCCACGGCGCCCTCGCCGCCCTTCCCCGTCGAGGCGAGCAGCCCGGCGGGGAACGGGCCGAAGTCCGTCCGGTGCGCGAGCCGGGTGTACGAGGCGGGCTCGACGCCCACGATCGGCGCGCTCATCGGCTCGGCGGTGGTCCCCTCGTGGGACGGCAGGTCGACCCCGTACTCGATCTGCAGCGGCGCCACGTCCCGTACCCCCGGCAGGCCGCGCACCGACTCGGTGAGCCCGGCGGGCAGCGGGGTCCACTCCACCGCGCCGCCGATCCGCGCGTCCGCGCCGGTCGCCAGGAGCGCCGCCCGGTCGCGGGCGTCGGCGACGCCGGCGAGGACGGAGCCGCCGAAGGCCGCGGTGGTCAGCGCGAGGACGAGGGCGAGCAGCGGGAGGGTGCCCGAGGAGGAGGCGCGCCCGGCGCGGGCGAGGGCGAGCGGTCCGACGGCCCCGCGCAGCCGGCGGGCCGGGCGGGCCAGCCAGCGCAGCGGCAGCGGGTAGATCCGTACGAGGACGGAGGCGGCGATCAGGCCGACGAGCACGGGCGCGGCGCTCACCAGATGGTCGCCGGAGTCGCCGGTGCCGCGCAGCCGCAGCGAGGCGACGGCGCCCACGGCGAGGACGAGCAGGGTGAGTTCGAGGACCGTGCGGCGCCGGGAGGGGCGCGCGGTGAGCAGGTCGTCGCGGCCGCCGTGCAGGCGGGGGCGCCGGTGGCGGACGAGGGCGCGCGCGGGCAGGACGAGCGTCGCGATCAGGGCGACGAGGGCGGCGGCGAGGACGGAGGGGGCGAGCGGGATGTCGCCGGAGCCTCCGGAAGGCGGCCGGACGGTCGCCACGGCGAGACCGAGGGCGAGGGCGGCGGCCGGTACGACGACGGCGGAGGTCTCGCCGAGCAGCCGCAGGCCGATGCCGGTGAGCGAGGCGCCGCGGGAGCGGAGCAGGGCGAGCTCGCTGTCGCGGCGGGCGACGAAGAGGCCGCCGGTCATCGCGAGGACGACCGCGGCGACCGCGCCGATCCCGAAGACGGCGACGGCCACGACCGGGTTGATGGCCTCGCGCATCGAGCGGTACGAGTCGACGATCGCGTCGAGCTGGGTGGTCAGGGTGGCGTTGCCCGGGACGACCTCGCGCATCCTGACCAGGCCGGGGCCGCCGGTCGCCGAGTCGAGTGCGGCGTCGAGCCGGTCGGTGTCGCGCCCGGTGAGGTGGCCGGCCTCCGGCATGAACCGGAAGAAGACCTCCACGTCGTTCGTCGTGGACAGCGCGGCGGGCGCGGAGGCGGGGGAGAGCAGCAGCGCCGCCTGCCAGTAGTACTTCACCTCGTCGCCGACCAGCGGGGTGAGCGCCGGAGTGTGCAGCAGCGGCTCGACCGCCCAGTACGGGGAGTCGGGGCTGCGGGGCTCGACGATCCCGGTGATCGTCACGGCGACCGGCTCCGGGCGGAACTTGTGCGGGACGTGCACGACGGAGCCGGGCTTCAGGTTCAGGGACTTGGCGGTCTCCGTGGTGACGACGGCCTCGGGGGCGTTGGGCGTGCCCGCGGCCGCCCGGCCCGTCCGCAGGGTGGTGTGCTCGGCGAGCCCGGACGGGGAGGCGAGTTCGAACTCGGGGAGGAGTCCGTCCGGTTGGGGAAGCCAGCGGTCGGTGCCGGCGACCCGCTTGAACGTGCGGACGCCGTGGACGGTCTGCTCCGGGTCGGTGAGGATCGGCGCGGGGAACAGCTTCTGCAGCTCGTCGCGCCGCTTCTGGAGGACGCCGGGGGCGATGCCGGCCCCGTGTTCGTCGACGGGGAGCGGGGTCGTCAGTTCGAGGACGGTGTTGCGCGGCGCGGCGTTCCGGATGTCGTGCCGCAGGCCCTCCGTCTCGTACCGGTCGACGGCGCGCGGCAGCGCCGCCGCGAGGTACGCGGTGACGAGGACGAGCAGGGCGAGGGAGGCGGCGGCCCAGGGCGCGGTCCGCAGCCGGGTCCGCACCCAGGGCGCCACCGGTCGGGCGGGCTTGTCGGACCGGGACCGGGGCATGTCGGGGGCCTTCCTGCGTACGGCGGGCATGTCGGTGTTCTCCCCGTCCTCGTCAGGGGCCGTCGGCGGCATCAGTTGTCCCCCTGGTGGCGCAGGGTCACGGCCGGGTCGGTGCGGCGCAGGGCGATCGCGGCGACGATGGCGAGCGGAAGGGCGGCGACGCCGGCGAGCAGCAGCGCCACCTGGCCGAGGGGCAGTTCGACGAGGACCGGCGGGATGGGCCGGGCGGCCTGGCCGGTGAGGACGACGAGCGGGACGACCGCCCGGGCCAGGACCGTGCCGAGACCGATGCCGACGAGCAGGCCGATGCCGATGAGCAGGCCCTGCTCGGCGGCGACGAGCCGGGCGAGCTTGCGGCGGGGCGCGCCGAGTGCCCGCAGCACGCCGAACTCGGCGGACCGTTCCCGCATCGCGCCCGCCGAGCCGACCGCGAAGCCGACGGCGGCGAGCGCGGCGGCGGCCGCGGCGACCGCCATCAGGGCGGCGTTGGGGCCGGCGCCGAGCGGGTCGCCGAGGAGTTCGGCGGCGACCTCGTCCCGTACGAGGACCTGGGCGGGGTCGGTGTCGGCGCGGGCGCGCAGGGCGGCGGCGACCTCGTCCGCGTGGCCGGGGGCGGTCTTCAGCCACCACTCGGTGGCCGGCAGGGTCGCGAGCCCGTCGGAGTCGGCCGCCAGCAACCGGTTGACCGAGGCCAGGTCGAGGAGGATCGCGCCGCCGTCCTCGGGCGTGGCGACGGCGGAGGCGACGGAGGCGCTCAGGGCGCCCGGTCCGGTGGTCGGCAGCTCCTTGACGACCCGGTCGACGGTGACGGCGAGCTGACGGCCTGCGATGCCGACCTGGATCGGGTCACCGGGCTCGGCACCGGTCGCCTTCATGAAGGTCTCGGTGGCCACGGCCGGGAGCCGCGCGGGAGGCTTCGGGGCGGGGGAGGCCAACCGCAGGGTGAACTCCGGGATCTCCCCGGGGAAGCCGGGCTTCGCGCCGACCACGGGGAACGCGGCGGAGTACGGGGCCGGGCGGCCGCCGGCACCGGCGGACCCGGTGCGGGCGGTCGGCTTGCCGTCGGTCGTGCTGCCGTCGGGCAGGGTCTGTTCGAACGTGGCGGCCCAGGGGCCGAGGACCTGCCCGGGGGCGTGGGTCTTCGTGCCGCCGGTTCCGGCCGTGGTGAAGGCCTCGACGTGGACGGTCTCCGTGGCGTCCGCGCCGTCGGCGACCACGCCGGTGAACTCCAGACCGGTGAGGGTGAGGAGGCCGCCGGTGCCGGGGGCGTCCTCGGCACCGGGCACGGCGGTCTCGGCGCCCAGGTCGAGGCTCAGCCGGTGGGTGCGGCCGTCCGAGGGCAGCAGCCCCAGGTCCCGTCGGTACGGGACCCCGCTCGGGTCCTCCAGGACGGCGCCGACCCGGGTCTCGGGCGCGCCGGCGGGCGTGGACGTCCGCAGGTCGACCGTGAGCGTGCGGGTCCCGGCGGGCAGCCGGAGACCGGTGCGGGCGGCGGCCCCGGGGGTGAGCGGGGCGAGCAGGGCCGGGGCGGGACGGTCGGCGAGGTCGGAGCGGAGGAGGATCCCGCCCGCCTTGCGGGTGTCGACGGCGAGGACGGTGGCGTTCTTCCCGGACACGTCCAGGGAGGTGCGGTGCACGGGCGCGACGGAGGTGACGCCCGGCACGGCGGCGAGGCGTTCGGTCTGCGTCGGCTCGCCCGGGCCCGCCCCGAGGACACGGACGTCCGTGCCGACCCGGAAGTCGGCCTGGTCGCGCTGCGAGCGCTCCCAGGAGCCGCTCTGCCCGATGGCCAGCATGCCCATCGCGACGGCGAGCACGAGGAGGAGGACGGGGCCCGCGCCGCGCAGCGGCCTGCGGCTGAACTGCCAGCCGGCGAGGGCGGCGGAGAGCCCGCGCCCGCCGGCCGCGCGCCGCTCGGCCAGCTTGGCGGCGGGCGGCAGCAGACGCAGCGTCAGGACGGTGCCGGCGAGCAGCGCGAGGGCGGGCGCGGCGACGAGCACCGGGTCGACGGACCCGCCGCCGGACTCGTCCGCGCCGAGGGTGCCGCCCGCGGCGGCCGGCCGCTGGAGCTGCCAGTAGGCGACCGCCGCGATCGCGAGGAGGCCGAGGTCGGCCCCGGCCCGTACCGGAGCGGGCAGGGCGGCCGAGCGGGCCTTGCGCAGCGAGACGACGGAGCCGTCCCCGGCGGCGAGCGCGGGGGCCACGACGGCCGCCGCACAGCACAGCGCGACGACGGCGGCGACCAGCCACACCTGGGCCGAGGGCGAGGTGTCGAGGCGCACGCCGAGCTCGGAGAGCGCGGACCGCTCGGCGAAGAGCCGGGTCAGCGGGCCGGAGAGCAGCGGGGCGGCGAGCGCGGCGGGCAGGGCGAGCAGCAGTGCCTCGGCGGCGGCGAGCCCGGCGATCCGGCGCCGCGAACCGCCGCGGGCCCGCAGCAGGGCCGTCTCGCCGGACCGCTCGGTGCTGAGCAGCCGGGCGACGAGCAGCAGCGCGTAAGCGGCGAGCAGCACCAGCTGGACGGCGACGATCAGCAGGGTGGAGCGGGAGACGAGCAGGGCCCGCCCGGTCTGGTCGAGGACGGTGGGGAGCGCGGTCTGCACGGAGATCGTCGTCCCGAACGCGTCCGTGGAGTCGGCGAGTTTCTTCGGGCCCTCGGTCGCCGTGGTGCGCAGGGCGTCCATCCGGTCCGTGGTGAAGCCGGTGAAGTCGGCGGAGCCGAGCCAGGAGGTGTCGCCGGCGCTCAGCGCCCCGGAGGTGAGGAGGGCCGGGTCGACGAGCAGCGGCCCGTACGTGGTGAACGCGACGGTCCGCACGCCGCGGCCGCCCGCCGGGTCCAGCTGCCAGTACAGGTCGGCGGTGTCGACGGGCTTGTAGACGCCGGTGATCCGGGCCTTCACCTTCCGGTTCGCGAGCCGGTCGGTGAGGTCGAGGACGGTGCCGGGGCCGACCTTGAGCCGCCGGGCGACCTCCTCGGGCAGCGCCGTCTCGACCACGCCCGCGGCCCGGGCGGGGGAGGGCCAGGAGCCCTTGACGAGCGAGAGCCGCGAGCGGTCGAGTGCGGCGAACTGTGTCAGGTCGGGGTCGCCCTCGCGGGCGGCGGGCGGCTGGAGGCCGCGGGGGAGCGCGTACGGCCCCGAGCGTTCGAGCCGCCATACGGTCACCGGCAGCCCGTCGAAGGTCTGCCGCATGCCGTCCTCCACGGCCGCCTCGGCACTGGCCCGCTTCCCGGCCGGCACCTGACCGCTGACGAGCAGCGAGGCGGCGGCCGCGGACCGGCCCCTCAGGCCCGCCTGGAGCGCGGCGTCCCCGATCGCGCCGGAGAAGGCGGCGAGGGTGGCGAGCACGGCGGTCGTCAGGAGCACGGCCAGGAGCGCCGCGGCGAGCAGCAGCCGGTGTGCCCTGACGCGCAGAAATACGAACCCCGTCACCCATCCCCCTGGCACCGCTGAAGTTTCCTCGGATGCTTTCAGAGGGCACGTGTCGCTGGTAACCGCTTACACGCGGACCTTGATGCGATCGTGACCGTTATTCGGCGTTCCGTGTCCGGAACGTTTCAATCCGTGGAGTGCGGACGGGGGAGCAAGAACGGACGGGCCCGCTAGCCCGCCGTGTTCACCATCGACGCCGCCGCGTACGTCAGATACCGCCACAGCTCCTTCTCGTGCTCCGGAGCGAGGTCCAGCGAGTCGAGGGCGTCGCGCATGTGGCGGAGCCAGGCGTCGTGGGCGGCCTGGTCCACGGTGAACGGGGCGTGGCGCATCCGGAGCCGGGGGTGGCCGCGGTGGTCGCTGTAGGTGCGGGGCCCGCCCCAGTACTGCATCAGGAAGAGGGCGAGGCGCTCCTCGGCCGGGCCGAGGTCCTCCTCGGGGTACATCGGGCGCAGCAGCGGGTCCGCCGCGACGCCCACGTAGAAGCGGTGGACCAGGCGGCGGAACGTCTCCTCGCCGCCGACCTGCTCGTAGAAGGTCTGCTCCTGCACTGTTTCCCCGGGAATCTCGTTCACCGTTCCATCGTCTCAGATGCCCCGACGGAGGACCGGAGGCTTAGGACCGCTCGAACGGGCGCTCGCTCCCCGGCCCCGGGGGCGGGAGAGTGGGGGCATGGGTGCGCTGCGGGACGAGTTCGCCGAGGCCGGGGCGAGGGAGCGGCGCGCGCTCGTGCGGGAGCTCGAGGCGCAGGGCCTGCTGACCGACCCCGCCTGGCGGGCCGCCTTCGCCGAGGTGCCGCGCCATCTCTTCGTCCCGTACTACTACGTCTCCGCGACCGGCGGCTACGAGCGGCTCTGGGCCGGCGACCCCGAGCAGGAGCGGCGGGACCGCTGGCTGCGCGGGGCGTACGACGACACGGCGATCGCCACCCGGGTCCGGGACGGGGACCTGGTCTCCTCCGCCAGCCAGCCCTCCCTGATGGCGCTGATGCTCGACGCCCTGGAGGTACGCGCCGGGAACGACGTCCTGGAGATCGGCGCCGGCAGCGGCTACCACGCGGCCCTGCTCTGCCACCGGCTCGGCGAGGAGCACGTCACCACCGTCGACCTGGACGAGGAGATCGCCGAGTCCGCCCGCACCCATCTCGCCGCCGCCGGGTACCGGCCCGCGGTGCTCGCCGCCGACGGCGGCCGGGGCTGCCCCGAGCACGCCCCGTACGACCGGATCGTGGCCACCTGCGAGGTGCCCGCCGTCCCGTACCCCTGGCTCGCCCAGTGCAGGCCCGGCGCGCTCGTCCTCGCCCCGCTCTCCACCGGGCTGATCCGGCTGCGGGTGCGCGACGCCGCGCACGCCGAGGGACGCTTCCTGGAGACCTCCGCGTACTTCGTGGCGCTGCGGGGCGTCGCAGCCGAGGCCGCGATGCCGGTCCCGCGCCACGGGCCCGCCGGGGACGAGCGCTTCCTCTTCCTGTGGGGACTGGTCGCAGGCAGCCTCGACCGGCGCGAAGCGCTCTCGCTCTGGCTGCGCGAGGGGCGGCCGGAGCGGGAGCGCTTCGGGGTGACGGTCAGCGGCGACCGTCAGTGGGCCTGGCTGGACGACCCGGCGGGGCCGTACGCCTGGCCCCTGCGCTGAGGTGTCCCGTCAGGCGCAGCGGATCGTGATCGTGGTCCAGGCACCGACGTGCACCCGGTCGCCGTCCTGGAGCTGGACGGGGACGTAGGGCTGGATCGGCTCCTCGCCGCCGTTGACCGTGGTGCCGTTGGTGGAGTTCTGGTCCACCACCGCCCACGAGCCGTCCGGCTGCTGCACGAGCACGGCGTGCTGGTGCGAGACGCCCGGGTCCTCCGGCGGCACCGACAGGTCGATGTCGGGGGACTCCCCGGTGGAGTGCCTGCGGCGGCCGATGGACACCTGGTTGCCCTGGAGCGGCAGGTGCTTGTCCGGCGAGTACGCGGGCAGGTTCAGGCCCGTGGCCTCCGGGCCGCTGCGCTGCATCATCGCCATGAAGTACTCACGGTCGGGACCGATGACCGCCGTCCAGCTGAGGGGCTGCTGCGGCTGCGGGGGCGGCTGCGGCGGCTGGAACTGCTGCGGAGGCTGCGGCGCCTGGTGCGGCGGCGGGCCCTGGTGCTGCGGGGCCTGCGGCGCCTGGTGCTGCTGCGGGGGCGGCGGGGGCGCCTGGTGGGGCGGTCCCTGCGGCGCCTGGTGCTGCGGCGGGGCCGGCGGTCCCTGCGGCGGCTGGTGCTGCGACGGCGGCGACAGGACCCAGTCGTCGTCCGCGCGCGGCTGCGGCGGCGCCGGCGGGGCCGGAGCCTGGGCCGGGGCCTGGACGTACGCGGGCGGGGCCGGCGGCTGCTGCGCCGACGGGCGCTGCGGCGGGGCCTGGTGGTGCGTCGGCTCGGCGCCCAGCGGCTCGGCCGGCCGGTTCACCTGCGAGGGCCGCGAGCCCTGGTAGCCGAACGGGTCCGGCTGCTGCGGGGGCTGCTGCTGCGGCGGCGCGGGCGGCGGGGACTGGAAGCCGGGCGGCAGGTTGAGGCCGGGCGGCGGGCCGGGCTGCTGCTGCGGCGCGCTCGGCGGAGCGTGGTGCGGGGCGCCCGGCGGGGCCAGCGGCGTGTACGAGGTCGCCGTGTTCGTGAGGAAGTTCCAGCGGCACTCCTCGCAGAACGGCGCCATGGGTTCGCGCGGCGTACGGCACTGCGGGCACAACTCCGCCTGGGCCGTCGCGTTCGGGTCGCCGCCGGGGCCGAAGCCCGCGTGGGCGGCGGGGGCGCCGGGAGCACCGGGACCGCCCGGGCCGAAGCCGGCCGGAGCACCGGGAGCGCCGTGAGGAGCGCCCGGTCCGCCCGGCGGCGGGCCCATCGGAGGCTGACCGGGGCCGGGCTGGCCGGGGCCGGCCGGGCCGGGGTATCCGTACGCGGGGGGCGGCGGCGGGGGAGGCGGCGGTACGGCACCCGTCGGCGCACCCGCCCCGGCCATGCGATGGCCGCAGACCTCGCACCAGTCGTCGGAGACCGACTGGTGTCCGTTCGGGCAGGTCGGCATGTCGGTGCTTCCCCCTCTCGTCTTCCGGCCCGGTGGCCGGGCTACTTCTTGACGCGAACGGTCTTGGTGGAGCGGGTCTCGAGTGTCATCTCGTCCGCTTCCGCGACCTTCGCCTTCAAACGCACAGTACCGGTCGCCGCGTCGACCACGTCGACCACCTTCGAAAGCAGTTTCGCCGTATCCGCGTTGCCGGAGGCCGCCGCGAGCTGCACGGCACGGCCCAGTTTGGCCGTCGCGCCGTCGCGATCGCCCGATTTGCGGGCATCCAGGCCCTGCTGGATGGCGTCGGCGAGCTCTGCCTGGCCCGTGTAGTGCGCGACCTGCGGGTTGATCGAGGTCGACATCGCGAGGTCGTCCGTCCACACCGCCCGTACCAGTCCTTGAGACAGCGGGCGCGGATCGCCGCCGGCCGGGTCGGGGGCGAGCAGGGAGACGCGGGCGGCGAGCATCTCCTGGCCGACCGCCGCGCGCGGGACGCGCACGCTCACGTGGTAGTCGCGGGACTCGTCGCCCCAGGAGCCCGTCGGGTAGTCCCCGGCGCGCGGCCCGGCTTCGGTGCGCCGCCCGGTCAGGTCCTCGACGGCCGGCGCCACCTGCTTCACGAACATGATCTCGACCCCGACCGGGGTCCACAGCCGCAGGGCGACGTCCGCGACGCCCTTGCCCATCGCGTGCTCCATCATCGCCGTGAAGTCGGCGGCGAGTCCGGCCGGGTCGGCGACGATGTCGGCGGTGCCGAGGAGCGCCGAGGCGATCCCGGTGACCTCCTTGACCTCCCAGTCGGTGCCGACCCCGCGCGCGTCGCAGGTGAACCGGCCCGCGCAGGCGTCGAGCGCGTCCCGCAGCTCCGCCGGCGACTCGTGCTCGTTGCGGCCGTCGGTGAGCAGGATGCCGTGCCGGATGGTGAGGTCGGCGGAGGAGAGGAGCCGGTCCGCGAGCCGCAGCCAGGTGCCGATCGCCGTTCCGCCGCTCGCGGAGAGCCGGCGCAGCGCCTCCTTGGCCTCGGCGCGGGTCCGGGCGTCGGCGACGGCGAGGCCGCCGTTCGCCGGGTAGACCTCCTTCGCCACGTGCGTCCCGGCGACGACGGCGAAGCGGGTGCCGTCGCGCAGGGTGTCGACGGCGGCGGCGGTCGCCTCGCGCGCGCCGCGCATCTTGGTGGCGGGGTAGTCCATCGAACCGGAGCAGTCGAGCATGATCACGACACCGGTCGCGGCCGGGTCTCCGCCCGTGAACCCGCCGCCGGTGCCGCCGCCGGTCGAGGTGACGGTGACGATCGCGCTGACGTCCCTGCCGCCCTCCGGCAGGAACTCGTTCTGGTAGACGTCCACCGAGAACTGGGGCGCGGTCGGCTTGGAGAAGTTCGCCATGTGTTTCGGCTCCTCGGGCAACAGCGGTGAAGGGGACGGGGATCGGCGACCGCTCTCAGGCGGACCCTGCCCCTTGTGGTCCGACGGTGAACGGGACGAGGGCGACCGTGATGTTGTCGTGGCCTCCGCCGTCCAGGGCGTGGCCGACGAGGACCTGGGCGCTGTGCAGCGGGCGGTCCGCGGCGTCGGCCGGGACGACCCGGGCCATGTCCTCGGCGGCCTCCGCGTAGTTCCACAGGCCGTCCGTGCAGACCACCACCACGCCGGAACGGTCCGGTTTGAACGCGGCCGTGTGCGGGTCGAGTTCGTACGAGTCGGCGCCGAGCCAGCCGGTGATCGCGTGGGCGCGCTCGTCCGCGTACGCCTCGGCCTCGCTCATCAGGCCCGCCGCGACCATCTGCGCGGCCCACGAGTCGTCCTCGGTGAGCCGGGCGGGCGGGGCGCTGCGGTCGTCCGGCACCCAGTAGGCGCGGCTGTCGCCGACCCAGCCCACGACGAGCAGACCCGCCGCGACGACCGAGCCGACGATCGTGCAGGCCGGGGCGTTGCGGTGGCGGTGCGGATCGTGCTCCGAGCCGCCCTGACCGGGCTCCTCCGCAAGGGAGTTGACGGCCTCGGCAGCGGCCACGATCGCCTCGTGCATCGCCTGCTGCGGGTGCGTGCCCCGGGGGAGCGCGGCGAGCAGCGAGGCGCCGGCCGCCTCCGCGGCGGCGGCGGAGGCCTCGTCGGGGCGGGTCGCGGAGGAGACGCCGTCGCAGACGATCGCGAGGGTGGCGGGGGAGCCGTCGGGCAGGGTGGTCGCCGAGACGGCGAAGGCGTCCTCGTTGCGGTGGTGGCGCAGCCCTCGGTCGCTGACGGCGGCGACGCCGGCCAGCTCCCGCTCCATGTGGTCGCGCTCGCGCGGCTGGGCGTGCCCGCAGTTCTCGCAGTACCCGTCGGTGTCCACCCGCCCGGCGCGGCAGGCCACGCAGAGGGCGGCGGCGGGAGCGGCGGGCGCGGCGGCCGGAGTCGCGGCGGCGGCGACCGCCGGGGCCGGGTCCGCTCGTACGGCGGCACGGGGGTCGGGCGCGGCCAGCTCGAAGTCTCCGTCGGGCGTGGGGGATCCGAGGGAGGGGGAGACGGGCTGGGGCGCGGGCGCCGGGGTCCCCGAGGGTGCCGGAGCTCCACCGGGCGCGGCGGTACCGGGCGCGGGAGAGCCCGTCACGGGAGTGCCCGTCACGGGCCCGTCCGTGCGGACCTCCATCGTCGGCAGGTCGTGGCCGCCGGAGTCGGTGCCCGGCAGGTCACCCGGGTGCTGGGTCATGGTCGAGAGCGAACCGGGCTCGCGGGGAGGGGCGTCCGGCCAGGTCACGGGGGTGACGATCGCCACGGTCGGGCGGTCCGGTTCGGCCTCGGCGGCCGGCGCGGCCGACAGGTCGTAGCCGCACGCCCCGCAGAACCGGTCACCCGAGTCCAGCGGCTCCGCGCAGCCCGGGCAGGCGGCGAGTCCGTGCGACGGCTTCGGCTTCTGGGACATCTTCACACCCACGTCCGGGGGCGGAAGCGGTTGGCCCGCTCCACCAGTTCGATCCTCTCCTCGCCCTGCTGGGCGAGCCGGGCCAGCACCCGGTACGAGCGTTCGAGGCCGAAGCGCAGTCCGCGCTCGTCCAGTTCACTGCCGAGCAGCAGCGTGCCGCCGCCCGGTGCCGCACCGGGACTCCCGGAGAGTACCCAGTCGAGGGCCGTGCCGAGGACCTCCGTCGACAGGCGCTCGCGGCGCACCGCGTCCAGACCGAAGCCCTGGAGCGCGGAGACCTGCGCCGCGGCCGCCGTCAGATCGGCGCCGAGCGGCTCGTGCGCCGGGCGCCGCCGCAGCCGGGCCCGCACGGCCGCGACCCGCGCCGCCGTGTAGTGGATCGACGCCTCCGGTACGGACTCCAGGGCCTGTACGGCTCCGGTGCGGTCGCCCGCCGCGAGCCGCACCCTGGCGAGCCCGAAGGCGGCGCTGACGAAGCTGGGGTCCGTCGCCCACACCAGGCGGTAGTACTCGGCGGCGTTGTCCAGCTGGCCGAGGACCTCGGCGCAGATCCCGAGGGCCAGCTTGGGCGCGGGCTCGCCGGGGAAGGCGTCGTACACCGCGTCGAAGGAGAGGGCCGCGTGCTCGTGGTCGCCGGTCACCAGGGAGGCGACGCCCCGGTACCAGACGACCCGCCAGTCGTCCGGGTCCCGCTCCTCCAGACCGGCGAGGGTCCGCGCGGCGGCGGGCAGGTCGCCCAGCTCCAGCTGGGCCCGCAGGGTGCGCAGGCGCAGTTCGGCGGAGGGCGCGGGCGCGCCCTGGAGCGCCCCGAGGAGCTCGGCGGGGGCGGCGGCCGCGAGACCGGCGAGGAAACCGGCGTTCGGGTCGCCCGTGTCGACGCGCGGCACGGGCAGCGCGAGCGCGGTGGCGGGCGCGTCGAGCGGCGCGAGCAGCTCCGCGAGCCCGGCGCCGGGGAGCACGGACGCCCCGACGGCCGGCCCGGACGGCGCGGGCACCCCGGCGGGCAGCACCTGCTGCGGCACCGTCCCGGCCGGGACCTGCCCCGGCACCGCACCCGCCGGCAGTGCGCCCGCTGCCGGCGCTCCTCGCTGCTTGCGGCCCCGGCGGGCCCCCAACAGGGAGACGTCCTCCGTCAGTTCGGCGAACAGCGCGGTGTCCGTGACCCGCACCTCCGTGCCGAACAGCGTCGACAGCGCCGGTCGCGGCCGGCCCGACTGGAGCGCCACGACCTCCCGCAGCACGCCCGTCAGCTGCTCCGCCATCTCCTGGGCGGAGGCGAACCGGCGGGCCGGGTCCGGGTCGGTGGCGCGGACGAGGAAGCGGTAGTACGACTCGTACGTCCGGAAGACCTCGATGTGCTCCGGGTCGGGCAGCGAGTCCACGAAGACGTTCGTGTAGCCCTGGAAGTCGAAGGTCATCACGGCGAGCGTGCGCGCCACCGTGTACAGGTCGCTGGCCACCGAGGGGCCGACCTCGGCCACCTCCGGCGCCTGGTAGCCGACCGTGCCGTAGATCGCGGACTCGTCGTCGTCCATCCGCCGGACCGCGCCCATGTCGATGAGCTTCAGCTGGTCCTCGGTCTGGATGGCGTTGTCGACCTTGAAGTCGCAGTACAGCAGGTTGCGGCTGTGGAGGTGGCCGAGCGCCTCCAGGGCCTCGATGCCGTACGCGCAGGCCTGCTCGACGGGCAGCGGATCGCGCCGGCCGTCGGGGGTGCGCCGGTCGTTGGCGATCTCCTTGAGCGACTTGCCGCCGACGTACTCCATGACGATGTAGCCGTCCATGGAGCCGGTGCGCGGGTCGAGGTGCTCGACGAAGTTGTAGATGCGGACGATGTTGGAGTGCTCGATCTCGGCGAGGAAGCGCCGCTCGGAGATCGCGGCGGCCATGGCGTCCTGGTCGCCGGTGTCGAGGAGGCCCTTGAGGACCACCCACCGGTCGGAGACCGCCCGGTCGACGGCGAGGTAGATCCAGCCGAGCCCGCCGTGCGCGAGACAGCCCGCGACCTCGTACTGGCCGTGGACGATGTCCCCGGCGCGCAGCTTCGGCACGAAGGAGTACGGGTGCCCGCACTTGGTGCAGAAGCCCTCCGTACGGCCCGGCCGGTCGCCGCGCGCGCGGCCCACCGGGGCCCCGCAGTCCGAACGCGAGCAGAAACGCTTCCGCTCCGGGACCTCGGCGTTCTCCATCACCGCCGCCCGCGGGTCCGGGCGCGGCACCTCGGGGATCGTCACCAGACCCGCGCCCAGCCGGTTCCGGGCGGACTGCCCGGTCGACGAGCCCGAGCTGCGCACCGACACCGAACGGCCCGTCGAGCCACCGGAGAGCGAACGCGACAGCCGCCCGGAGACCGACCGGCGCGAGGTGGAGGACCGGGACGAGGTGCGGGAAGAGGTGCTGCTCCGCGAGGAGGCGGAGTCGCGGCCCCCGACGCCCGTCCCCTTCCCCGGCACGGCCATCCCGGTCGGCGTCGACCCGATCAGGCCCCCGGGCGCGACGACCGGCGCGAGCCCGCAGGTGTCGCAGTACAGCTCGCCGCCTCCCATGTCCTCGTACGAGCCCTCGCACGAAGGACGCTGACAGCTCCCCACGCCCGTCTCCCCGTTCACCACTGTCGTCCTTCCGTGTCTCCCGTGTATCTCGCGTCCCTCGTGTCCCGCGGACCGGACAGGACGTCCGCCACCGCCTGCTGATAGCGCAGCACCGCCTGCTCCGCGACCCGCAGATCGCAGGGCGCGCTCCACAGCATCCGGCGCGCCGCGTCGTACCGCTCGACCAGCAGCGGATCCTCCGCGCCGCCGAGCCGCGCCACCTTCGCCTTGTACGCGTCGAGCCGGCCGCGCAGCTCCGCCCGGACCGCGAGCGGCGCGGTGACCGCAGTCAAGGACTCGCGGGCCCGCAGCAGTTCGTCCTCCGCCTCCCGCTCCAGGGACTCCAGGAGCGGGGAGAGCCGGTGCCACTGGGCGTGCCTGCGGTACTCGGCGGCCGCCGCGAGCCGCTCCTGCAGCACGATCGGCGGCCCGCTGACCGCCGGCACCTCGGAGGCGGCGATCTTCGCGAGGACCTCACCGCGCGCCGACCGCGCCTCGGCGAGGGTCCGGTCCGCCCGCGAGAGCACGTCCCGCAGTCGCAGCAGCCGGTCCTCGGAGTCCTGCCGGACCGCGAGGACCGCCTCGATCTCCCGCCGGATGTCCTCCAGGGCCAGGGCCGCCCGGTCGTACCGCTCGGTGTCGGGACGGCCGCCGCCCGGTGCCGAACTCCCCGCCGCCGGCCGCCAGAACGCCAGCGGATCGGTCACCACCTGGGAGCGCAGCGCGGTCAGCTCGGCCGTGATCGCCTCCAGCTCGTCGCCCGCCGGGTGCTCCCCGGGCCGCACGCCGACCGAGTGCGCCAGCGAACGCGTCCGGCCCAGCTCGGCGGCGAGCAGGTCTATCCGGGCCGGCAGCGCCGACCAGACCGCGTCGGCGGTGACGACCAGGTCGAGCGAGGAGGCGTACAGCTCGTTCATCCGCCGGACGAGCCCCTCCAGGCTGAACCGCTCGGTGAGCAGCGCGCCCTCGGCGGCCCCGCCCGGCACCAGCACCGTGTCGCCGCGCAGCCGGCCGGTCAGCTCCACGAGCTCCTCACGGCCGGGCCAGCGCCGCCGCGCGCGCAGCTCACGGGCCTCCCGCAGGGCGCCGGTGTACACGTCGAAGCAGGTCCAGAGCAGGGTGATGGTCCGCTCGGCCGCCGCCCACCGCTCCCGGGTCGTGCCGGTCAGCTCGGCCCCTTCGAGCAGCCTGCGGCCCGCGTGGTCCTGGAGCGCGAGGAGCGAGTCCTCGATCGCCTTGTGCTCGGCGCCGAGCCGCGCCAGCGCACGGTCCACCTCGTCCCGGTCCATCACCGGCCCGGGGGGTCCCGTGACGCCCATCGGTCACCTCTTCCGCTTCGTGTACAGGGTTGGTCCTTCGGGGGCGCGCACCGGGCTACTTGTACAGCGGGGCGGGCGGCCCCGATATCCCGGGCAGGTCCTTCGCCAGCCACTCCTGGTACGCCTGCTGCCAGGGGCCCTGCCGGTAGCCCACCAGGACCTGGTTGACCCGGCGCACCAGGTCGTCGTTGCCGAGCTTGGCCGCCACCCCGTAGTACTCCTTCGTGAACGGCTTGCCCTTGAGCTCGACCGCCGGGTCCTGCGCGGCCTGGCCGGCCGCGAGGGCGTTGTCGGTGACGACGGCGTCGACCTCGCCCATCTGGAGCCTGGCCAGGCAGTCCAGCTGGTTGGGGACGGTCAGCAGGTCCTTGTCGTCCTTGGTGCCGTCGGCCTCGTCCTTGAAGACGGCGCCGAAGGAGTTCTCCTCCAGGGCGTCGTAGGCCGTGGAGCCCTCGGCGGTGCAGACCCGCTTGCCGCGCAGCGAGGAGTCGTAGCCGGTGATGCCCTTGTCGAGCTTGGGCGCCAGGACCTGCTGTCCGGCCTGGAAGTAGGCGGTGGAGAAGGCGACCTGGCCGATGCGCTTGCAGTTGATCGTCATGGTGCGCACGACGAGGTCGACCTTGCCGCTGTTCAGCGCGGCGATCCGCTGGTTGGTGGGGATCGTCCGGAAGATGATCGCCTGCGGGTCGCCGAGGACGTCCTTGGCGATGGCCCGGGCCAGGTCGATGTCGAAGCCCTCCAGGACGCCCTTCTCCGGGTTCCGGTAGCCCCAGCGGTAGCTGGACTGGTCGACGCCGACGATCAGCTTGCCGCGCTCCTTGATCGCCCGGATCGAAGGGCCGTCCGCCGAGGAGGGCGTGAGGGAGGCCTCGGGGTGCTCGCAGGTGTCGGCCTTGACCTGGACGCCGGTGCCCACGCCGGGGCCCGTCGTCCGGGGCGCGGCCGCCGCGTCGCTCCCGTCGTGGGCGAGGGGCAGCAGGGTGAGCGAGGCGGTCAGCCCGCAGGCCACGGCCATCGCCGCGACCCCGCCCCAGCCCCGCAGCCGCCCGGCGGCCCGCCGCGCGCGTGATCCGGGCCCGCCGGCCGCGGCCCGCCGCGTCCTCGGGTCCACGCCGCCGGCCGTCGCCCGCGTCGTCAGCGGGTCCGTGCCGTTCGTCGTCCGCCGCGTGAGCGGGTTCCGCCGCGCCAGCGGGTCCGTGCCGTTCGGCATCCCGCCCCCTCTCACCGGTACTCCGACAGTCTGCGGTTGATGCCGAGCACGGCGCCCGCCGCACCCAGGATCCCGAGGGCCGCCGCGCCGAGGGGCAGCGCCGTCAGCGCGTCCCTGGCGTCCCCGGCGGAGCGGGTGAACTCGGTCTGCTCGTGCGCGAGGGCCCGCTCCAGGGCCGCGTCGACCTGGTCGAAGGACTGCCCGGTGGAGTCCTTCGACCCGACGACGCGGACGAGGGCGCCCTCGTAGTCGCCGGCCTCGTCCTTCGCGCGGGCGTCCTTGTGGCGCTCCCGCCAGTCGGCCGCGCGCGCGGCCGAGTCGTCGACCGGGCCGCGCCCCGCGTCGTCGTCGGCGAGCTCCCGCGCCTCGGCGAGCGCCGTCGTCAGGGCGCTCATGCTCGCCGTGTAGTCCGCCTCGTACTTGTCGTTCTTCCCGTCCTCGGTGAGGACGGCGCCCCGGGCGACCAGCGTCAGGTTCTCGTTGGCGCGGGCCGTGAGCGAGCTGATCCGGGCGGTGTTGAGGACCTGGAGGGACTCCTGCCCGTGCGCCCGCGCGCTGTTCAGCTCGGTCCGCGTCACGGTGTGCGCGGCGAGCAGCCAGAGCAGGACGGCCACGGTGGCGGCGCTGGCGGCGAGCAGCCCGTGGTTGAAGACCCGGTTGGTCCGCACGTAGTTGCGGCGCTGGGCCCACAGGAGGACCCCGAGCGCGAGCAGGCCGATCGCGAGCGACAGGAACGGCCAGGCGCGGGCCGAGTCGTCGTCCCGGTGCAGGCGCGCCGTCTCCGCGGCGTACAGCCGCTCGGCGGCCGGCAGCAGCGCGCTGGACATCTGCTGGTTGGCGTACCGCAGATAGGCCCCGCCGAGCGGCAGGCCCTGCCGGTTGGCGGCCCGGGCGCGCTCGATCAGACCGGTGTAGCGCGGGAGCTGTTCGTTGAGGGTGGCTATCTCGCGGGCCGACGCGGACGAGCCGTCCGTGTTCGCCGCGGCCTTGACGAGCAGCCGGGACGCGGTGGTGATGTCCCGGGTGTACCGCGCGCGGGACTCCGCCGGCTCCAGGGTGCCCGCCAGGAATCCGCTGGCGGCGGTGGTGTCGGCGTCCGCGAGGGAGCGGTAGATGGCGGCCGCGTCGGCGCTCAGCGGCTGGCTGCGGCTGACGACGTCGTCGGCGGCGGAGGACCGGTCGGTGACCTCGAGGGCGGTGACGGCCCCGAACGCGACGACGAGCAGCGCCAGTACGGCCCCGAGGATCTGGAGCCGGCCGGGCTCGGTCGTCGCGGCCTCGCGCAGCCGCTCCCGGCCCACGGCCCAGGCGCCGCGCCCCGCGGGCGGGCCTGCGGGCACGGGCGACGGCTGCGCGGGCACGGTGCCCGGGCGCGCGGGCGCCTGAGCCGTGGCCCGCGCCGCCGAGGCGGCGGGCGCGTTCGGCGGGTGTGTCACTTGACCTCCCCCTCGGTCGCTGACGTCGGCCCGTCCGGCCGGGTCCCGGTGGGACCGGTTCCGGTGGAGGACCACCCGGCCAGCAGTATGGCCTCAGGGGGCCGTCCGCACACCGGGATTGACTGGATCTTGTCGCCTATGGTGCCGCATGCCTCCCACGCATCAGCGGGCGAACCCCTCACTCTGAATACGTCCCCCGGCCGGAATCGGTTCCGAATCGGCCATCGCTCGAACAGGTGAACATGCGTGCGGGGCGTCCCGTCGCACGCGACGGGACGCCCCGCATACCGGATCCCGGGCCCTCAGCCCTCGTACCGCTCCCGCAGCCGGGCCGCGGCCTCCGCACCCGCCGCCACCGCGTCCAGGGCGAGCAGCCCCGCCCCGAGGACCGGCGGCGCGGTCACGAAGCCGATCACCGCCTTCGGCGCCCGCGCCGCCAGGAGTTCGCGGATCCGTGCCTCCAGCCGCGGGTGGCGGGCGGCGAGCACGCTGCCGCCCAGCAGCACCGGGGCCTCCTCGCGGTCGAGCCCGAGCCGCCGGAGGGCGACCGCCGCCATGGCGACGACCTCGTCGGCGAGCCGGTCCACGAGCGACTCCGCCATCGGATCGCCCTGGGAGGCGACACGGAACAGCACCGGCGTCAGTTCGAGCCGCCGCCCCATCGGGATCCGGCCCAGGTGCAGGGCCTCGATCAGCGCGGACATCGAGTCCAGACCGAAGTGCGCGGGCAGTGCGTGGGCGAGGGCGGTGGGCAGGCCCCGCCCGTCCTCCGCGCGCGCCGCGCACCACAGCGCCTCGTCGGCGAGTCCGCCGCCCCCGCCCCAGTCCCCGGAGATCTTCCCGATCGCCGGGAAGCGCGCGGTCCGCCCGTCCGGGGTCATCCCGACGCAGTTGATCCCCGCCCCGCACACCACGGCCACGCCCCGCGGCTCGTCGACCCCGGCCCGCAGGATGGCGAAGGTGTCGTTGTGCACCCGGACGGAGCGGCTCAGGTTCCGCGCGTACAAAGCCTTTTCGAGATTCAGCTCCTCCACGGGCAGGTCGGCGTTGGCGAGACAGGCCGCGACATGGGCGAACCCGGGGGAGAGCCCGGCACCGCCGGCCTCCTCCCACGCCCTCCCGACGATCTCCATGAGTCCGTCGACCGCCGTCTCCACCCCCACCACCGGCGGCTGGAACCCGCCGCCGCGCGCCGACCCCAGGACGTTCCCGCCCTGGGAGAGCACCGCGACGTCGGTCTTGCTGTTCCCCGCGTCGATCGCGAGGAGCACCCCGTTCAATCCCCCGTTCATGCCCACGCGAGGTGCTCCCGGTTGTGCGCGATCAGCCGGTCGGTGAGCCCGTCGGCGTACGCGTACTGCCCGACCAGCGGGTGGGCGAGCAGCGCCTTGAACACCCGGTCGCGGCCCCCGCGCAGCGCCGCCTCCAGGGCCAGGTCCTCGTAGGCCGTGACGTTCGCGATCAGCCCGGCGTACAGCGGGTCCACCGGGGCGACCGGCAGCGGCGTGGCGCCGTGCGCGCCGACCGCCGCCTGCGTCTCGATGACGGCGTCGTCCGGCAGGAACGGCAGCGTGCCGTTGTTGTACGTGTTCACCACCTGGTACGGCGAGCCGCCACCGCCCAGCAGCGAGGCCGCCAGGTCCACGGCCGCCTCCGAGTAGAAGGCGCCGCCGCGCTTGGCGAGCAGGTCCGGCTTCTCGTCGAGCGCCGGGTCCCCGTACATCTCCAGGAGCTCCCGCTCCATCGCCGCGACCTCCGCGGCCCGCGAGGGCTTCGTGCCGAGCTCCCGCACCACCTCGTCGTGCGCGTAGAAGTACCGCAGGTAGTACGAGGGGACGACCCCGAGCCGGTCCAGGACCGGGCGCGGCAGGCGCAGGTCCCCGGCGATCGCGTCGCCGTGCCCGGCGAGCAGCCGGGGCAGCACGTCCTCGCCCTCGGGGCCCCCGATCCGTACCGCCCGCTCCCAGGTCAGGTGGTTGAGGCCGACGTGGTCGAGGTGGACCTCGGACGGGGTGACGTCGAGGAGCTTCGCGAACTTCCGCTGGAAGCCGATGGCGACGTTGCACAGGCCGACGGCCTTGTGCCCGGCCTGGAGCAGCGCGCGCGTGACGATGCCGACGGGGTTGGTGAAGTCGATGATCCAGGCGTCCGGGTTGGTGCGCCGGACGCGCTCGGCGATGTCCAGGACGACCGGGACCGTGCGCAGCGCCTTGGCGAGGCCGCCGGCGCCGGTGGTCTCCTGGCCGACGCAGCCGCACTCCAGCGGCCAGGTCTCGTCCTGCTCGCGGGCGGCCTGCCCGCCGACCCGCAGCTGGAGCAGGACGGCGTCGGCGCCCTCGACCCCGGCGTCGAGGTCGGTGGTGGTGACGACCTTCCCGTCGTGGTCCTGCTTGGCGAAGATGCGCCGGGCCAGCCCGCCGACGAGCTCCAGGCGCTCGGCGGCCGGGTCGACGAGGACGAGTTCGGTGATGGGCAGGGTGTCGCGCAGCCGCGCGAATCCGTCGATCAGTTCGGGGGTGTAGGTGGACCCGCCCCCCACGACAGTGAGCTTCATGACTCAGCCCTTCACTCCGGTCAGGGTGACTCCCTCGACGAACGCCTTCTGCGCGAAGAAGAACACGAGGATCACGGGGGCCATGACCAGCACGGTCGCGGCCATGGTCAGATTCCAGTCGGTGTGGTGCGCGCCCTTGAAGGACTCCAGGCCGTAACTGAGCGTCCAGGCGGCCGGGTTCTCGGAGGCGTAGATCTGCGGCCCGAAGTAGTCGTTCCAGCAGTAGAAGAACTGGAAGAGGGCCACGGCGGCGATGCCGGGCTTCGCCATCGGGAGCACGACCCGTATCAGGGTGCGGAATTCGCCGCAGCCGTCGATCCGCGCGGCCTCGACGTACTCGTTCGGGATGGTCAGCAGGAACTGGCGCAGCAGGAAGACGGCGAAGGCGTCGCCGAAGGCCATCGGGATGATCAGCGGCCACAGCGTGCCGGAGAGGTCCATCTGCTTGGCCCAGAACAGGTACATCGGGATGATCACGACCTGCGGCGGCAGCATCATCATCGAGATGACGAGCAGCAGCGACAGGTGCCGGCCGCGGAAGCGGAACTTCGCGAGCGCGTACGCCACGGGGATCGAGGACACCACGACGAGGACGGTGCCGAGCCCCGCGTACAGCAGGGAGTTCTTCCACCAGGTGAGGAAGCCGTCCGTCTGCAGGACCCTGAGGTAGTTGTCCCAGTGCCAGGAGTTCGGCGTCAGGTCCCGGGTGAGCGCCTGCTCGTCGCTCATCAGCGAGGTCAGGAGGACGAAGACGAAGGGGAGGACGAAGAACAGGGCGGCGGCGACGCCGAGCGCGTGCACGGCGATCCAGTGCAGCAGCGCCTTGCGGCGGGCCCGCCGGGCGGCGGGGCTCGCCACGGTCGGGCCGGGGGCGGTTGCGGTCGTCATGGTTCAGTCACCCGAGCCGATCAGGCCGCCGCGCCTGCGCATGAGCAGGGCGGTGAAGGCCATGGAGAGTGCGAAGAGCACCAGCGCCACGACGCAGGCGGCGCCGTAGTTGAACTGGCTGAAGCCGAGGCTGTAGACGAGCTGCGGCAGGGTGAGCGTGGAGTCGTCCGGGTAGCCGGGGACGAAGGTCACGCCGGAGCCGCCCATCACGCCCGACGCGACCTTGGAGGCCACGATCGGCTGCGTGTAGTACTGCATCGCGCCGATGATCCCGGTGACGACCGCGAAGAGCACGATCGGCGAGATGTTCGGCAGGGTGATGTAGCGGAAGCGCTGCCACGGGGACGCGCCGTCGAGTTCGGCGGCCTCGTACTGCTCCTTCGGTACGTCGAGCAGGGCGGCCATGAAGATGACCATGAGGTCGCCGACGCTCCAGACGGCGAGGACCGTGAGGGCCGGCTTGGACCAGTCCGCGTCGTTGAACCAGGAGGGGCCGGGGATCCCGACCGCCTCCAGGAGCGAGTTGACGGGCCCGGTGCCGGGGTTGAGCAGGAAGACGAAGGCGAGCGTGGCCGCGACCGGCGGGGCCAGGTACGGCAGGTAGAAGAGGGTGCGGAAGAGGCCCGCGCCCGTCTTGATCCTGGTGATGAGCAGGCCGATGCCGAGGCCGAAGAGCACCCGGCAGGAGACCATCACGACGGCCAGCCAGAGGGTGTTCTGCAGGGCCGGCCAGAACTGCGGGAACTCCGAGAAGACGTACGACCAGTTGTCCAGGCCCCGCCAGGCCGGCGGGTTGAGGCCGTCGTAGCGCATGAAGGAGAAGTACAGGGTGGAGACCAGCGGGTAGGCGAAGAAGACGCCGAAGCCGATCAGCCAGGGCGACATGAACGCCAGGGTGCGCAGCGCGTTGCGCCGGCGCTTGTGCCGCAGCGTGTTGCGTCCTCCGGGAGAGGAGGCGGCCGGGGCGGCCGCCTCCTTCGCGGGCAGGGTGTCCGTGCTCATGGGTGGGTTCCGGCCGTCACTTCGCCGCTGCGATGTCGCGGTCGATCTGGGCCGCGGTGTCCGCGAGGCCCTTCTTCAGGTCCGTGACCTGGCCCTTCTCGTACTGCTGGGCGAACTTCTGGAGGGTGTCCTGGTAGGCGGAGCCGTTGACCGCGCCGTCCGAGGTGGTGGAGGCGGGGTGCCGGGCGATGTCCAGGAAGGTCTTGAAGCGGTCGTCGAACTTCAGGTCCGGGGACTCCAGGGCCTCGAAGGTGGAGGGGACGTTGCCGATGGCGTTGGCGAAGTCCACCACCGCCGCGGTGTCCGTGGTCATGTACTTGACCAGCTCCCAGGCCGCGTTCTGCTTCTTGCTCTGCGGGGCGATGCCCATGATCGTGCCGGAGAGGTAGCCCTTGCCGTACTCGCCGATCTCGTCGTCGGCGACGGGCAGCGGGGCGACGCCGACCTCGAAGCCGACCTTGGCGTCCTTGATGAAGTTCAGCCGCCACTCGCCGTCCAGCTGCATGGCGACCTGACCGGTCTGGAAGGGGTGCTTGGCGCCCCACTCGTCGCCGAACGCGGTGCGGTACTTGTCGAGCTTCTCGAAGCCGCCCAGGGCGTCCACCAGGGACTTCTGGTACGTCATCATCTCGGCGAACGCCGGGTCCTTCGCGACCGTCGACTTGCCGTCCGCGTCGAAGTAACCGCCGTGCTTCCACTGCGACATGTAGTGGGAGACGACGGTCTCGTAGCCGAGGTAGTTCGGCATGAAGCCGACCTGCTCGTACGAGTCGCCCTTGGCCTTCGTCAGCTTCTTGGCGGCCTCGGTGAACTGGGACCAGGTCTTCGGCGGCGCCTCGGGGTCGAGGCCGGCCTTCCTGAACGCGTCCTTGTTGTAGTAGAGCCCGTACGCGTCGGAGAGCAGCGGCAGGGAGCAGCGCTTGCCCTCGAACTGGGTGTAGTCCTGGAGGACCTTCGGGAAGGTCTTGTCCAGGTCCAGCTTGTCCTTCTCGATGAAGGGCTTGAGGTCCGCGAGGGCGCCCGAGGCGCAGAACTTGCCGACGTTGGACGTGGTGAACGAGGAGACGACGTCGGGGCCGTTCGACCCGCCCGCGCGCAGTGCCTGGCCCAGCTTGTCGTCGTTGATGTTGCCGACGACCTTCACCTTGATGTTCGGGTGGGCCTTCTCGAAGCGGGCGACGTTGTCCTCGATCGCCTTGACCTCGGAGGGCGCCGACCAGCCGTGCCAGAAGGTGATGGTGGTCTCGGCCTTGGGGTCGTCGGTGGCCGTGTTGTTCGCGGAGCCCGTACAGGCGGAGGCGAACAGGGCTATGGAGGCGGTGGCGGCGAGCGCGGCGGCGGCTCTGCGGGGACGTACGGGCATGACGGGGTCTCCCTGGGCGGGTCGAGGGGTTCGGCGAGGGGCGGGGACGGTCAGCGCGAGGTGTCGAAGACCTCGTCGCGCGTGGTGGAGAGGGCGCTTTCGAGGGCCCCGCGCAGGACGGGGCTGCGGCGCACGGCGGAGAGGACGAGCCGTGGCCGGGAGGGGGCGAGGTCGGCGAGTTCGGACTGCACGCGCGCGCGGAGGGGTTCGCCGCCGGTGACGAGGGCGTCTCCGGAGAGCACGATCAGTTCGGGGTCGAGGACGGTCACGAGGGAGGCGAGTCCGACGGCGAGGCGCTCGGCGTACCGGTCGAGCAGCTCTGCGTACCGGGGGTCCTCGGCGTGCGCCTCGGCGGCGTGCGCGAGGAGTCCGGCGACCACCGGGACGTACGGGTGGTCGGGGGTCTCGATGCCGGCCTCGCGGGCGAGTCGCGGCACGGCCTGGATGCCCGCGAGCTCCTGGAAGCCGCCGGAGTTGGCCTTGGTGACCTGCCGCACGAGCGGGGTGCCGGGCACGGGCAGGAAGCCGAGCTCGCCGGCGCCGCCGGTGAAGCCGCGGTGCAGCCGCCCGCCGAGGACGAGGGCGGCGCCGAGGCCCCCCTCGTTCCACAGCACGGCGAAGTCGGAGTGGCCCCGGGCGGCGCCCAGGCGCTGTTCGGCGACGGCGACGAGGTTGACGTCGTTCTCGTACTCGAACGGCATCGGGAGGGCGGCGGCCAGCTCCTCCAGGAGGGTGGGGGAGTGCCAGCCCGGCAGGTGGGAGGCGTACCGCAGGCGTCCGGTGGCCGGGTCGAAGGCACCGGGGGTGCCGATGACCAGGCGCCGTACGTCCTCGCGGGTGACCCCGGCCGCCTCGACCGCCCCGTCGAGGGCGTCGGTGACCTGGCGGACGACGCCGGAGGCGGAGCGGCCGGGGGTGCGGAGCTCGAACTCGCCGATGATCTCGCCGGTGATGTCGGCGACGGCGGCGTGGATGCGGTGCTGGTCGACGTCGAGCCCGGCGGCGTAGGCGGCCCGGGCGTTGACCGCGTACAGCTGGGCGTTGGGCCCGGGCAGGCCCTCGGTGGTGCCGGTGGCGACGACGAGCCCGGCCGCTTCGAGCCGGGCCAGCAGCTGGGAGGCGGTCGGCTTGGACAGTCCGGTGAGCTTGCCGATCCGGGTCCGCGAGAGCGGGCCGTGCTCCAGGAGGAGGTCCAGGGCGGCGCGGTCGTTCATGGCCCGCAGGACACGCGGGGTACCGGGGGTTCCCGGAGTCGTACCGGCCATGGAACTCGCACCTGCCCTGGTTCGGTGGCTGCAGTACCCGTGAGAGGCACTGTTAGGAAAGTTTCCTATTGGGTTGGGAGGAAGGTAAGGCGGCCGTCACGAGGGCGTCAATACCCGGGAACACGACACGCCCCCGAAGGCAACCAAAGCGTTACCCGCGGGGGCGTGAGGAGGAACGGCGCGCCTACTTCGAGAGGTCGGGCCTCGGCAGGGGGGTGGCCGCCGCCGACTGCGGCGAGGTCGTCGAGGCGAACGCGGAGGGGGCCGCCATGCCGGCCGTCGGGTCGGGCGACGCCTCCTCGGCCTGCGGGGGAATCCCGCCCACGATCCGGATGCCGGCCTCGTCCAGACCCCGCTTGATGCGCCAGCGCAGCTCGCGCTCCACGCCCAGCTTCTTGCCCGGCATCGTCTTCACCGAGACCCGGACCGTCATCGAGTCGAGGAGCACCTCGCTCAGGCCGAGCACCTCGACCGGGCCCCAGAGGCGCTCGTTCCAGGGCTCCTCCTTCGCCATGGCGTCGCCCGCCTCGGCGATCACGGCCCGCACCTTCTCCAGGTCCTCCGTCGGCCGGACGGTGACGTCCACACCGGCCGTCGCCCAGCCCTGGCTGAGGTTCCCTATCCGCTTGATCTCGCCGTTGCGCACGTACCAGATCTCGCCGTCCACCCCGCGCAGCTTGGTCACCCGCAGACCCACCTCGACGACCTCGCCGGAGGCCACGCCCGCGTCGACCGAGTCACCGACGCCGTACTGGTCCTCCAGGATCATGAAGACCCCGGACAGGAAGTCCGTCACCAGGTTCCGCGCGCCGAAACCGATCGCCACACCGGCCACACCGGCCGAGGCGAGCAGCGGCGCCAGGTCGATCTTGAAGGCGCCCAGGATCATCAGCCCGGCCGTGCCCAGGATCAGGAAGGACGTCACGGAGCGGAGCACCGAGCCGATGGCCTCGGAGCGCTGCCGCCGCCGCTCGGCGTTGACCAGCAGACCCCCGAGGGCGGTCCCCTCCACCGCCTGGGCGGAGCGGTTCATCCGGTCGATCAGCTTGGTCAGCGCCCGGCGGACGGCCCAGCGCAGCACCAGCGCCACGACCAGGATCAGCAGGATGCGCAGACCCGTGTTCAGCCAGGTGGACCAGTTCTCCTCGACCCAGCTCGCGGCGTTCGTCGCCTTCTCCGCGGCCTCGTCCAGAGTCACCGGCATCGGTTCGGGTTCGGTGGCAGCCGCAAGGGCGGACCAGGACACGGGACAACCTCCAGGCATCGCGTACGCAGGCCATCCACACTAACGGGGCGTCGGATGTGCTCCCGTTGCGCTGTTCGAGGGAGAGACGGAGCTCACCTGGGCACATACCGGGGAGAGATGCCGATGTGGTCGAGAACACCCCGGGGCCGTCACCCCGATCCCGATACGTGGTGGCGCCGCGACCAGGCATAAGGAGAGACTGAGAGCAGTTCGTCCCGGCGCGAGCCACGCGCCGCCGGCGTCATAGGAGGCATCCGTGCCGCATGTCCTGGTCCTCAACGCGTCGTACGAGCCGCTCGGCGTCGTACCGCTCCGCCGCGCACTCGTCCTCGTACTGGAGAACAAGGCTCTCTGTCTCGAGGAGTCCGGCGCCTTCCTGCACAGCGAGACCCAAGTCCTCCCCGCCCCCAGTGTGGTGCGACTGAAGCGCTTCGTGCGGGTCCCCTACCGGGGGCCCGTTCCCTTGACCCGCAGAGCGCTCTTCGCGCGCGACGGCGGGCGCTGCGCGTACTGCGGGGCCGTCGCGACCAGCGTCGACCACGTCATCCCGCGCAGCCGCGGGGGCACCCACGCCTGGGAGAACGTGGTGGCGGCCTGCCGCCGCTGCAACCACGTCAAGGCAGACCGGCACCTGCGCGAGCTGGGCTGGCGGCTGCGGCACCAACCCGCCCCGCCGACCGGCCTGGCCTGGCGGATCATCGGGACCGGACACCGGGACCCCCGCTGGCTGCCCTACCTGGAGCCGTACGGCGCCCAGGACGTCATGGCCCGGATCGACTCCGTCGCAGACACCCCCGTGAGGGCGCTGACGACGGGTTGAGCCGGGCCTTTCGCGTACGCGGGGGCTTCCGGTACGGAGAGCGGTTCATCCCTCAGGGGGTGGGCCGCTCCTCCGGCGTGCCCGCCTCCGGCTCCGTCCGTGCCGGGGCGGCCACCGCATAGGTCTCCAGCGACCAGAGCGAGTAGCCGAAGCGGGTCGCCCGCGTCTCCCCCTGGACCCGCAGGAAACGGGTGTCCGCCGCGTCCATCCGGACCGACTCCCGGCCGCCCCTGCCGTCCGCGACCGTCGCCGCCGTCCGCCAGATCCGCCCGTCGGCGGAGACCTGCACCCGGTAGCGGGAGGCGTACGCGTCCTGCCAGTGCAGCACCACCTGCCCTATCCGGGCCGGCTCGGGCAGCTCCACCTGCAACCAGGCGCCGTCCTCCGCCGGCGACGACCAGCGGGTCGCCGGATCGCCGTCCACCGCCGAGGCGGCCGGGAAGTCCGGGGTCTCGTCGCCCGAGGAGGAGGCCGTAGCCGTCCGCGCCAGGTCCGGGCCCGCCGTCCGGGGGAACGCCCGCACCGTCAGGACCCGCTCCTCGCCCGCGAAGGACACCGGCACCCGGTACGAACCGGCCGGCACGCCCGCCGCCACCGAGACCTCGAGGGGCACGCTGGTGCGGGCCCCGCGCTCCACCACGGCCTGCTTCGGCAGCCGCACCGCGATGCCCTTCGGGGCCTTCGCCGTCAGCTCCCCGCGCACCTCGGCCGCGCGCCGCCCCGTCAACTCCACGTCCACCCGCTGCGCCGGGCCGCCGATCTCCGCGTCCGTCTCGGTCCGTGCGAGTTCGAGACCGGCGCGCGGCCCGTCCGCGAACCACGGCACGAGCGAGCGCACCTCGGGCGCCGGACCGTCGCCGCTCCACACGACCCGCAGCGCGTCCGCCCTCAGCCCCTTCAGCTCGGTCTGCGTCCACCCGGACGCCGACAGCGGGCCGAGCGGCCGCCAGCCCTCGCCGGGGACGTACGCCTCCACGCGCGCGTCCCCCTCGCCACCGGCCTCACCCGGCTCGGTCATGACCGTGAGGGCCTCCACGGGCCGCGCCCGGTCGAGCCGCACGGTGTACGAGCCGGGGGCGCGGTCCGCCCGTGCCGCGGGGGTCCGGTCGGCACCCGTCCAGGCCGCCGACTCCTTCACCGCGCGCGTGAGGAACGGGTCGAGGACGCCCGGGCCGACCGTCACCCGGCTCGCCTCCAGGGTCTTCCGCTGCCGCTCCAGGTCCAGCTGCGCCCGCCAGGCCGCCGCGCCGTCGCCGCGCGTCTGGGCGAGCAGCATGTCGACGGCCGTCTCGCCCGCCCGCCCGTACCGGGAGAGCTGCTCCAGCCAGGGGCCCGTCTCGTCGTCGAGGGTGCCGTCGGCGGCGGCCGTGAGCCGCTCGGGGGCCCGGCGCATCACGGTGAACGCGGCCCGCAGCTCCTGCGCCGCCTTCTCCCTGGCGGCGGCGCCGCCCGGGCCGGTGCTCGTGCGGGAGGCCCAGAAGGCCGTCAGGAGCGGCTTCAGATAGGCCGATTCGCCCGCCGGGGCGAGGATCGACGAGGAGCCGTTCCCGGCGAGCGCGCGCAGTGCCTCGCGGGCGGCAGGGTCCGGGCCCGCGAGGTCGTCCACGGCCGCCTGCCAGGACTCCTCGGGCCGGTAGCCGCGGGGGTTCCAGGCGTAGTCGGCGGTCGTGAAGAGCGGGACGCGGGAGGCCGCGGCCTGCTCCATGGCGTGCGCGAGGAACGCGGCGGAACCGGCGGCCACGGCCGGCTCCCGCCCGGTGGCGGGCCCGAGGAACAGCCGGTCCTGCGCGTAGTCGTTGACCGGGTAGTTGTCCATGGTGACCAGCGGGTGGTCGCCCAGCGCCTCGCGCACGCCCGCCAGTTCGCCGCCGGTGATGGTGCGCGGCACGACGCCGACGCCCGTCCACGCCACCCGCACGTCCGTGTCGAGCTCCGCGGCGAGCTTCGTGCGGTACGCGGTCGCGCCGTCCTGGTAGTACTCCGTCGGCATCACCGTCAGCGGCTCGGCGTCCGGATGCCGCTCGGCCAGCCGCGCGGCGACGGCGTTCGCCACGCGCGCGTGGGCGGTGGCCGCCGCCTCCGGTCCGCGCCCGAAGGCGTCGGCGTCCTTGTCGCAGTGCCACTCGTCGTAGGACGAGTCCTGGAACTGGAGCTGGAAGGAGCGCACCCCCAGCTCCCACATCGCGTCCAGCTTCCGCGTCAGGGCCGTCACGTCGCCGGCCGAGGCCAGGCACATGGACTGGGCGGGCGCCACCGCCCAGCCGAGCGTCACGTGGTTGCGGCGGGCCCGCTCGGCGAGCGCCCGGAACTCCTCCTGCTGCGCGGCCGGGTAGGGCTCCCGCCACTGCGCCTGGCGGTACGGGTCGTCCCCGGGCGCGTACAGATAGCGGTTCTGTTTGGTCCGGCCCAGGAAGTCCAGCTGGGAGAGCCGCTGCTCCAGGGTCCAGGGACGGCCGTAGAAGCCCTCGGTGATGCCGCGCTCGACGGTGCCGGGCCAGTCGCGGACGACGACGCCGGGGACCTCCCGGCCGGTGCCGACGAGCTGACGCAGCGTCTGGACCGCGTGGAACAGGCCGTCCTCGCCGACCCCGTCCAGGACGACGGTGTCCCGCCCCTGGAAGCGGCCCGTCGCGAGCCGGTAGCCGCCGCGCGGCAGATCGAGGCGCTCGGGCACCCGCAGGGCGGCCAGTGCCTCCTCCGCGCCCTCGCCGGAGGGCCCGGCGACCCGCAGGACGGGGCCCCGGCCCGGCAGGCCGCTGTGCACGGTCCGCACCCCGGCGGCCCGCAGCAGCTCGCGCAGGGCGGCGAGGGCGTACGGATCGGCGTCCGCGTCCGCGAGCAGCGTCACCTCGTCCCCGAGGCGTACGGCGGACCCGGCGGCGGCCAGGGACTGGGGACGCGGCCAGACGGCGGGCACGCGCGCGGGGGAGGGGTTCGAGGTGTTCGCCGACGGCGCGGCGGGGGCGGTGGGGGACGGGGCGGGCGGTCCCGCGGGAAGCGTCGGCGCGAAGGTCCTCGGGGTCGTGGGAGCCGCCGGCGTCGCCTGTGCCGAGCCCGGCACCGCGCCGCCGAGGAGACCTCCGATGACGGCGGCGGCGACGGCCGTCGCGGTGCGCTTCCTGCGCCCGAGGTGCACGCGGGTCTCCCTTCGGCAGGCCCTGAGCCGATCTGCCGGTTGGTCACGAGTGGGTCACGAGCCCACCACCCGTCGCACGGAGGTGTCAATGCGCGTGGCCGATGTGTCGGGTTTGCCCGGCGAGCCGTCGGCGAGGTGACGTCACTTCGCCACGATCCGCCGGTAAAACGAGGTGCGCTGGGTAGGGCTCTGTCGGTACCCAGGTTCACCTGTCGAGACGAATCGGGAGATCCCCGTGACCACGACCGCCCGTCAGCCCGGACGGATACACGTCCCCCAGCAGTCGGCGCCGGCCGGCGAGCCGCTGACCAGCGAGCCGCCGCTGCCCGACGCGTCGCCCCTCACCAGTGAGCCGCCGCTGGCCGTCGCGGCCCCCCTGACCAGCGAACCCACCGCCCCCGGCAGCGCGGGCGGCCCGGAGTCCCCCGGAGTGTGAAGTGACCCTGGCCCGTCTCGCCGCCCGTCACGGCGTCGCCACCGCCCACAGCCCCTCGGAAGGCGTCACCGTGCCCGTGCCGGACGCCACCGTCGTGGCCGTCCTCGCCGCCCTGGGCGTCGACGCGGGCACCCCGGAGGCGGTCGCCGCCGCTCTGGACGCTGCCGAACGGGCCGACCGGGAGCGCCTGCTGCCCCCGACCCTGGTCCACCACCACGGCGACGGACCGGCCCGCCCGCCGGAGGACCTCCCGCCCGGCACCCGGCTGCGGGTCACCACCGAGGACGGTGCCGTCGTCACCGGCCGGGACTGGTCCGGGCTTCCGCTCGGCGTCCACACGGTCGAGGCGCAGGCACCCGACGGACGCGCGGCCACCGGCACCCTGATCGTGAGCCCCGCGCGCGTGCCCGGGCCCGGGCGGCGCGCCTACGGACTGCTCGTCCAGCTGTACTCGCTGCTCTCCACCCGCTCCTGGGGCATGGGTGACCTCGGCGACCTGCGGGAGCTCGCCGCCTGGGCCGGCCGCACGCACGCCGCCGGGTTCGTCCAGGTCAACCCGCTCCACGCGGGCGTGCCCGGGGCGCCCAGCGACCCCTCCCCGTACCGCCCGTCCTCGCGCCGCTTCCCGGACCCCGTCCATCTGCGGATCGAGGAGATCCCCGAGTACGCCCTGGTGGGCCCCGGTCGCCGCGAGGAGCTCGACCGGATCCTCGCCGACGCCGCCGAGCTGCGCGAACGGGTCCTCGGCAAGGGCGCCCTGATCGACCGGGACGCCGTGTGGGAGCTCAAGCGCCGGGCCCTGGAGCTGGTGCTCGGCACGGTGGAGCCCGGGCCGGGCCGCCGCGCCGACTTCCAGGACTTCCTCGCCGAGCGGGGCCGCGCCCTGGAGGACCACGCGACCTACCAGGCCCTCGCCGAGCGGCACGGCCACCACTGGCGGAGCTGGCCCGAGGAGCTGCGCACCCCCCGGGCGGCGGAGACCGCCGTACGTGCCGACCCCGCCCTGGCCGCCCGGGTCGACTTCCACTGCCGGCTCGCCTGGCTGACGGACCGGCAGCTCGCCGACGCCGCCCGCGCCGCCCGCGAGGCCGGCATGGAGATCGGGATCGTCCACGACCTGGCGGTCGGCGTCCACCCCGAGGGCTCGGACGCCTGGGCCCAGCAGGAGGCCTTCGCGGCCGGCATGTCGGTCGGCGCCCCGCCCGACGCCTTCAACTCCCGCGGCCAGGACTGGGGCCTGCCGCCCTGGCGGCCCGACGCCCTCGCCGCCGCCGGCTACGCCCCGTACCGCGGACTCCTGCGCGAACTCCTGCGCCACGCGGGCGCGCTGCGGATCGACCATGTGATGGGCCTGTTCCGGCTGTGGTGGGTGCCGGAGGGCCGCGAGCCCACCGAGGGCACCTACGTCCGGTACGACGCGGAGGCGATGCTCGCGGTCCTCGTCCTGGAGGCCCACCGCGCGGGCGCCCTCGTCATCGGCGAGGACCTCGGCACGGTCGAGCCGGGCGTACGGGAGGAGCTGGCCCGGCGCGGGGTGTTCGGCACCTCCGTGCTCTGGTTCGAGCGGGACTGGGCGGGCACCGGCCGCCCGCTGCCGGCCGGGCAGTGGCGTACGGACTGCGTGGCCACCGCCACCACCCACGACCTGCCCTCCACCGCAGCCCGGCTCTCCGGCGAGCACGTCGGCCTGCGGCACCGGCTCGGACTGCTCGCCGGCGACCTGGAGCGCGAGCGGGCGGCGGACACGGCGGAGACCGCCGAGTGGCTGGACGCGTTCGAACGGACGGGGCTGCTCCCGGAGGGGCCCGGCGACGAGGAGGCCGAGGTCAGGGCCGTCCACCGGTTCCTGCTCGCCACCCCGGCCCGGATGGTCGGCGTGTGGCTGCCGGACACGGTGGGGGACCGCAGACCGCAGAACCTGCCCGGCACCTGGGACGAGTACCCCAACTGGCGACTGCCGCTCGCCGGCCCGGACGGGCAGCCGCTCACCCTGGAGGAGCTCGCCGCCTCGCCCCGGGCGCACGCCCTGCTGCGCGAGCTGCACGCGCGTACGGCGGCGGAGAACGCCCGTACGGCACCCCCGGGCGCGCGGCCCGTTTAGGTGTTCGCTACTTTTGGGCTGTGGACAAGAAGAACGCTCTGCGCGCCGGCTCGCTCGCGGCCGGTACGACGCTGATGATGCTGCTCATGTCGTCCCCCGCGCTCGCGCTCACCCGCGACGACGGCGACGACCCGGCCCCCAAGCTGAGTGTCGTCGAGACCCTCGGCCTGTACGTGGCGGCGCCGCTGGTGCTGTTCCTGGTGATCGCCGGTCTGGTGATGGTGCTCGACAAGTCCAAGAAGGCGTAACCGCCTCAGAGGTCTTCGCCGAGGGCGCCGCACGGTACGAGGTACCGCGCGGCGCCCTCGCGCGCGTGGAGGCCTTTTACGCGGGGGCGCCCGGAGTGACCCCGAGGCCCTTTACGCGGGGGCGCCCGGAGTGACCCCGAGGCCCCTTGCGCCAGGGCGCCCTCGCGCGCGTGGCGGCTCTTCACCGATGGCGCCCTCGGCCGACCGAGGCCCTCATACAGTCGTCGCGAGCAGCTTCCTCAGCAGCCCGGCCAGCTGGTCCGCCTCCTCCGGGGTGAGCGCGGCCTCCAGGGCGGCCCGCTGCTCCCCGAGACCGGCCCCGACGGCCTGGTCCACCAGATCCCTGCCGCGCTCGGTGAGGGTGACCCGCAGCCCGCGCCGGTCGTTCGGGTCGGGGCTGCGGGTGAGCAGCCCGGCCTTCTCCAGCTTGTCCAGCCGGCCGGTCATGCCGCCGGTGGTGATCATCAGCGTGGCGGTCAGCTCGCGCGGCGAGAGCGTGTACGGCGCTCCTGACCTGCGCAGCGTCGCCAGGACGTCGAACTCCCCGAGCGCCATGCCGTAGGGCGCGTACGCCTTGTCCACCTTGCCGCGCATGGCGTTGGACAGCCGGTAGATACGGCCGAAGACGGCCATCGGCACCGTGTCCAGGTCGGGGCGGACGGCCGCCCACTGGTCGGTGATGTCGTCGACGGCGTCGTGGTCGGGGTTCTGCGTCTTCATGTCCTCAGTGTTCCCTTCTCCGCTCCTCGATCGCAAGCAAGTCACTTACGGGAGAGTCACTTACGAGAAAGTCTCTTACAGAAAAGCCTCTTGCAGAAAAGTAGCTTAGTGGTAAGTTACTCATCACGAAGTCAGTCCGGCGCCGCCGCTCCGGGCACTCCACCGCAGGGGGAACCGACATGTCCCGCAAGGCAGCAGTCACCGCGCTCACCGCCCTCGCCCCGATCTCCTGGGGCTCCACCTACTTCGTCACCACCGAGTTCCTGCCGCCCGACCGGCCGCTCCTCACCGGCCTCCTGCGGGCCCTGCCCGCCGGCCTCCTGCTCCTCGCGATCACCCGCAGGCTCCCGCAGGGCGCCTGGTGGTGGAAGTCCGCGGTCCTCGGAGCCCTCAACATCGGCGCCTTCTTCCCGCTGCTCTTCCTCGCCGCCTACCGGCTGCCCGGCGGAGTCGCCGCGGTCGTCGGCTCGGTCGGTCCGCTCTTCGTCGTCGGCCTCGCGGCCCTCTTCCTCGGCGAGAAGCCCACGGTGAAGACCCTGCTCACCGCGGTCGCCGCCGCCTTCGGCGTCAGTCTCGTGGTCCTCAAGGCGGGAGCCGCCTTCGACCTGATCGGCGTCCTCGCCGGACTGCTCTCCTCGCTCTCGATGTCCGCGGGCATCGTCTTCACCAAGCGCTGGGGCCGCCCCGAGGGTGTCGGCGCCCTCGCGCTCACCGGCTGGCAGCTCACCGCCGGCGGCCTGGTCATCGCGCCCCTCGCCTTCCTGATCGAGGGCGCCCCGCCGGCCCTGACCGGCACCAACCTGGCCGGCTACGCCTACCTCGCCTTCGGCAACACCGCCATCTCCTACTTCCTCTGGTTCCGCGGCATCGAGCGGCTGAGCGCCTCCTCGGCCACCCTCCTCGGCCCGCTCTCCCCGATCACCGCCGCCGTCATCGGCTGGGTGGCGCTCGGCCAGGCCCTCGGCGCGGTGCAGGTGCTCGGCATGGTGATCGCCTTCGGCGCCACCCTGGCCGGTCAGCTGAACCCCCGTACGGCCAAGAAGACCGCCCCCGAGGACGGATCGTTCAGCACAGCTGAAAGGAACGGTCAGGAAGTTTCGATGGACCTGGAGGTTTCCGGGGTGCGACGGTAAGGCGCATGAGCCTGATCGCCGCCCGCAACCCGACCGACACCGCCGACAGCACCACCCCCGCGACCGACAGCACCACCGCAGCCACCGAGAGGCCGGCGCCCGCCAGGGGCGCCGGCCTCGGCGTGCTCCTCGCCCTTCTCGCCACCGTCGTCTGGTCCGGCAGCTTCGTCGTCGCCCGCGCCCTCCACGACACCGTCCCCCCGGTGCAGGCCGCCTTCTGGCGCTGGATCGTCGCCCTCGTCGCCGTCGCCCCGCTCGCCGCCCGCGAGACCTGGCGGCAGCGGCACCTGATCCGCCGCCACCTCCGCTTCCTCGCGCTCGCCTCGCTGCTCGGCATCACCGTCTACAACACCCTGGTCAACCAGGCCGGCACCGCCACCTCCGCCGGCAACATGGGCATGATCATGGCCGCCTCCCCGGTCCTCATGGCCCTCTTCGCCCGGCTCGGCGGCAACCGTCTCGGCCCGCGCCGCACCACCGGCATGCTCATCGCCTGCGCCGGCGTCCTGCTCCTCGTCAGCAAGGGCTCGCTCACCCCCGACTTCGCCACCGGCGACCTGTGGGTCATGGCCGCGGCCGTCTGCTTCGCCTCCTACAGCGCCCTGCTCAAGCGCCGCCCCGCCGAACTCGGCGGCCTCGCCTTCCTCTTCACCACCTTCGCCCTCGGCGCCCTCATGCTGCTCCCGGCGTACGGGATCAGCCTCGCCGTCCAGGGCGGCTTCGAGCCCACCACCGGTACCGTCGGCCCCCTCGTCTACGTCGGCGTCCTCTCCTCCGCCGTCGCCTTCTTCGCCTGGAACAAGGCCGTCTCCCTGATCGGCGCCGCCCGCGCCGGGATCGTGTACTACCTCCAGCCCGTGTGCGTCGCGCTCCTCTCGTACGCCCTCCTCGGCGAACGGCTCGGCCTCCTCGGCGGCGCGAGCATGGTCCTCATCCTCGGCGGGGTCGCGCTGAGCTCGGCCCGGTGAGCCGGGGCCCGATAAGTTGCGCCCCATGACCGAGTGGGACATCAAGAAGCTCCAGATCCTCCGCACCCTCCGCGACCGCGGCACCGTCACCGCGACCGCGGAGGCGCTGCTCATGACCCCCTCGGCCGTCTCGCAGCAGCTCACCAACCTCGCCAAACAGCTCGGCGTGCGGCTCCTGGAGGCCCAGGGCCGCCGCGTCCGCCTCACCGATGCCGCCCATCTGGTGCTGCGCCACGCCGAGGTGGTCTTCGCCCAGCTGGAGCGCGCCGACGCCGAACTCGACGGCTATCTGCGGGGCGAGGCCGGCCAGGTGCGGGTGGCGGCCTTCTCGACCTCCGTGCCCGCGCTCGTCGTACCCGCCGTACGGCAGCTGCGGACCGCCCACCCCGGGCTCGACGTCCGGATCCGGGAGGCCGAGGCGGCGGAGGCGTACGAGCTGCTCACCGCCGGCGAGGTCGACCTCGCGCTCTCGCTCGCCGCGCACGCGCCCTCCGCGCGCGACCCCAAGTACAGCAGGGTGCCGCTGCTCGCCGACCCGCTCGACGTCGCCCTGCCCGCCGGCCATCCGCTCGCCGACGCGCCCGGTCTGCGGCTCGCCGACCTCGCCGCCGAGCCCTGGATCTACGGCGGCTCGGGGCCCTGGTCCGAGATCACCACCGCCGCCTGCGAGGCCGCCGGCTTCGTGCCCGAGCAGGCCCACAGCGCCTCGGGCTGGACCGCGATCCTCGCCATGGTCGAGGCCGGGATGGGAATCGCGCTGGTACCCCGGATGGCCTTCGCGGACCGCCGGGGCGGCACCGGCGTCGTCATGCGCGTCCTCTCCGCCGACCAGCCGCGCCGCCATGTCGTCGCGGCGGTACGGAGCGGGGCGGAGGAGGGCCCGGCGGTGGCCCGGGTGCTGGCCGCGCTGCGGCAGGCGGCGGCGGCCCGCGAAACGGTTCAGCAGAACTGACCCGCGGTCGGTCGTTCCGCAGGACCGGCCCCCGGTCGTTCCGTGGAACAGCCCCCACAACCATTCAGCAGAACTGAACAGCATCGTCGAAAACATTCGATGGACCGAGGCGGTCGGACGGGGAGAAGCTCCTTCCATGAGCAGCCTCGACGCGAACCAGGACCCGCACGCCAACGACGCCGCCCCCTACTCCGGCGGGGACCCGTACGCCGACTACCGCACCGGTGACTTCCCCTTCACCGAGCTCGTCGACCTCGCCGACCGCCGCCTGGGCGCCGGGGTCGTCGCCGCCAACGACGAGTTCTTCGCCGAGCGGGAGAACCTCCTCGTCCGTGAGCGCGCCGTCTTCGACCCGGAGCACTTCGGCCACAAGGGCAAGATCATGGACGGCTGGGAGACCCGCCGCCGCCGTGGCGCCGACGCCGAGAACGTCTTCCCCGCCCCCGAGGACCACGACTGGGCGATCGTCCGCCTCGGCGCACCCGGTGTGATCCGCGGGATCGTCGTCGACACCGCCCACTTCCGCGGCAACTACCCGCAGAAGGTCAGCATCCAGGCCACCGCCGTCGAGGGCACGCCCGGCCCCGCCGAGCTGCTGGACGCGAAGTGGGAGGAGCTCGTCCCGCCGACCCCGGTCCGCGGCCACGCCGCCAACGGCTTCGAGATCGCCGTCGAGCGCCGCTTCACCCACGTACGGATCTGCCAGCACCCCGACGGCGGCGTCGCCCGGCTCCGCGTCCACGGCGAGGTCGTGCCGGACCCCGAGTGGCTGGAGCTCCTCGGCACGCTCGACCTGATCGCCGTGCTCAACGGCGGCTCGTACGAGGACGCCTCGGACAAGTTCTACTCCTCGCCGACCCAGATCATCCTGCCCGGCACCTCCCGCAAGATGGACGACGGCTGGGAGAACCGCCGCCGCCGGGTCCGCGACACCAACGACTGGGTGCGCTTCAAGCTCGTCGCCCAGGGCGCCGTCCGCGCCGTCGAGATCGACACGGCCTACCTCAAGGGCAACTCGGCCGGCTGGATCGCGCTCCAGGGCCGCAACGGCGAGTCGGGCGAGTGGTTCGAGATCATCCCGCGCACCCGCCTCCAGCCCGACACCCTGCACCGCTTCAAGCTCCCCGCGCAGGCCGTCGTCACCCACGTCCGCCTCGACGCCTTCCCCGACGGCGGCGTCGCCCGGATGCGGCTCCACGGCACGCTGACGGAGCAGGGCGCGGCCGACCTGCGCGCCCGGTACGCCCGCCTGGGCGGCTGACACGCTTCCGCCCGGCGGCGCGGCCGCGCGCCGACGCCCGCCCGCCGGGCGGACTCCAAGCCCCGCCTCCGGCAGGGCTCCCAGCACCGCCGCCGCGCGGACTCCGAGCCCCGCCTCCGCGCGGACTCCGAGCCCCCGCCTCCGGCTGGGCTCCCAGCACCGCCTCCGCGCGGACTCCGAGCCCCGCCTCCGGCCGGGCTCCCAGCACGGCGGAGGGGCGCCCCCACGGGGGAGGGCGCCCCTTCGCCGGTTCAGGCGGGTACTACTTCGCGGCCGCCGCGTCCGCCGCCCGCGCCTTCAGCGCGCGCTCGACGCCCGCGCGGCACTCCGTCACCAGACGGCGCAGCGCCGGGACCGGGTCGTGCTCCGCGATCCACGCGTCCGTCGCGTCCAGGGTCTCCTGCGAGACCTGGAGCGTCGGGTAGAGACCGACCACGATCTGCTGGACGATCTCGTGGCTGCGGGTCTCCGAGATGCCCTTGATCGACGCGAAGTACTTCGCGGTGAACGGGGCGAGCAGCTCGCGCTGGTCGGCCTGGACGAAGCCGCCGATCACCGCCTCCTGCACGGCGTTCGCCAGCTTGTCGTCCTCGACGACCGAGGTCCAGGCCTCCGCCTTCGCCGCCTCCGTCGGACGGGCCGCGCGCGCGGTGGCCGCGTGACGCTCGCCCGCCGCCGTACGGTCGCGCTCCAGCTCGGCGGCGATCTCCGCCTCGTCGAAGCGGCCGGTGGCCGCGAGGCGCTGCACGAACGCCCAGCGCAGCTCGGTGTCGACGGCCAGGCCCTCGATGACCTCGGAACCGTCGAGCAGCCCGGCGAGCACGTCGAGCTCGGCGGACTCGCGGGCCGTCGCCGCGAACGCACGCGCCCACGCCAGCTGGTGGTCGCTGCCGCCCGCGGCCGCGCGCAGCTGCTCCTGGGCGAAGGCACCCCAGCGCGCCAGGCCCGTCGCGCGCCACTCCGGCGCCGCGTACAGGTCGAGAGCGGCCTTCACCTGGCCCTGCAGCGACTGCACCACACCGATGTCCGACTCCTTGGCGATGCCCGAGAGCACCAGGTCCAGGTAGTCGCGGGTGGCCAGCTCGCCGTCGCGGGTCATGTCCCAGGCGGAGGCCCAGCACAGGGCCCGCGGCAGGGACTCGGCGAAGTCGCCCAGGTGCGCCGTGACGTTCTTCAGGGACACCTCGTCGAGGCGGACCTTCGCGTACGACAGGTCGTCGTCGTTGAGGAGGACGACCGCCGGGCGGGCCTTGCCGGCCAGCTGCGGGACCGGCGTCAGCTCGGCCGCCGCGATGTCCAGCTCCAGGCGCTCGGTGCGGACCAGCTTGCCGGCCGCGTCCAGGTCGTAGAGGCCGATCGCGATGCGGTGCGGGCGCAGCACGGCCTCGCCCTTGGCGCCGGCGGGCAGCGCCGGGGCCTCCTGGCGGACGGCGAAGGCGGTGATGACGCCGTTCTCGTCGGTCTCGACCTCCGGGCGGAGGATGTTGATGCCGGCGGTCTCCAGCCACGCCTTCGACCAGGTCTTCAGGTCGCGGCCCGAGGTCTCCTCCAGCGCGCCGAGGAGGTCGGACAGACGGGTGTTGCCGAAGGCGTGCGCCTGGAAGTAGGCCTGCACGCCCTTGAAGAACTCGTCCTGGCCGACGTACGCCACGAGCTGCTTCAGGACCGAGGCGCCCTTGGCGTACGTGATGCCGTCGAAGTTGACGAGCACGTCCTCCAGGTCGTTGATGTCGGCCATGATCGGGTGCGTCGACGGCAGCTGGTCCTGGCGGTAGGCCCAGGTCTTCTCCGCGTTGGCGAAGGTGGTCCAGGCGTTCGGCCAGCGGGTGCCGGACACCGAGGCCTGGCAGGCGACCGAGGTGTAGGTGGCGAACGACTCGTTCAGCCACAGGTCGTTCCACCACTCCATGGTGACGAGGTCGCCGAACCACATGTGGGCGAGCTCGTGGAGGATGGTCTCGGCGCGCCGCTCGTACGCCGCGTCCGTCACCTTCGAGCGGAAGACGTACTGGTCGCGGATGGTGACCGCGCCCGCGTTCTCCATCGCGCCCGCGTTGAACTCCGGCACGAACAGCTGGTCGTACTTGGCGAACGGGTAGTCGTACGCGAACTTCTCCTGGAACCAGTCGAAGCCCTGGCGGGTCACGTCGAAGATGTGGTCCGCGTCGAGGAACTCGGCCAGCGAGGGACGGCAGTAGATGCCGAGCGGGACGACCTGCCCGTCCTTGCCCTCGTACGTCGAGTGCACCGAGTGGTACGGGCCGACGATGAGGGCCGTGATGTAGGTGGAGATGCGCGGGGTCGGCTCGAAGCGCCATACAGTCGAGTCGGGGCTCTCGGGCTTCGGCGTCGGCGAGTTCGAGATCACCGACCAGCCGCTCGGCGCCTTCACGGTGAACTGGAAGGTCGCCTTCAGGTCGGGCTGCTCGAACGAGGCGAAGACCCGCCGCGCGTCCGGCACCTCGAACTGGGTGTACAGGTAGGCCTGGTCGTCGACCGGGTCGACGAAGCGGTGCAGGCCCTCACCCGTGTTGGTGTACGCGCAGTCGGCGACGACCTTCAGCTCGTTGCGGCCCTCGGCCAGGCCGGCCAGCGCGATCCGCGAGTCGCGGAAGACGGCGGCGACGTCCAGCGCGCGGCCGTTGAGCACGACCTCGTGGACGGCGGGGGCGACGAGGTCGATGAAGGTCTCGGCGCCGGCCTCGGCGGAATCGAAGCGGACGGTGGTGACGGACCGGTAGGTACCGCCCTCCTGCGCACCCGTGAGGTCGAGTTCGATCTCGTACGCGTCCACGGTCAGCAGCGCCGCCCGCTGCTGAGCCTCTTCACGGGTCAGGTTTGTCCCAGGCACCCGGCAACTCCTCGGTTTCGTGACGTTTGGGCCATCCTTCCACGGGCCGGCTCAGCGACGCACGGAACATTTCCACGGTCCGTCACCGCTGATCCGCAGCAGCCCCGGCCCCGGCACCGGAGCGCTCACCCGGACCTCCCCGATCTCGTTGACCAGCAGCTCCTGCTCCTCGTCGTCGTAGAGCGGGTCGAGCGGCGGGGTGTGCTGGTGGACGGTGACGTTGGACTCCCCGTGGTGCGTGAAGTCGAGCACCCCGGCCGGCCCCTCGTAGACCACCAGATCGTGTGCCATCCCCTCCACGTGGCTGTCGAAGCGGCGCGCGTGGGACAGCGGAAGCACCCGCAGGGTCCACGGGGTGTCCGCCTCCACCCGCAGGGTCAGCGGGCGGGCGCGCGGGACGAGCGCGACGGTACGCGCGCGTACGTCGTCCTCGTACGCCGTGAGGAGGAAGGCCTCGGCCCGCCCGTACGCGTCGCAGGCCTCGATCGTCGTGGACAGCGAGTGGTACGACTCGATCTCCAGGAGCACCCAGCGCCCCGCCGGAAGACCCGGATCGCAGTGCACGGTCTCCTTGCCGCGCCCCTGGTACACGCAGGGCCGGAACGAGCCGCCGTACGGATCGGCCACCGGCACGGGCGGGGCGGCCGGCGCCGGGGGCGGCGGCGGGGGCACGTAGCCGGGGCCCGGGATCGGCGGCGGCGGGGACTCCACCACGATGCCGAAGTCCGTCGCGAGCCCGGCGAGCCCCGAGGCGTACCCCTGGCCGGCCGCCCGGAACCGCCAGCCGCCGTCCCGCCGGTAGAACTCCCCGAAGACGAAGGCCGTCTCCGTCGTCGCGTCCCCGACCGCGCGGTACGCCACCGGGTTCCCGGCCCCGTCAGTGACCCGCACGTCGAGCCCCGGCACCTGCCCGAAGACGCCCCCGTCGGCGGAGGCGGCGATCACCAGACGCCCGACATCGGGCTCCACGCGCGCGAGGTCCAGCCACAGCCAGTCCGCGGCCGGGCTCCCCGGCGCCCCCGGGGCCGACCTCCCCAGGTGCCGCACGGCCCCCGAGGGATGCTCGGCATGGTTGTAGAAGACCAGATCGGCGTCGCCCCGCACCCGCTGCCCGGCCCCGAGGAGCAGGGCGGAGACGTCCACGTCGGGCACCCCGTGCCCGGTGCGCCAGCTGACCGCGACATGAAGGGCCTGCGGGGGCACCGCGACGTCGGCCCCCTCGGGTATCTGGGTCATGGGGGAACTCTGGCACGGCCGGGCACGCCGGAGGGGCGGCTCCCCGCAACGGGAAGCCGCCCCTCTCGGATGTCCGCTAGCCCTTGAGCTCGGCGGCGACGAGCTCCGCGATCTGCACGGCGTTCAGCGCCGCGCCCTTGCGCAGGTTGTCGTTGGAGAGGAACAGCGCGAGGCCGTTCTCGACGGTCTCGTCCACGCGGATGCGGCCCACGTACGAGGCGTCCTTGCCGGCCGCCTGGAGCGGGGTCGGGATCTCGGAGAGCTCGACGCCCTCGGCGTCCTTGAGGAGCTCGTAGGCGCGCTCGACGCTGATCGGACGCTCGAAGCGGGCGTTGACCTGGAGGGAGTGGCCGGAGAAGACCGGGACGCGCACGCAGGTGCCGGAGACCTTGAGGCCGGGGATCTCCAGGATCTTGCGGGACTCGTTGCGGAGCTTCTGCTCCTCGTCGGTCTCGTGCGTGCCGTCGTCGACCAGGTTGCCGGCGAGCGGGATGACGTTGAAGGCGATGTTGCGCCGGTAGACGCCGGGCTCCGGGAAGGCCACGGCCTCGCCGTCGTGGGTCAGCTCGGTGGCGCGGTCGGCGACGGCCTTGACCTGGCCGTCCAGCTCGGCGACGCCGGCCACGCCCGAGCCGGAGACGGCCTGGTAGGTGGTGGCGATCAGCGCGGTGAGGCCGGCCTCCTGGTGGAGCGGCTTGAGGACCGGCATGGCGGCCATGGTGGTGCAGTTCGGGTTGGCGATGATGCCCTTGGGGCGGTCCTTGACCGCGTGCGGGTTGACCTCGGAGACGACGAGGGGGACCTCGGGGTCGCGGCGCCAGGCGGAGGAGTTGTCGATCACGACGGCGCCCTGGGAGGCGACCTTCTCGGCGAGGGCCTTGGAGGTGGCGCCGCCGGCGGAGAAGAGCACGATGTCGAGGCCGGTGTAGTCGGCGGTGGAGGCGTCCTCGACCGTGACGCCGTCGACGACGGTGCCGGCGGACCGGGCCGAGGCGAAGAGCCGCAGCTCGTCGACCGGGAAGTTGCGCTCCGCGAGGATCTTGCGCATGACCGTGCCGACCTGACCGGTGGCTCCGACGATTCCGACCTTCACGGGGACTCCTCCGTACGTATGTGCAGGGTGCTGCCGGTCCATGATGCGTATGTCCCCGGCCGCCTTGTCCAATCCATTGTCCAAGGGGCGGGACGCGTCGCGGACGACGATCTTCCGGACCCTTCCGGACTCTACGGACGCGAAAGGGGCGGACACCGGTTTCGGTGCCCGCCCCCTCAGTGCTGCGGTGTTACGGGGTGACCGCGCCGATCAGGACGCTGCCGGTGCCCGCGACGGTGCCGCGGGCGTTGAGGAGCTGGACCTCGCCGAAGAACTGACGTCCCTCGGGGGCCGCGCCGGCGACCAGGACCTCGGCCGCCACCGGGGCGGCGGCGCCGTTGGCCAGGGTGACCGGCTTCGACTCGTCGACCTTCACGGTGCCGAGCGCGGACGAGTAGTACACGTCCTTGTAGTCGTACGTGGTGCCGCCGGCGGCCTGGACCGAGTAGCCGTCGATGACGACGGTGTACGTGCCCGCGGCCGGCTTGACCAGGGAGACGGACTCCTCCGAGTCGCCGTCCGCCGACTGGCCGACCGTCGCGCCGTTCAGCGTGACGGTGAGGTCGAGGTCGGCGGCCTTGTCGGAGGTGTTGCCGATGGCGATGTCGAGCCGCTCGACGCCCTCACCGATGGTGATGGTCTTCGTCTGCTGCTCGTGGTGCTGGATGGTCGGCGTCTCGCTCTTCTGCGAGCCGAGCGAGCCGCCCTTGAGGGTGCCCGTGATGCCCGCGAAGCGGTTGGTGACCTGCCACTGGACGGCGGCCGGGGTGCCGATCTTCGCCTCGGCGACCGTCTGGACGGCCGGGTCGAAGTCGGCGCCGAGGGCGGTGACGTTCAGGGTGTACGGGTTGTCCAGGTCCGGCGACGTGCGGCGGGACTCGACCTCGATCTCCCAGACGCCCGGCGTCGGGTTCGCGTAGGACCGCAGGTCCGGGCGGCACTGGTTGGCCGGGTTGTAGTGCGGGTAGCACTGCGTCGAGGCGGTGTCCTCGATGGCGACGCCGTACGGGTGGATCGAGATGAACCGGGTCTGGCTCTTCTCCTTCAGACCGCTCAGCGCGACCTCCAGCGTCTTGGCGCCCTGGGGCACGGTGACGAAGTAGGACTTGTTGCTGTTGCGCTGCACCGAGCCGGTGGCGGAGAAGTTGTAGCCCGGGGCGACCAGGTCGTTCGAGACGACCGAGGTGGCCATGATCTGCTTGTCGACGCCCTCGGTGAACAGGTCGTCGGCCTGCAGGATGACGCTGTGCGCGCCCGCGGTGGTCGGGCGGGCCTGGAGCTTGACGGTGACCGGCTTGTTCAGCGGCAGCGCGACGAAGTCCTCGCCGAGGATGCGGAACGTGCCGTCGTTGTACTTCAGGCTCAGCTCGTGCCAGACCGGCCGGTCCGGGCCGTTCGTGCGCGTGATGGTGACGTCGTAGACGCGCTTCTGGCCGACCTTGAGGCCGCCCTCGCGGTCGTACACGCCGGTGCCGGTGTGCGGGGCCGGGAAGATCGCGGTGTCGACCGGGGCCTCGACCTTGTAGTCGTGGGCGGTGGCGCCGAACAGGATCGAGTCCCAGGCGTCCTCGATGTCGATGAGGCCCGAGCCCTGCTCGTGGGCCGCGACACCGGGGATGCGCTTCGCGGTCGAGGTGAGCGCGGTGCGCAGGGTGAGCGGGGAGAGCTTGATGCCCCTCTGCTTCGCGGCCGAGATCAGCAGCGCGCTCGCGCCCGCCGCCTGCGGCGAGGACATCGAGGTGCCGTTGAGCATGCCGTAGCCGGCGGGCAGCGTGTAGCCGGCCTCGGCGACGCCGGCGCCCGGCTGCCACGTCGGGATGGTGTTCACGGCCGAGCCGGGGGCGGTGATGGTCGGGGTGAAGCCGCCGTCCTCACGCGGGCCGCGCGAGGAGAAGTTGAACATGGCGTACTTCTTCTCGACGGCCGAGCCGTAGTTGGCGGCCCAGGTCGACTGGGAGATGGCCGCGCCGACCGAGAGGACCTTGTCGGCCAGGCCGGGGTCGCCGATCGTGTTGATGCCGGGGCCCTCGTTGCCGGCCGAGATGACCAGCTGGACGCCGTAGGTGTCGATGAGCCGCGTGTAGAGGCGCGAGCGGACGTTGTCGCCGTCGTTCTGCTGCGGCAGGCCGCCGATCGACATGTTGACGATGTCGACGCCGCGGTTGACGACGAGGTCGGTCATGCCCTCGGTGAGGGCGGTGTTGGTGCAGCCGCCGGACCAGGTGCACGCGCGCGAGGAGACGATCTTCGCGCCGGGGGCGGCGCCGTTCATCTTCCCGCCGAAGAGGCTGTTCGCGGCGGTGATGCCGGCGACGTGGGTGCCGTGCGAGGACTCGACGAGACCGATGTTGACGAAGTCGGCCTTCTTGCCGATGTAGTCGTCGCCCCAGGCGTCGAGCGCGACGTCCTTGCGGATCTCGACGACGAACGGGGTGCGCTCGGCGACCTCGGTGGCGGGGTTGTCGGTACCGAAGTAGCCGATCTGGTACCCGTCCTTGTACGGCTTCATCGGCGCGTTGTCCGTGAAGTCGTTGTTCTGGTCGGTGTCCACGCGGACGGTTCCGGCGGCCGGGTCGTACAGCATGCCGAAGATGTCGGTGGTGTCGCCGTCCCGGTTGATGTCGCCCTTGGGGTCGCCGCCGGCGGTGAAGCGCTCCTGGAAGCGGCTGAACTGGTACGAGCCCTCCGGGGCCTTCCAGCTCTGCGAGGAGGCGGTGAAGACCGGGCCGGCGACCGGGGTGATCTGGGCGCGCCAGGTGTTGTCGCCCTCGGTGATCGGGTCGGTGGCGGTGACCCAGTCGACGATCTTGCGCTCGCCGGTGCTGGTCTTCTGCAGGGCCGGGTGGCCGAGGTCGACGCCCGAGTCCAGGATGCCGATGGTCACGCCGCGGCCGTCGGCCTTCGGGTGCTCCTTGACGAAGTCGACCGCGCCCGTCTCGTACGAGGGGTTGTACGGGTTCTTCGCCGGGGTGTCCTTGCCCGGGGCCGGGTAGGTCGTCGTGACGGTGGTGCCGTCGACGGCACCCGTCGCGGTGTCCGCGGCCGGCGTCGGGTCGTCCAGCGCGATCTCCGCCTGGAGGTCGACGGACTGGACGGAGGAGAGGTTCGTGGCGGCCTTGATGGCGGCGGCGGCCTTGGCGGTCGGCAGGGTCGCGCGGACGTAGCCGAGGGCGTCCTGCTGCTTGCCGACGGAGGCGCCGGCGACGGCGTCCAGCTGCGCGGCGACCTGCTCGGTGGCGCCGGGGGCGGTGGCGACGAGGACGGTGACGTTCTTCTCGCCGCTCGCCTGGGCCTCGGTGAGCCGCTGGGCGTCGATGGCGCCGAGCTTGTCGGCCGGGTCCGAGGACTTGACCGGGGGAGTGGTCGCCGGGGCCTCGGTGGCGAGCACGGGCGCCGCACCGGCCGCGACGAGGGCCGCGACGAGTCCGGTGGCGGCCGCGATGCGGGCCGCGCGTCTGGGCCCGTGCGTCGAGCTTCCGGGTATGGAGCTCCGAGTTTCGGGGGTGGTCATTTACATCCCTGTTTGTGAAAGGAGGGTGTCCGGATTCTGATGCCGGATGACCGCTCAGCCTTTCGCAAGAGACAGGGGTTTGTGGAGAGTTGCCCGGGGCCGGATTGCCGCCGCGGCACAAACCCGCCAGCGCGGCGGACGCGCCACGCGGGACGAACGCGAGTGAACCGGGGCGAGTTGCCGCTCGGTGCGGCTCAACTCTCCTTGGTGCGCGCGTAGTGGCGGGAGGCCTTGGCGCGGTTGCCGCAGACCGCCATCGAGCACCAGCGGCGGGTGCCGTTCCGTGAGGTGTCGAAGAAGTGCAGGATGCAGGCGTCGTGGGCGCAGGCCCGGATCCGGTCGGGCGCGGTGCGCAGCAGGTCGAGGTAGTCGCGGGCGGCGGTCCAGCCGGGCCCCCAGGCGGGATCGGCGAACTCGGCCTCCTCGCCGGGGCCCTCGGTGGTCAGCGTGGCGCGGATGCGGCCGTGCCCGAGGACGGCGTCCACGCGCGCGGTGGCGTCGGGGTCGCCGGGGCGGTCGACGAGCGCGGCGAGCGCGTCCCGGGCGGCGAGGGTGTGCCGCAGGGTGGTCGCGTCGGCGGTGAAGCGCCGCTCCAGACCGTTGGCGGCGAGCCAGACCCCGAGCCCGTCGACGTCCGTGAGCAGGTCCTGGCGGACGCCTTCGTCGTTCCAGCGGGTGTTCAGCAGGTCCAGGGAGACGGGCTCGCCGGTGAGCGGCCGGGGGTCGGTGGCGGTCATGGGCGGGCACCCTCCTCGATGGACTAACCCCTCAAGAGTACGTGACCGGTTGACTCTGGCTTCCACTAACCCCTAAAGTCGAAGTAGAAGGTTAGTCCGAGGGGCTGTCCTGTCCTCCGAAGGGAACTGTCATGTCTGCGATCGGCACGCTCGCCACCCACCACGTCGGCCTCAACGTCACCGACCTGACGCGCTCGCTCGCCTTCTACGGCGACGTCCTCGGCTTCGAGGTCCTCGGCGAGGGCGCGGAGAAGGACAGCCGCTACGCCTTCCTCGGCCAGGACGGCCGCCTGGTCCTCACGCTCTGGCAGCAGGCCGAGGGCGCCTACGACTCCGGCCGGCCGGGCCTGCACCACCTGGCCTTCGAGGCGGAGTCCATCGAACACGTCCGCGCCGCGGAGGCCGCGCTCACGGCGCGCGGCGCCTCCTTCGCGTACGAGGGCGTCGTCGCCCACCGCGAGGGCGCGGCCTCGGGCGGCATCTTCTTCCACGACCCGGACGGCACCCGCCTGGAAATCTCGGTCCCGAAGGGCGCGGAAGAGTCCCCGGCCCCCTCGGACTCGGCCCCGACCTGCGGCTTCTTCTAGCCGCACCCCGGTTGTGGGCAATCGTTCCGCAGGGACGGGCGGGCACAACCACGAACGCGCCGGCCGCGCCGAGGCCCCGCACACGCACCCACCGACCCCGCACTCACGGAGGCCCCCGTGAACACCGCCTACAGCCCCGGCTCCCTGGCCATCCAGGCACGCGAGGGCGTGCAAGACCTCGCCGCCCACGTGGGCCGCTCCATCACCAACGGCATCCGCCCCGTCGCCGCCGCCTTCCTGGAAGCCCAGCCCATGCTGATGCTCGGCACCGCGGACGCCGAGGCCCGCGTCTGGGCGACCCTGCTCACCGGCGCACCCGGCTTCGTCCGGGCCACCGGACCCCACACGATCTCGGTGGCCGCGCCCCTCCCCGCCGGCACGCCCGACGACGCCAAGGTCGGCACCCTCGCCCTCGACCCCCGCACCCGCCGCCGGATGCGCCTCAACGGCACGGCGAGGACCAGTGGCCGCGGCTTCACGGTCGAGGCCGACCAGGTCTTCTCGAACTGCCCGAAGTACCTCCAGAAGCGCGAGTGGTACGGCTCCGAGCCCACCGGGCCGGAGGTCGCGGCCGCACGGCACGGGGAGGTGCTCACCCCCGACCAGGTGCGCCTGGTCCGCGCGGCCGACACCTTCTTCGTCGCCACGGCCGCCCCCGACGGCCTCGACACCAGCCACCGGGGCGGCAACCCCGGCTTCGTCCGGGTCGACACGCCCGGGGAACTGAGCTGGCGCGACTACCCGGGCAACTCGATGTTCCTGACGCTCGGCAACCTGGAGGAGGACGGCCGGGCGGGGCTGCTCTTCCTCGACTGGGAGACGGGCCTGACCCTCCAGCTCAGCGGCCTCGCGCACACCGAGTACGGCCCCGAGGGCCGCGTCACCCGCTTCCGCGTGGACCGCACGACCGAAACGCCGTCGGGCAGCCCCCTGCGCTGGTCGCCCCCGGAGTACTCCCCGGCCAACCCTCCCCTCTGGAGCCCTCGTTGACGACCACCGCGACCACCACCGCCACCGCGCCCACCGCCCCTGCCCGCCCCGCCGCGCCTCCCCGTCCGCGCCCCCGGATCGTGCTGGCCTCCACCGCGGCGAGCGTCACCGCCCTCCTGCTCCTGGTCGCGGTCGGCACCGTCCTCCACCAGCCCCTCCTCATCCCGCCCCTCGCCGCCAGCATGGCGCTCGTGGCCGGCGCCCCCGACCTGCCGCTCTCCCAGCCGCGCTCGGTCGTCGGCGGCCAGCTGCTCTCCGCCCTCACCGGCTTCGCGGTCCTGGCCCTGGCGGGACCGGGCCCGTGGGGCGCCGCCGTGGCGGGCGGACTCGCCCTCGGCGTGATGATGCTCGCCCGTACCCCGCACTCGCCCGCCGCGGCGACGGCCGTCATCGTCGCCCTCCAGGCCCCGCCCTTCTGGTCGTTTCTCGGCCTTCTCGCCCTCGCCTCCCTCCTCCTGGTCGCCGTCGGGCTCGGGGCGGCCCGTGCCATGGGGCGGACGTACCCCGCGTACTGGCTCTAACCTCGGCTCATGAAGCAGCAGTTGAGGGTGGCGGCCTACGCCGTGTGTGTCCGTGACGACGAGATACTCCTCGCCCGCTGGGTCGCGAAGGACGGTGCCAAGCGCTGGACGCTGCCGGGCGGAGGCATGGACCACGGCGAGGACCCCGTCCACACCGTGGTCCGTGAGGTCGAGGAGGAGACCGGGTACCTCACAGAACCCACCGCCCTCCTCGGAGTCGACTCCATCCGCCGTGCCTGGCGGCACAAGATCGGAGGGCACGGCGACTGGCACGGCCTGAGGATCATCTACGAGGCCCAGGTCACCGGCGGTGTCCTGCGCAACGAGACCGACGGGTCCACGGACCTGGCCGCCTGGCATCCGCTCGACGCCGTAGCCTCCCTCGCGCGCGTCGAACTCGTCGACATCGGCCTCGACCTGTGGAGGGAGCGGCCCCCGGTGGGCCGCTCCCGCCTCACCGGCCGGGCGAACCTCTAGAAGCGGCTGAAAAGGGCTCAACCTCAAGATCGCTCTCAACCCGTCCCCGGAACACGCAGTCACCTCCCCCGACCGCAGTTCGACGATCAGGGGAGCCCCGCATGTCAGCCGCACGCACCACCCGTACCGTCCTCGCCGCCGCCCTCGTGGCAGGCATCGCCGCCACCACCCTTGCCGCGCCGGCGCTCGCGGCTCCCGCGAAGCCGGACCACGCCGCCACCCGGCAGGCCCTCGACGCGGCCGTCGCCGACGGGGTCCCCGGCGCCGTGGCCCAGGCCCGCGACGGGCACGACCGCTGGACCGGGACCGCGGGGGAGCGGAAGGGCAACGACCGCTACCGCGTCGGCTCCATCACCAAGACCTTCACCGCCACCGTCCTCCTCCAGCTCCAGGCGGAGGGCCGCATCGATCTCGACGACCCGGTCGAGAAGTGGCTCCCCGGCGTCGTCCGGGGCAACGGCCACGACGGCAGCAGGATCACCGTCCGCCAGCTGCTCAACCACACCAGCGGCATCTACAGCTACACCGAGGACCCCGCCTTCCAGGAGAGGGTCTTCGGTCCCGGCTTCCTGGAGCACCGCTACGACACGTGGACCCCGCGGCAGCTCGTCGACGTCGCCATGGCCCACAAGCCCGACTTCGAGCCGGGCGCCTCCTGGAACTACTCCAACACCAACTTCGTCCTCGCCGGCATGGTGATCGAGAAGGTCACCGGCCGTCCGTACGGCAAGGCCGTCGAGAACCGGATCATCAAGCCGCTCAAGCTGCGCGCCACCACCGTCCCCGGGACCCGCTCGGTCATGCCGGAGCCCAGCAGCCCGGCGTACTCCAAGCTCTCCCGGGACGAGAACGCCCCCGTCCACGAGGTCTCCGACCTCAACCCGAGCATCGCGGGCGCGGCGGGCGAGATCATCTCCGACTCCCGCGACCTGCAGACCTTCTACTCGGCCCTGCTCAAGGGCCGCCTCCTCACGAAGGAGGGTCTGAACGAGATGACGACCACGGTGCAGATCTCCCCCGAGTACCCGAACCTGACCTACGGCCTCGGGCTCATGAAGCAGAAGCTGAGCTGCGGAGAGGAGGTCTGGGGCCACGGCGGCGGCATCCACGGCTCCACCTCGCTGGCCCAGGTGACCCGCGACGGCGAGCACTCCCTCGCCGGCAACTTCAACGCCGACTGGACCGGCGACACCGACAAGGTCGTCGAGGCCGAGTTCTGCGGCACCGTCCCGAAGAAGTAGCGCTCACCGCGGCAGGACGACGACGTACGCGGCGGGCTGCCGGTCCGGCGCGGCCATCAGGGCCGTACGGACCACGGTGGCCTGCTGGTCCATCGCCTCGCGCAGCTTGCGCGGCGTGAGGTGGACGACCGTGATGCCGAGCCGCTCCAGGTGCTCCCGCTTGCGGGTGTACTCGGTCCACAGCTCGTCGTCGTCCTGCCGGGGCGCCCGGGTGTCCAGCTCCACGGCGACCGCCTGGTCCGGCCAGTAGGCGTCCACCCCGCCCAGGTGCGGACCGCCCGGCAGCCGCAGGTCCACGTTCCACAGCGGGTCCGGCAGCGCGAACTCCCGCACCATCTCGTACAGCCGCTGCTCGGACAGTGCGCGCCCCTCGACGAGCAGCGCGTCCACGGCGTCCACCACGTGCGGCCGGGACAGCAGCCGGGCACGGCTCAACTCCCTGACCACGACGCTCGGTTCGCAGTGCCCGCCGCGCACGGCCTCGGTGAGCAGCCGGCGTACCGTCTCCGCGTCCGTGAGGCCCGCGACCGCGTCGGCGACGGCACGGGCGACGGGGGCGACGGGCAGGCCCGTGAGCTCCACCGGCTCCGGGGACTCGGGGGCGCGCACGACCCGCACCCAGCCGGTCGAGCGCAGCCGCCGGGTGCGCGGCACGAGCACGTCGATCCGGTCCAGGGCGGTGAGCGGGGGAGCGGCGGAGAAGCGGTGCAGGGTCAGCGCGGCGAGCCCGGTGATCATCGCGTCCGGGCCCTGCGCGGGGACGGCCCCGGTCCTGCGGGCGTAGAGGAGGGCGGCGCGCAGCCGGTCCTCGCTGGTGGGCGGCCCGGGCTGGAGCAGGAAGACACCGGGGAGGAGCTGCTGCCAGCCGCCGGGCCGGCACTGCGCGGCGACCTCGGCGGCGGGGATGCCCTGCGCCCTCAACTGGTCGGCGGACGCGAGGCGTTGTGCCCGACCGGTGCGGGAGGAGAGGGGGAGGGGGCGGGGGGTGATGGGGGTGTTGTGGTTCATGCCGGGGGTCTTCCGCTCCCGAAGGCTCCCCTAACCCCTGTTACACGCTCGTCGACATTTAGGGACAACCTCGCCCTAAAGTACGCACGTTCGAGTGCCGATGGGGGCGGCGCCAGGGGTGCGGCACCTGCGACGGACACCGCACCCCCAGGCGTCACCGCCTATGCCGTACGGCCATCGCACTCCTGCGCCCGCAGCGCCCGCGCCAGGTCGTCCCGCGCCTCGAGCACCAGGCGACGCAGCGCCGGTGCGGCGCCGGCGTGCTCCGAGAGCCAGGCGTCCGTCGCGGCCAGCGTCTCCGGGCGGTCCTGGAGCCCGGGGAACAGGCCCCGGACCACGTCGATGCCGATCTGGATCGACCGCTCGCCCCACAGCCGCTCGATCGCCGCGAAGTACTTCTCCGCGTACGGCGCGATCAGCTCGCGCTGCGAGGGCTGCACGAAGCCCGCGATGGTCGCCTCGACCAGGGCGTTCGACAGGGTGTCGGACTCGACGACCTGCGCCCACGCCTGCGCCTTGACCGCCTCCGAGGGCCGCGAGGCGAGCAGCCGGGTCTGGTGACGCTTGCCCGTCGCCGTGTCGTCCAGGGCCAGTTCCTCGCCGATCCGGGCCTCGTCCGCGCGGCCGTGCGAGGCCAGCGGGGAGAGCAGCGCCCAGCGCAGCTCCTGGTCGACGTCGAGGCCGTCGATCTTCGCCGTGCCGTCGAGCAGCCCCTCCAGGAGCTGGAAGTCGGCCTCGGCGGAGGCGGTCGCCGCGAAGAACCGCGCCCAGGTCAGCTGGTGCTCGCTGCCCGGCTCGGCCGCCCGCAGCTCGCGCAGGCCGCCCGAGGCGAGCAGCCGCCCGCCCTCCTCGCGCCACCCGGGCGCCGCGTAGAGGGTGACGGCCGACTTCGTCCAGCCGTGCACCATCTGCAGGACGCCGATGTCGGTCTCGCGGCCCGCGAAGGCGAGCGCGACGGCGACGAAGTCCCGGGCGGGCATGAGTCCGTCGCGGGTCAGGTTCCACAGCGCCGACCAGCACAGGGCGCGGGCCAGCGGGTCGGTGATGTCGCCGAGGTGCGCCCGCAGGGTCTCGAGCGAGCCCTCGTCGAAGCGGATCTTGCAGTAGGTGAGGTCGTCGTCGTTGACGAGGACCAGGTCGGGCCTCTCCTCGCCGGCGAGCTCGGCGACGACGCTCCGGGCGCCGGTGATGTCGGCCTCGGCCCGCGCGTACCGCACGAGCTCCCCGCCGGAGAGCCGGTAGAGACCGACGGCGGCGCGGTGGGGACGGAGCTCGTCGCCCTCCTGGAGGACGGCGAGCTCGGTGATCCGGCCCTCCGCGTCGTAGGTGACGGCCGGGGTCAGGCTGTTGACGCCGGAGGTCTGGAGCCAGGACTTCGCCCAGGCCTTCATGTCACGGCCGGAGGTCTCCTCCAGGATCGCGAGGAGGTCGGCCAGGCGCGTGTTCCCGTAGGCGTGGCGCTTGAAGTAGCGGCGCGCGCCCTCCAGGAACGCGTCCCGCCCGGCGTACGCGACGAGCTGCTTGAGGACCGAGGCGCCCTTGGCGTAGGTGATGCCGTCGAAGTTGAGCTTGGCGTCCTCCAGGTCACGGATGTCGGCCGTGATCGGGTGCGTGGACGGCAGCTGGTCGGCGCGGTACGCCCAGGCCTTGCGGTTGTTGGCGAAGGTCACCCAGCTGTTGGTGAAGCGGGTGGCCTCGGCGTTCGCGAAGGAGCCCATGAAGTCCGCGAAGGACTCCTTCAGCCACAGGTCGTCCCACCACACCATGGTCACCAGGTCGCCGAACCACATGTGCGCCATCTCGTGCAGGATGACGTTGGCCCGGCTCTCGTACGCGGCCTGGGTGACCTTGCCCCGGTAGATGTACTCCTCGCGGAAGGTCACCATGCCCGGGTTCTCCATCGCGCCGAGGTTGTACTCGGGGACGAAGGCCTGGTCGTACTTCCCGAAGGGGTACGGGTAGTCGAAGTTGTCGTGGAAGAAGTCGAAGCCCTGCTTGGTGATCAGGAAGACGTCGTCGGCGTCGAAGTGCTTCGCGAGCGACTTCCGGCACATCGCGCCGAGCGGGATCTCCAGCTCGCCGCGAGTGTAGCTGTCGGTCACGTAGTGGTACGGGCCGGCCACGACGCACGTGATGTACGTGGAGATCGGCGCCGTCTCCGCGAACCGCCAGACGCCCTCGGCGTCCTTGTCGCCCGCGCCGTTCGACCAGACCGTCCAGCCCTCCGGCGCGGTCACGGAGAAGCGGTACGGGGCCTTGAGGTCGGGCTGCTCGAAGTTGGCGTAGACCCGGCGGGCGTCGGCCGGCTCGTACTGCGTGTAGAGGTAGACCTCGCCGTCCTCCGGGTCGACGAAGCGGTGCATGCCCTCGCCGGTCCGGCTGTAGGCGCACTGGGCGTCCACGACGAGCGTGTTCTCGTCGGCCAGGTCGTCGAGCGTGATCCGCGCGCCGTCGAAGACCACCGCCGGGTCGAGCGAGCGGCCGTTGAGCGTGACCTCGTTCACCGAGGGGGCGATCAGGTCGACGAACGTGCTCGTGCCCTCACCGGTGCGGCGGAACCGGATCGTGGTCCGCGAGCGGAAGGTCCGCACCGGCTCGTCGGACTCGCCGACCGCCGACCGCAGGTCGAGCACGACCTCGTACCCGTCGACGGACAGCAGCGCGGCCCGCTCGTGGGCCTCGTCGCGGGACAGATTCTCACCGGGCACGGTCACTCCTTCGTGGCGCGTTCGAAACAGCACCGATCCTCCCACGAGAGGCCGGACCACGGACTTTCCCCCTCCAGCCGGAGTCCACCGGCGTTCCAGCCGGGGCGGCGAACCTCTTGTGACATGGCGATAGACGCGCAGGATTTCCGGAGGTTCTTCGGCTCGTTCCCGACCGCGGTCTCGGTCGTGACCACGGTGGACGGCCACGGTGCGCCGAGGGGCTTCACGTGCAGCGCCGTCACCGAGGTCTCCATGGAGCCGCCTCTGCTGCTGATCTGCGTGGGAAAGGGCTCGCAGACGCTCCCGGCGCTCCACTCGCACGGCGCCTTCGTGGTCCATGTCCTCGCGGAGGGCGGCGAGGAGCTGGCGACGACCTTCGCGAGCCGGTCGCGGGAGAAGTTCGCGGGCCGGGAGTGGCGGCCGTCCACGGCCGCGGCGGGCGCCCCCGTGCTGGCGGAAGGGGTGCTCGGGCACGCGGAGTGCACGGTGACCCGGGCGGTGGACGCGGGCGATCACTGGATCTTCCTCGGCCGGGTCGAGGCGGCGGAGCTGCGGCAGAACCGGGCACTGCTCTACCACCGCGGGTCGTTCGGCTTCTGGGAGCCCGCCGCCGAGTACGCCCGCTCGGCCGGCTGACGGCCCCCGTCGACGGCGAGAAGGCGGCCCTTCCGGGCCGCCTTCTCGCCTTTCCCGCCCGGCACCGTCAGGCGTGGCAGACGGGAAGCCCGCCGTGGAACTCGATCATCTCGGCGAACAGCGGACCGATGTCCATCGCCGCACCCGGCGCGGCCCCCTTCTCCTCCGCGTAGGCGCGGTGCAGGTTGGGGACGAGCCGCTCGCTGTCGAGGAGCTCCGCGTACGGCCCCAGGTCGGTCGACCTGGCCACGTCGAGCGGGGACACGCCGGCGGCGACGCCCTCCCGCGCGAGCCGCTGGAGCCGGCGCAGGTACCCCATGGTGAAGTCGAGGACCTCCGGCCCGCTCACCGGACCGTGTCCCGGGACCACGGTGTGCGCGCCGAGAGCGCGCAGCCGCTCCAGCACGTCCAGCGACCCGGCGACGGACCCCATGGGACAGAAGGGAGTGACTCCCGCCATGACCACGTCCCCGGTGAACAGCACACCGCGCTCGGGGACCCACACCACGACGTCGTTGCTGGTGTGAGCCGGGCCGAGGTGGAGCAGCTCGGCCCGCAGGCCGCCGACGTGGAGGGTGAGCGACCGGTCGAAGGTGAGCTGCGGCAGGGCCAGCTCCACATCGCCCCAGCACACGTCGGGCCACAGGCCGGTCAGGTGGAGACCGGTCTCCTGCATCTCGGAGCGGGTCCGCTCGTGGCCGATGACCACGGCCTCGGGGAAGAGGTAGTTGCCGAAGGTGTGGTCGCCGTGGAAGTGGGTGTTGACGAGCGTGCGCGGGGCCGTACCGCCGCCGGCGCCGAGGACCGCGTCGCGCAGCAGGCGGGTGCGGCTTTCGGTCGCGGCCGTGTCGACGAGGGCCGCGTCGCCGGAGTCGAGCAGCAGACCGGCGTTGTTCAGGCACCACCCGCCGTCCGGCTGGATGTAGGCGTGGACGCCGTCGGCGACCTCCTCGAGTCGAGCCAGCCTGGCCTGCGGTTCCGCTGTCATGGGCCCCTCCCGGATCGGTGCGCCCCCGGGGCGGGGGCTGCCCGGATTGTGGCGCCCGTTCCTCGAGCGGCGGTGGAACTCGCTGCATGCAAATGGACGCGGACGGGATTCATCAGGCCAGTAGCATCGTTGAAGACACGGCCGAGCAAGGGTCTTCACACGGGGGATGGGGGGCGGGCGATTTGATACGTGTCTTGATAGCCGAGGACATGCACATGGTCCGAGGGGCGCTGGTGGCACTGCTCCAACTGGAGTCGGACATCGTCGTGGTGGCCGAGGTGGAACGGGGCGACACCATCGTCGAGACTGCGGTCGAGCTGAAGCCGGACGTCGCGCTCATCGACATCGACCTTCCGGGCCTCGACGGCCTCAGCGCCGCGGCCCAGTTGAAGGAGCGGCTTCCGGAGTGCAGGACGTTGATCCTGACCAGCCTGCACCGGCCGGGAGTGCTCCGCAGGGCGCTGTCGGTGCAGGTCGCGGGCTATCTGCTGAAGGACGCGCCGCCCGCGGAGCTGGCCGCGGCGATCCGTACCGTGGCGGCCAACGGCCGGGTGATCGACCGCCAGCTGGCGCTGGACGTCTGGCAGTACGAGGAGAATCCGCTCACCGCCAGGGAGGCGGAGGTGTTGCGGCTGGCCGCCACCGGGGCCGGGCCCAAGGAGATCGCGACCCAGTTTCATCTGTCGGTCGGCACCATTCGCAACTATTTGACGTCCGCCGTCGCGAAGATCAATGCACGGAACCGGCATGACGCGATTCGGATCGCGTCGGAGTCGGGCTGGATTTGAGGGGTTCGAGGAGCGGTTGGATCGGACATCGGGCGTCCAGGCTGAACCAGCCCTCGGAATTCCGGCCCCAGTTCAGGGACCCGTTGATCCGGCTGAGCCGGAGGGTGAGGCTCTCCAGGCCGGCACCGTCCCGTGCCGCGGTTCCTCCCGCGGCCGCCGGGGGAGCTCCGTCGTTGTCCAGCCTGAGCCGGACCCAGCCGTTCTCCTCGGTGAGCGAGATCCGGCTGCGGCGCGCCTCGCTGTGCCGCAGCAGATTGGTCACGCCCTCCCGCAGCACGGTGGCGAGCACCGTCTCCGTGCGGGTGCTGAGCGGGCCGGAAGCCAGGTGGACGTAGGTGCTGATGCCGGCGGCTCTGAGGACGCGCTCGGCCGAGACCAGTTCGTCGGAGAGGGAGAGCTCCCGGTAGCCGTCGGCCACCGCCCGGACGTCCGCGAGGGCCTGCCGGGAGATGACCAGCACATCACGCAGCTCCTCCCGGGCCCGGTCGTCGTGCGTGCCGACGAGCCGGCTGATCAGCTCGCTCTTGAGGGTGATGGAGGAGAGGCTGTAGCCCAGCAGGTCGTGCAGGTCGCGGGCGAACCGCAGCCGCTCCCGGGCCACGGCGAACTCGGCCAGCGCGTGCCGCTGCGCGTAGGACTCGCCGAGGAGTTCGGTGAGCCGCGTGACGCTGTAGACGAACAGGCCGGTCATCATCGTCGCCAGCGCCAGGTAGGTGACGTCGAGGCCGGACAGGCCCATCCACGCGGCGATGCCCCCCATCGCGGCGACGGCGACGGCGAAGAGGGCCAGCGACAGCGGGGCGGGCGCCAGGAGCAGACAGGAGCCGGCCGTGAAACCGGCCATGCCGCCCCAGGCGATCCCGCAGACGAGGACCGGGACGACGGTGCACACCGCCTGGAGGCCCAGGGTCCACATGCCGTAGCGCGAGCGGAACCGTTTCGTCCGGGGCAGGGTGTGCGTCAGTTGTAAGACGAAAACGGCGAGAAAGGCGGCCGAGGAGCCGGTGAGCTCGGCGCGGTCCGGCTGCTTGGCGAGGAGGTTGAGGAACCCCATCACTCCGAACCCGCACTGGACCAGGGCGATCAGCGCGGTCGCGACCAGCGGGGAGAAACGTTCTGGCGCGCGCGCTCGATCGTCGGGCCAGAACAGATCTGTCGGCTTCTCGTCGGTCATTTTTCCCCCTCGTTACCACGTTGCTACGGGCGGACCGTCGACAGACACACGATCAGGAGGGGGCGAACACGCCCCCACTGTTGTCGCTGTCGGCGGGCCCCCGTCCGCCCGGCAGTGCGTCGAGCAGACCCGTGCCACCGATGTATCCGATGATCTCATGAGCCAGTCCCCAGGGGAGGGGAAGCTGGGCGAGCACCTGGTCGACGCTGACCGGATGCGTGAGGGCCATCGCTGTCCAGACGGCCTCTGCGCGATGCAGGACCAGCAGGAACGGCCCGTCCGGCGTGCGCAGTTTCAGCCCCTTGCCGCGGGTGCAGTTCTCCCAGGTGACCCCCGGGACCAGGGCGATCGGCGTTCCGGTCCTCACCTCGTACGGACGGAACACCGCGTCGGTGGAGACGGGCACGACCGAGAGGAACGGACCGTACTGGTCGTCGGTGCCCAGCGAGCGCACCAGAAGGTGCCGCAGCCGGTGGAGCGCGGGCCACAGCGCGGGGTGGTTCGCGTCAGGTCCGAGAAAGCCGGGCGGGACGTCGAAGACGTTCTCCAGGGAGATCGGTCCGAACGTCATCCGGTCCAGGGCGGTGCGGAGCAGCGGCTCGGGCCGCTGCAGCCGCACCTGCCCGTACAGGCTGTGGACGATCAGATCCTGCCCCGGGGCGCCCGATTCGATCGCGACGTCGTCGCGCAGCGACCACAGGGCGAAGGTGCTGGGCATGCCCTCGACGGTCGGCGAGGACTCTGAGGCGTCGGGCATGGAGCGTGCGGTTCCGGTCACCTGCGGTTCTCGTCAGACGAAGAGGGGGACGGGATTGAGACCGGCGTACGGCGTCGGCTCGGCCAGCCGCCCCAGTTCCACCGGTACGTCGTACAGCCGGCCCGGTCCGAACCGCGCCCAGAAGTGGCGCAGGCCGGGGACGATCACCTTGACCACGGGAAGTCCGATGTCCGGCCGGGTCTGGTCGAGCACCAGCAGCTCCATGCCCCGCTCCCGGACCAGCGCCTCGGCGGCCCGCAGGTCGTCGAGGAGATCGGGGCGCGGACGGTACGCGAACCCGGCGGGGGTACGCGGCGCCGTACCCGGAGCGGGGAGCAGGTACGGCTGGTCGGCCGTGGTCGCCCGCAGCCACCAGTCGAGCGGCTCGGGGTCCCGGACGGCGTAGCCGCCACCGTCGGGGCGGGCGCCGGCCACCGCCGGCAGGTGCTGGCTCATCTCGGCGAGCGCCCGGCGCAGCGCCGCCCGCGGATCGAAGTGGGCCCCGAAGCCGAACACGATGTCCTCGGCGTCCTTGTCGGTGCGCCGGGAGACCGCGGCGAAGACGGGGATGCCGAAGTCCGAGGTGAGGTCCAGCGCCCACAGCTCGCGGTTCAGGCCCGCGTAGACCCGGCGCAGCCCGGCCGTCCAGGAGTCCTCGAAGGCATCGAGGTCGACCCCCGGCTGCCGCGTGCGGTTGTACCACCACAGGGCGACCGCGTCCCGCTCCACCAGCTCCAGGAATCCCTGGACGATCGCGTCCTCGACACTGCTGCCCGCGGCACTCCCGTTGGAGTCGGCCCGCGCGAAGCGGCTCCCGGCCACCGGATCGGCGCCCCGGCCGAAGTACAGCATGGCCGTCGGCAGCAGGCGGTGCCGCTGATGGGTGAGCGACCACACCGGGGTCCAGTCGACCGGGGCGTCCGGGTCGAACTCCTCGCTCACCTGCTGGAAGAGCGAGCCCCGGGCGTTCCAGGACGCGCGGTCGCGGAACTGACGAGGGTGGAAGAGCTGGCAGTCGTTCGGGTGCACGGCGCTGTCGCCGAGCGCGCGGAAGGTGTCCCGGATCCGCGGTTCGTCGCCGTGCAGACTGCCCGAGTACCGCTCCAGGGCCTCGCACAGGGCGCTGACCCTGGCGTCCAGCTCGGTGGCTCCCTTGCCGCCGCTGAGACTCCTCAGGCCGGCCCGCAGCCCGTCCAGCGTGGCCTCGCCGCCGACGGCCAGGTTGCGGCCGGAGGTGAAGGCGTGGAGCGGTTCGGGGGCCCGCGGATCGCGCCGCAGCTCCTGGACCACACCGGTCAGCGGGTCGACGAGGGAGCCGTACCGCTCGATCATCTGCCGGGACGTCAGGGCGCGGTCGTTGACGCCCGAGCCCGTCGCCTTCAGACGTGAGACCGGCACGACGGGGCGCCCGACCCGCTCGGCCACCAGACCAGGGTCCCCGCAGGCGGGGCACTGGGGCCGTCGCCGCACCGGGTGGTGCCGGCCGGAGAAGGAGAGGCTGTCGAGGGTGAACAGCGCGGACTGGTTCTCGTGGCGGTGCCCCGCGAGCCACTTCACGGCTTCGAGCGCTGCCAGCCGGAGCGCCGCGGAGCGAGCGGCGTCCAGTGCGACGGCGGGCCGGGCGACCGGACCGGACAGGCCGCGGGCCCGGCGCACGGGCAGCTCGGAGGTGCGGTGCGCGTCCAGCCGGTGGGCCAGGCAGTGCCAGCAGGCCGCGCCCGGCCGGAAGACCGGACCGATCCAGGCGGTGACGCCGCCGGGTCTGACCGGCAGCCAGGGGCGCCCCGCGGCACGCAGGGAGTCGGCGGCCGCACGCAGCCCGGGGGAGAGGTAGTCGGCGCAGAGGACGAGGGTGAGGTCGGCGGACGCGGGGTCCTCGACCACGTCGAGTCCCGCCTCGCGGCAGGCCAGGGCGGCCGGTCCGGCCGGGAGCCCGTCGACCGCCAGCACGTGCACGCGGCCGGCTCCGAGACGCGCCCGAGCCGCCGGGCCGTCGAGGCCCGCGGCCTCCCAGTACGCCGTCTCCGCGTGGGCGGCCGGGTCGGCCGGCGGCGGGTCCGCGCGCCGGGCCAGGAGCCCGGCGGTGTCCAGCGCGCCCAGCAGCCCGTCGAGGCCGTCGGCCACGGCGGACGGGACCGCGCGGCCGATCTCCGCGCGGTCCCGTGTGCCGTCGAGCAGGGGGGCGACCGCTTCGATGCCCTGCCCCCGCAGCGCCGTCACTCCTTCTTCCGAGAAGAGGTAGGCGGCGTCGCCCGCCACGACCTCCACTCGCAGGTGGCCCTTGAATCCGATGCGGTCGTCCGCCCCGGGTCCGTCGGGCCCCGGGCCGAGCGGGGCCGGAGTCGCGCCGGTCCCCCCGGCCGTGGTCGTCACCGCTCGGCCGGGTTCTCCGCCGGGGCGCAGTTGTACGTGAGGGTGAACAGGGCGACGCCGTCCGAAGGCGCGTCGAGGTTCTCGATGAGCAGCGCGGACTGGGCGACGGCCGCGGTCCGGGCGTCGAGCTGGACGGTGGCGTTGGCTTCCATCGGTATCCGGTTCCTCGCATCGTGGGAGACGGTCGTTCGAACGAGGGAATCCTGCCGGGGCCTCATAGGTCCGGACCAGTGAGGCCGTCATGAATCGGCCGTGAGTTTCTCATGCAGGACTTCGTGAACGGCTCACTGGGGCTCGTCTCTTGACGCGTGTGATGCTCGGTGCGCAGAGCCTCATGCCGGGTCGATACGGGGGTCCGGCCTGCGTACGTCATAGGAGGATTCCGAGTGGACATCCAACTGCTGGGGCCGATCTCGATCCGAGTGAACGGCGAGTCGATCGTTCCCAGTGCTGGAAAGCCGCGTCAGATTCTCGCGCTCCTCGCGATCCGTGCGGGTCACGTGGTGCCCGTACCGACCCTGATGGAGGAGGTGTGGGGGGAGCGCCCGCCGCGCAGCGCGGCGACCACACTGCAGACCTACATCCTCCAGCTGCGGCGGAGGATCGCCTCGGCGCAGCCGGACGACGGGGAACGTTCGGCGAAGTCCGTCCTGTCCACCAGCTTCGGCGGCTACCGGCTCGACGTCCCCGCCGACACCAGTGACTGGAGCGAGTTCGGACGCCTCGCCGCCCGGGGGACGACCGCCCTCGACGCCGGCGACCCGCTCGCCGCGACGGCCGCGTTCGGCCGGGCGCTCGCGCTGTGGCGCGGTCCGGCGCTGGTCGACGTGCCGAAGGGGCACGTGCTCGCCGCGGAGGTCCTCGGACACGAGGAGGCCCACATGCGGGTCATGGAACAGCGCATCGAGGCCGAGCTCAGGCTGGGGCGGCACGCGGCGCTCGTGGCGGAACTGCGGGTGCTCTACGCCAAGAACCCCCTGCACGAGACCCTCGCCGGCTACCTGATGGTGGCCTGCTACCGCTCGGGCAGCACCTGGCGGGCCCTCGAGGTCTTCCAGCAGCTGCGCAAGACCCTCATCGAGGAGCTCGGCGTCGAGCCCTCGCCGCGCCTCCAGCGGCTGCACCAGGCGGTCCTGGCCTGCGACCCCGAGCTCGACCTGGCCGGCGATCCGTGGCGGGTCCCGATGTCCCAGGCCGGCTGAGGCACCCCGCCGGGGGGCCGGGTGCTCACCCGGCGCCCCCGGCCGTCCGGCACAAGGCCGTGCTCAGCACATGGCCGCCCGCCGGCCGGGCGGTGGTGAACTCCCAGGCGGGGTCCCGTGGCGCGGCGCCGCCGGCCTCCCGCCGCGGGACCCCGCCCGGGGCCATGGCGAACCCCGCCGTCGAGAACGGCAGCCGCATCCCGAGCCCCAGCGCCTTGCCGTAGGCCTCCTTCAAGGTCCACAGGGTCACGAGCCGCTCGTTGCGCCGCTCGCCCGGCAGCTCCGCCAGCGCCGCCCGCTCCGCGGAGGTGCACATCCGCCGCTCCAGGCCGGTCCCCTCGATGACGCGGGCCGCGCGCTCGGCGTCCGCGCCCACCGGGCCGACGCGGCTGAGCGCCACCGCGAGGAGTCCCCGGGTGTGCGTCAAACTGACGGACAGCCCCGGCACTCCGCACAGCAGCGGCCTGCCCCCGGGCTCCCGCCCCAGTTCGAGGGCGCGCGGCGGGACACCGAGGACGGCACCCGCGGCATGCTTGAGCAGGGCGCGCGAGGCAAGGTGACGGCGGCGCGCCACGGGGTGGCGGATGGCTCGGTACCGCTCCGCCTCGCGGGGCGAGAGGAGTCCGCCGGCCGCCGCGTCGGGCGTCTCCCAGCCCCCCTCGCCGCCGTGCACCAGGACCGCTCCGGCCAGCTCCAGAGCCTCCCGCACGGGACTCCAGGAGACGTCGGGGCGGTCCGTCCGCACCTCCGGGATCACCGGCGGGTCACCAGTCGAGGTGGTCGTACGTGATGACGCGCGAGCGCATCAGGATCCGGTCCCCGTCGATCTCCAGGACGTCGTTGACCTGGCAGCTCGGCCAGATCTCGGGCTGCGGCGTGCCCGGCTTGGTCCGCACCACCAGGCAGTACGCCGTGGAGCGGACGGAGCCGTCGGCCTGCGGGTCGAGCACGAGCTGGTTGAACCAGTGCCGGCGCTGTACCGGGTCGTCCCTGAACCGCTCGTGGAAACGCAGGAGTTCGGCCACGATCCCGGCGCGGGTCCGGGCCTCCGGGGTTCCGGGCGTGTGCTGGAAGGTGCCGTCCTCGGTGAACGTCGCCGCGTACTCCTCGAACCGGCCGTTGTCGAGTGCCTGCATCTGGCGTGCGTAGAACGCCTGCACGGCCACGTAGAGGCCGGTCTGCGACGGTGCGTACGTCTCGGTCATCGCGCTCCTCCGGAAGCTTCGAACGTGGACACCACGGTGCCCCCACCGGCTCGAACACGGCTGGAGCGGAACAGCTCCAGACGGCTTCCACCCGCGTTCGAGTCGCGGTGGCCACGCTCGGTCGGAATCATCGGCATGCGAAAAGCGGGAGAGCACATGGCGAAGGCGGCCAAGCCCGTCGCCCTGGTGACCGGGGCGACCAGCGGAATCGGTCTTGAGATCACGAAGCGGCTCGCCGGACTCGGCGCGAGCGTCTACATCTGCGCCCGTGACGAGGAGCGCCTGACGGAGACCCTGAAGGACCTCCAGGGCCAGGGGCTCGACGTCGACGGAAGCGTCTGCGACGTGTCGGACCACGAGCAGATCAAGCAGTTCGTGCGGGCCGCGGTCGAGCGCCACGGCGGCGTGGACATCCTGGTGAACAACGCCGGCCGCAGCGGCGGCGGCGCCACCGCCGAGATTCCGGACGAGCTCTGGCTCGACGTCATCAACACCAACCTCAACAGCGTCTTCCTCATGACCAAGGAAGTGCTCACCACCGGCGGAATGCTCGCCAAGGAGCGCGGCCGGATCATCAACATCGCCTCGACCGGCGGCAAGCAGGGCGTCGTGCACGCCGCCCCCTACTCGGCCTCCAAGCACGGCGTGGTGGGCTTCTCCAAGGCCCTCGGCCTGGAGCTCGCGCGCACCGGCATCACCGTCAACGCGGTGTGCCCCGGCTTCGTCGAGACCCCGATGGCGGAGCGGGTGCGGGAGCACTACGCGGCCATCTGGAACGTGAGCGAGCAGGAGACCCACGACCGGATCACCACCCGCGTCCCGCTGGGCCGCTACGTGGAGGTCCGCGAGGTCGCCGCCATGGTCGAGTACCTGGTCGGGGACGACGCGGGCGCGGTCACCGCGCAGGCGCTCAACGTCTGTGGCGGCCTCGGCAACTACTGAGCCGCTGACCCGAGGACACGGACGCCGGAGGGCCGGCGGCGCCACGGCGCCGCCGGCCCTCCGGCATGGTGACAAGCGGTTCACACCCCGGCGGCGGCCCCGCGCACCAGGTCGAGCAGACGGGCCTGCTCGAGCAGCCCGGGGTCCGGGGCCGGATCCTTCCGGCGCACCGCGTCGGCGAAGGCCCGCAGCGCGTTCGCGCACTGGTCGTCCGGGCTCAGCCGGATGAGCTCGACGCCGCCACGACGCTCCCAGCGGATCACCGGCTCGTGGTCCGGCAGCGGCGTGAAGGCCGGCTCGACGGTGATCCTGCCCTCGCTGCCGAGGATCTCGTAGCGCGAGGTGTAGTGGTGCTCGAAGCCGAAGGCGAGCTGGGCGGTCGCCCCGCCGGGTGCGGCCAGGAGCGCGCTGCCCGCCACGTCCACCCCGTACGCCGGGTCGTGACGCAGCCGGGCACCCGCCACGCGCAGCCCGTCGCCGAGGAAGTACAGCGCCGCCCGCACCGGGTAGGCCCCGACGTCCAGCAGCGCTCCGCCACCCAGCCGTGCGTCGTACCGGATGTCGGACGGATCGCGCGGCGGTACGGCGAACGCCGCGGAGAACAGCCGCGGCTCACCGACCGCGCCGTCCCGGACCAGCTGCCGCACCCGACGCTGCTGCCCGTGGTGGAGGAACATGAAGTTCTCGCGCAGCACGAGGCCGAGGCCCTCCGCGAGCCCGACGAGCTCCCGGGTCCTCCCGACGTCGTGGGTCAGCGGCTTCTCGGCGAAGACGTGCTTGCCCGCCCGCAGCGCCCGGGCGATCCACTCGGCGTGCATCCCCGTCGGCAGGGGTACGTAGACGGCGTCCACGTCCTCGCGTTCGAGCAGCCGGTCGTAGCCGGACACCGGCCGCCCGCCGAAACGGGCAGCCGTCGCCTCGGCCTTGGCCGCGTCCCGGCTGGCCACCGCGGTCAGGGCGAACTCCGGGAGGCGCGCCGCCGTGGGCAGCACCCTGCGCACGGCGATGTCCGCACACCCGAGCACGCCCCAGCGCAGGGGCTCGGTCACGCCGCGCCCTCCTGCGTCAGGTCGAGTTCGCCCTGCGGCCGCCAGAACCGGGGGTTGTCCCGGTACCAGTCGACGAGCGCCGGCAGTCCTTCCTCGAAGGTCCACCGCGGCCGGTAGCCGAGCTGCTCACGGATCTTGGTGTCGTCCACCGAGTAGCGCAGGTCGTGGCCCTTGCGGTCCTCGACGTGCCGGACCATGCTCCAGTCCGCCCCGCACAGCTCCAGGAGCCGGCCGGTGACCTCGCGGTTGGTGAGGTCGCTGCCGCCGCCGATGTTGTAGATCTCGCCGGCGGACCCGCGGGTCAGCACGGCGTGGATCGCCCGGCAGTGGTCGTCGACGTGCAGCCACTCGCGCGAGTTGCGCCCGTCGCCGTACAGGGGGACGGACTCCCCGCTGAGCAGCTGGGTGATGAACCGGGGCAGGAACTTCTCGGGGTGCTGCCGCGGCCCGTAGTTGTTGGAGCAGCGGGTGATGCGGACGTCGAGGCCGTGTGCGCGCCAGTAGGCGCGGGCGACGAGGTCGCTGCCCGCCTTGGAGGCGGCGTACGGGGAGTTGGGCAGCAGCGGTTCCTGCTCGTCCCAGGAACCGGTCTCGATCGACCCGTACACCTCGTCGGTGGAGACGTGGACGACGGTCCCCACGCCGGTCGCGAGGCACGCCTCCAGGAGGTGCTGGGTGCCGCCGACGTTGGTGCGCACGAAGGCGGAGCCGTCCTGCAGGGAGCGGTCGACATGGCTCTCGGCGGCGAAGTGCACCACGGCGTCGTGCCCGGGCAGCAGCAGCCTGAGCAGATCCTGGTCGCACACGTCGCCGCGGACGAAGAAGAGCCGGGGGTGGTCCACGGGCAGGTTGTCGAGGCTGCCCGCGTACGTCAGCTTGTCGAGGACGGTGATCTCGGCGTCCTCGTAGCCGGGATACTCGCCGGCCAGCAGGTGGCGGACGTAGGTCGATCCGATGAAGCCGGCTCCGCCGGTCACGAGCAGTTTCACGCGGGCACCTCGGCAAGAGCGTTGTCACCGATGATCAGCCGACGCGCCCCGCAGTCCGGGGAGGCGCCGATCTCGGACCATCGTCCGATGATGGAGCCGTGCAGGGCGGGAAGCCCCCGCACGGCACCGCCTTCCAGCAGGATGGAGCTGGAGACGGACGTATTCTCGAGGACGCAGCCGCGGCCCACGGAGACGTCGGGGCCGACGGTGCTGTCGGAGATGACGCTGTCGGCGCCGATGACGACGGGCCCGGTGATCCGCGAGCGCAGGATCCGCGCGCCCTCCTCGACCACGACGGCGCCCTCCACCGTGGAGTGCTCGTCGACGGTGCCGCGGATGTCCCGCGACTGCCTGCTCAGCAGGATGCTGTTGCACTCCAGGAGGTCCTCCGGTTTCCCGGTGTCCTTCCAGTACCCCTTGTACTCGTCGGCGAACACGCCTCCGCTGCCGTGCCGCACGAGATGCTGGATCGCGTCGGTGACCTCGAGCTCGCCCCGTGCGCTGGGCCGGATGGCCGCGACCGCCTGGTGGACTGCCGCGGTGAAGAAGTAGACACCGATGACGGCCAGGTCGCTCGCGGGTTCCCGGGGTTTCTCCACCAGCCGGAGCACCCGCCCCTCCGGACCCACCTCCGCCACCCCGTACGCCCTCGGGTCCTCGACCCGGGACACCAGGATGCGGGCGTCGGCGCGCTCCAGCCGGAAACGCTCGGCCGCCTCGGAGATGCCGTCGGCGAGCACGTTGTCCCCCAGGTACATGACGAAGTCGTCGTCCTCGAGGAAGTCGGCCGCGACGGCGATGCAATGGGCCAGGCCGAGCGGTGCGTCCTGGCGGATGTAGGTGACCCGCAGGCCCAGCGCCGAGCCGTCGCCCACGACCGCGGAGATCTGGTCGACGTGGTCACCGACGATGATCCCCACCTCGGTCACGCCGATGTCGCGGATGTTCTCCAGACAGTGAGTCAGAACCGGTTTGTTGGCCACGGGGAGCAGCTGTTTGGCCGTCGAATAAGTGAAGGGGCGCAATCGCGACCCCGTCCCTCCGGACAGTACCAGTGCCTTCATGCCGAGCAGACTGGAGACTCCGGCTCAAATCCTGGTGGACACCGGCTCGGGGCGTCGGCGCCGGCGCACGTGCGGCCCTCGAGTACGCCTTGAGTGGCCCGTCGCATCGTGCGGGGCATGGCATTGGCGCAGAACTCGGCCCGGCAGCGGTCGCAGGAAGCTGAACTCGACGCATTCTACGAATGGTTCGACGAGCACAGTCGTCTCCATCACTACCACGTGGAGCGCGTCGGCCTCGGCGACCTCGCCGGCTGGCGGCTCCACGAGCGGACCGGGGACCTCGTCCACGCGTCCGGGCGGTTCTTCACGATCACCGGACTGCGGGTCGGCATGGAGACCGGGCGGGAACGGGAGTGGACCCAGCCCGTCATCGTGCAGCCGGAGATCGGCCTCCTCGGCATCCTCGTCCGGCGGATCGACGGCGTGCTCCACTGCCTGATGCAGGCCAAGATGGAGCCCGGCAACATCAACACCCTGCAGATGTCGCCCACGGTGCAGGCCACCCGGAGCAACTACACGGGCGTCCACCGGGGCCGCAGCGTGCCGTACGTGGAGTACTTCATCGGCGACCGCCGCGGCACCGTGCTCTCCGACACCCTCCAGTCCGAGCAGGGCTGGTGGTTCCTGCACAAGCGCAACCGCAACATGATCGTGGAGATCGACGAGGACGTGCCGGAGCACGACGGGTTCCGCTGGCTCCCGCTCGACGTCATCGGCGAGCTTCTGCTGCACGACAACATCATCAACATGGACTCGCGCACGGTGCTCGCCTCGATGCCGTACGAGGACGAGGAGGCCCCGGCCGCCGCCCTCCATCCGCTCCGGGAGGTGCTGCGTCGTCTCACCGACACCCGCGCCCGCCACCACCTGGTCCAGACGCGGGTCCCGCTGAACGAGGCCCTCGACGCCGGATGGCAGCTCACCGACGACGGCATCGCCCGGCCGGACGGCAGGTTCTTCGAGGTCATCGGCGTCGACGTACAGGCCGAGCGGCGCGAGGTCGGCAGCTGGTCGCAGCCCCTCCTCGCACCCCGGCCCGGTCTCTCCGGCCTCTTCGTGCGGCACGTCGACGGGGTGCCGCACCTGCTGCTGCACGCCCGCGTGGAGGCCGGCACCCTCAACGTGGCCGAGTACGCGCCCAGCGTCCAGTGCACCCCCGACCACGCGCCGGGGGCCCGCACCGAGGACCGCCCCCCGCTCCTCGACCGGCTGCTCGCCGCCCCGGCCGCAGACGTGCTCTACGACACCGTCCACTCCGAGGAGGGCGGCCGCTTCCACCACGCGCTCACCCGCAACCTGGTGGTGGCCGCCGGCGAGGACTTCCCCGACGACCTGCCCCCCGAGTACTGCTGGGTCTCGCTCCACCAGGCCCGCGCCCTGCTCCAGCACAGCAACTACCTGAACGTGCAGGCCAGAACGCTGGTCGCCTGCCTCAACCCCAGGCTCGGCCCGCGTCCCGGCAGCTGAGCGGGCCCGGCTCCCGAGCCTCCCGGCGGCCCCTGTCGAGTACGCCTCTAGGGAGCTTCCACTCCCGCCTCCTAGCGTCCGGGTCATGAGAATCTTCGTCATCTCCGGTGGCAGCCGAGGCGCGGTCTTCCCGCTGATCCCGCTCGCCACAGCCGCACGCAACGCAGGCCACGAGGTCGTGGTGGGCGTCACCGAGAACACCCTGCCCACCGTCGCGAGCGCCGGACTGCCCGGCGTCTCGCTCACCTCCGGCACGATGCCCCAGTTCATGTACAAGGACCGTGCCGGGGTCCCGCTCGTCGAGCCCGAAGACCCGGACGAGTGGAACCTGTTCAACGGCCGCGGCATGGGCCGGCTGGCCGCGGCCAGCCTGGCCGCCCTCATGGAGTTCATCGAGAACTGGAAGCCGCAGCTCATCATCGGCGGTTCGCTCTCCTACGCCGCCCCGATGGTCGCCAAGCACTACGGCATCCCCTTCGTGCGCCAGGCGCTGAACATGGGCGAGCCGGAGAACATCGACCTCGGGGCGGCCGCCGAACTGGCCCCCGAGCTGGAGCGCCTCGGCCTGGACGGCATCCCCGGCGAGGAGATGTTCATCGACATCTGCCCGCCGAGCGTGCGCCCCGCCGACCGCACCGCACCCTCCCAGTCCATGCGGTACGTGCCGTACAACACGCACCAGCCGCTCCAGCCCTGGATGTACACCAAGCCGGCCGTGCCGCGGGTCATCGTCTCCGCGGGCAGCCGCGTCACGAAGGACTACGAGCTCGAGGCCCTGCGGTCCCTCGTGGAGAAGGTCACCCCCCTGGGCTACGAGATGCTGATCGCCGTTCCCGACGAGGTCGCGGGGGAGCTCGGTCCGCTGCCCGAGGGCTCGCGTGCGGGCTGGCTCCCCGTCGACACCCTGGTGCGCTCCAGCGATCTGCTGGTGCACCGGGCCGGCGGCAACACCATGCTCTCCGCGATGACCGCCGGCATCCCGCAGCTGGTCGTGCCCGCCATGCCCAAGCAGGTCGGCATGACGCAGACGCTGGTGGAGTACGGCGCGGCGAAGATGTTCGTCGAGGGCGAGGACACCCCCGAGGCCATCGTCGGCGCCTGCCAGGAGCTGCTCACCGAACCCTCGTACAAGCGGCGGTCCGAGGACATCGCCGCGGAGATCGCCGCGCTGCCGTCCCCGGACGACGTCGTCGGCCTCATCGAGAAGCTCGTGCGTGGCTGAGCCGATGACGACGGAGAAGCTCACCGTCCGACCACGGCAGGACGCCCGGCGGACCCTGTTCCGGGACCGCTTCGCCGGAGGCCTGAACGCCTCCGGCGTGGACGCCCCCTGGTTGCTGAAGCCGGCGGGTGCCCTGGACCAGGGGGACGGCGTGCCGCGCGCCGTCCTCGGCGGGGGCGTCGTGGTCGACCCGGTCGCCGTCCATCCCACCACGGGCGAACCGTGCTTCGGCTACGGGCCGATGCCCGGTGCCGGCGAGGACCACATGCTGTGGCGGGCCATCCCGCGCCGCTTCGCGGAGTCCGGCCTGCCCGGCTACGACGTCGCACCCGACGAGGCGCTCACCGTCGAGGCGGAGCTCGCCACGGAGGCCTTCGGCATGGCCGGCCATCCCTACGGGGACGCCGTGACCGATCCCCGCGCCGACCTCCGGCTCGGGGCCGGCGCGCTGATCGCGGCCGATGTGGAGACCCGCCTGGTCTTCAACCTCAGCCTCACCGACACCCGCGTCTTCGCCCTGTACGAGCGCTTCTCCGAGCCCGGGAAGAAGAACGGGTTCTGCCGGGCGGTCCCCGTGGCCGACCGCGTACCGGGTCAGTTCCACCGCCTCGCGATCACCTACGACCGCGCGGAGGGAACCGCCCGCTGGAGCGTCGACGGCCGTGAGGTCCTCGTCGTCGACCGGCTCGGCGGCCACGGTCCGCTGGACCGGGGCAGGCTGATCGACGAGGGCGCCCCGGAGAGCGAGCTGTCGCCGCGGCAGCTGCTCTGCGGCATGGCCGTGTTCACCCTGCCGGGCGCCGCCGGCACCGACGGCGGGCCCGCCCTGGTGTCCGACGCCCGGCCCGGACCGCTCGGGCCGTGGGGCCAGGGCGTGCGCCTGGCGGCCCGCTCCTTCGAGGTGACCGCGCACTGACGACGGCCTCGCCGTCACCGCGCACGAACAGGGCCCCTTCCGGTGGAAGGGGCCCTGTTCGTGGTGGGTCCGGGGTGAGGGTGAGGGATCCGGACCCGGGCGGCGGCTCAGGACAGCTCGTACTCGGCGGGGCGGACCCTGCGGGTCTGCTCCCAGTACTCCTGGGCCGTGAAGGGCCAGTTCTGGGCGGTGCGTCCGGCTGCCCGGTCCATCACCCAGTTGCTCACCGACGACCAGCCCCAGGCGCGTGCCCGGTTGGCCTCGTCGAGGCGCTCGTTGAACGCGTGGAAGACGTCCTCGCGCAGGTCGAGCGAGCGGTGACCGCCGGCCAGGAGCAGCCGCAGCGCGTCCAGGACGTAGGACATCCCGCACTCGGAGAAGTAGAAGATGCTGCCGCCCTGCCCGGACAGGTTGGTGTTCGGACCGTACAGGCAGAACAGGTTCGGGAAGCCCGGGACGGTCAGCCCGAGGTAGGCGCGGGCGCTGCCGCCCCACGCCTCGTGCAGGTCGGCGCCGTCACGGCCGGTGACCCGCATCGGGGCGAGGAACCGTGAGGCCTCGAAGCCGGTGCCGTAGACGATGACGTCGACCTCGTGCGCGGTCCCGTCGGCGGTGACCACCCCGGTCGGGGTGATCCGGTCGATCCGTTCGTCGACCAGCCGGACGTCGTCCCGCCGGAGCGTGCGGATCCAGGAGCCGTTGTCGCGCAGCACGCGCTTGGCCCCCACCGGGTAGCGGGGCATGACCTTCGGCAGCAGTTCGGGAGCGTCGGCGAGCTGCTGCTCGATGTGCGCGGCCAGAACGGCCCGCACCCGCTCGTTCCCGGCGGACACCGCGCGCTCGGTGGGCGGGTAGTCCGGATCCACGATCCAGTTCTCCAGGACCCCGTGGAGTCCGGGCGCGAAGAGCCAGAAGCGGTACCAGGCCGCGTAGTACGGCACGTGCTCCAGCAGCCAGCGACCGCCCTCGGCCATGGGCGCGTGGTAGTGCGGGGTGGGCCGCAGCCACGGAGGCGTGCGCTGGAAGACGACGAGCTCCGCGGCGGTACCGGCCAGCTCGGGTATGAACTGGAAGGCACTCGCCCCCGTCCCGATGACGGCGACCCGCTTGCCGCGCAGATCCACCGAGTGGTCCCACCGCGCGGAGTGGAAGGCCGGCCCCGTGAAGTCGTCGCGACCGGGCAGGTCCGGCACGAGGGGGCGGTTGAGCTGCCCGACGGCGCTGATCAGCACCTCGGCCTCCGTGGTGGCCGTGCCGCCGTCGGTCGCGCGCAGGGTCAGCGCCCAGCTTGCGCCCTCCTCGTCCCAGCGGGCCTCCCGCACCTCCGTACCGAACCGGATGTGTTCGTACAGACCGTTCTCCTTGGCGAACTCGCGGAAGTACTCCTGGAGTTCGGGCTGCGTGCAGAAGTGGTCCGGCCAGTCGGCGCGGGTGGCGAAGGAGTAGCTGTAGAGGTGGCTGGGCACGTCCACCCGGCAGCCGGGGTAGCGGTTCTCGTGCCAGGTCCCGCCGACGTCGTCGTTCTTCTCGTAGACGACGAAGGGGACGCCCGCCTGGGAGAGCCGGTGGGCGGCGAGGAGTCCGCTCATCCCGGCCCCGATGATCGCCACGCGCACCCCGGGGCCGGGCGTGAACTCGTCCGCGGTCCACCGCGGCGCCCTCGGGTCGGCGTCCGGCGGCAGGATCTCCTCCGCGAGGAGGGGCAGCATCCCGTCCGTGTCCCGGCCCATCGCCCACGTGGTGATGCGGCGCAGCGTCTCGGGGTCCGGGGGCGGCGGCGGCACGGAGCCGCCGTCACGGTGGCGCGCGAGGGCCCGCAGCGCGAGCGCGCGGACCGCCCGTGCCTGCTCCTCGGTCTGCGCCTGCGGGAGCGAGAGCCAGCCCTGCGGGTCGGACCAGGAGTCGAGCGGGGACAGGTCCCCGGTGAGATGGGCCACCGTCATCAGCAGCGCGGCCGTGTCCGCGTGTTCCAGATGCGCCGCGAGGGTCGCGTCATCGACGGTGATGGGACGGACTGCGGTGTGGAACGGCATCGCGGCGCCTCCGTATCGGCTGTTCTGTGCGGATCAACTGCGGCCGTCTCAGCTGCGGACGATGTCCAGGTTGGCCATCATGCCCATCGAGGAGTGGTCGATGAGGTGGCAGTGGTAGTAGTAGCGGCCGGCGTAGGGGAAGTTGAAGGTCACGAGGATGCGCACGGTCTCGTTGGGCATGACGCGCACGGTGTCCTTGAGTCCGGCCTCCCCGGCCCTGGGTGCGACTCCGTTGATGTCGAGGACGCGGAAGTCGACCAGGTGGATGTGGAAGTTGTGCGGGATGAAGTCCAGGTTCTTGATCTCCCACACCTCCGTGTCGCCCCAGCGGACGGTGGTGTCGGCGCGGTTCTCGTCGTACGACAGGCCGTTGATGCGGCCCGTGCCGGTCGTCTCGTCCATGTCGAGCTCGAAGGTGCGGGTCACGGTGGGGCTCAGCGGCGCCGGCAGCGTGGCCAGCCGTGCCGGTACGGAGCTGGCGTCGTACGCGGTGCGCACCACGTCGAAGCGCATGATCTCCTTCGTCGAGTCCTGGGGGAACAGGGTGTTCTCCAGGACGATCGACGTGCCCACCGGATAGCGGGAGAAGTCGACGATGATGTCCCCGCGCTCACCGGGGGAGAGGGGCAGGCTGGTCGTCACGAACGGCTCGGCGAGGAGGCCCCGGTCGGAGGCGATCTGGGTGAACTCGTGGCCGGAGGAGAGGCGGAACTCGAAGGGCCGGAGATTGGACGCGTTGAGGACGCGCAGCCGGTACTTCCGCGCGGCGACCTGGAAGTACGGCTGGGGCTTGCCGTTCACGAGGATCTGCGGACGCGTATCGAACTGGTGGTCGAAGAAGAGTGAGCCGTCCGGGTTGAGGCCGATGTCGCGGACCATGATCGGGACGTCGTACTGGCCCTTCGGCAGGGGCAGCGCGGCCTCGTTGTCGTCGGTGATCAGGTAGAGCCCCGACATGCCGCGGTAGACGTGCTCCGCCTCCACGTGGTGCGCGTGGTCGTGGTACCAGAGCGTCGAGGCGGCCTGCGGGTTGAGATAGGTGTAGTTGCGGCTCGCGCCGGGCTGCACCAGGTCCATCGGGCCGCCGTCGTTCGCCTCGTCGACCACCGCGCCGTGCAGGTGCATGGAGGTGCCGGAGGTCAGCGAGTTGAGCTGCTTGACGACCGTGCGCCGGCCCGCCCTGGCCCGGATCGTGGGGCCGGGGAAGGACCCTCCGTAGGTGAGCACCGACGTCAGCACGCCCGGCAGGATCTCCACCGATGCCGGCACGACCGGCAGGGTGTAGTAGTCGGTGGTCGACGTGGTGCTGGTCGGTCTGAGGGTCGCCGGTATGGGCATGGCGGCCGCGAACTTGGCAGCGATCGGCGCCAGTTGCGTGACCGTCTCGGCTGCCGGTGCGGGCTGGAGCGCGACGGGCGACTGCCCGTCGTCGCCGAGCCCGCGGGCGTACAGCGCTCCCGTCACGGCCAGCGAGCCGCCCGCGGCGGCCATCAGCGCGAGGATCTCGCGTCGGGTGGAAGTCATGGTTCTCTCCTCCGTGTCCCCCCGGGGAGGATCAGCCCCTGAGGTGGTGGTCGGCGTAGGTGCTCGCGGCGGGCTCCAGCTGGAGGGCCACGTGGGTCGAGGCGGCGTTGACATCACGCCAGTAGCGCTGCATCGGGCTGGCCGTGGACTGGCCGGTGGTGCCCGCGGAGCGGAAGAGCCGGTCCACGGAGTCCGTCAGCCGGCGGACCACGACGGCGCAGTCCCGCAGATTGCGCGCCGTCTCCTGCTTGGTGACGGCCGCGCCCCGGTCCGCGACGGCCGAGGCGCGCTCCACCAGCATTCCGGCGGCGTCGATCTCGGTGGAGGACTCGGCGAGGACCAGCTCGTACGGGGTGGGGCTGACGATCGGGCGTCCCGGCTGGCGGCCCACCCGCACCTTCTCGGAGACGTACGCCGTCCAGGAGGCGAGCGCCCCGCGGGCCGCGCCCAGGGCGGGCGTGACGAACGAGAGCCCGTTCGCGGCCTGGAGCGGGACCGAGTGGCAGGGGGCGGTGGAGTCCACGGCCCGGCCGGTGAACAGGTCGCCGCGTTCGAAGGAGCGGGCGGCGGGCACGAAGACGTCCCGGACGATCACGGTGTTGCTGCCCGTGGCCTGCATGCCGATGCTCGACCAGTCGTGGACGATCTCGCACGCCGACCGGGGCACCGCGAACATGGTCGGCTGCGGTGCACGCTCGGTCGGCACCATGCCGCAGAGCAGCACCCAGTCCGCGTGGTCGACGGCACTGACATAGGGCCACGTGCCGGAGAGCCGCCAACCGCCCGAGGCCGCCTCGGCCTTGCCGGTGGGGATCAGCGATCCGACGACGACGGCGTCGGGGCCGTCGGCCCAGATCTCGGCGAAGCCCTCGGCCGGCAGGAAGGCCGCCATCCGCGCCAGGTTGGCGAAGAGCGAGGCCGACCAGGCGGTGGCCGGACAGGCCTCGCCGATCTGGGCGACGGCGGCCGAGAGCTCCACGAACGTCCCCGCCCTGCCGCCGTGTTGCGTGGGCACGAAGTGACGGGCGAAGCCGGCCGAGACGACGGCCTTGACGACGTCGGGGTCGAGCCTGCGCGCCGCCTCGGCCGAGGCGGCACGATCGGCGACGATCGCCGCGATGTCGGCTGCTGCCGAAGCGAGTCCGTTGTGAGGCTGCGCGTGGTCCAGCATGCTTGGGCACTCCTCGAACCGATGGCCGGATGGTGTACGCGCAGACTTTCGAACGGAGTGGTGGAAAGCGGCTCAAACTCCGCTGGAGCCCGCACCCGCACCGGCGGGAGCCGGATCCGAGGAGGACGCGACCGGGAATCGAGGAGAACTCGAGCGGGACTCGACCGATCCTCCACCGTCACTCCGTAAACCTGGGATGACATCTGCAGTCCGTGGTCGCGGTTGCGGCCGTCACACCGGCACACGAGAGACAAGGTGCGGAGTGTCAGCAGAGGAACCGGTCGTCGGAGTCTGGCGACTCGTCTCGTACGTGGACCTCGACGAGTCGGGGAAGCCCACCGAGGGCCCGCTCGGCCCCAGCCCCACAGGACTGTTGATCTACCAGGCCGGGGGTCACATGTCGGTCTCCATGATGCGGGGGGACCACCGGACCGCTCCGGCCGGCACCACGCACTTCATGGGGTACGCGGGCACATGGCGCCTCGACGCCGGACAGGTGCGGCACGCCGTGAGCGTCAGCGCCCACGCCTTCCAGGTCGGGACGGAACTCGTCCGCGACTGGGAATTGGAGGGTGATCTGCTCACGCTGCGGGGAACGGCAGTCCTGGCCGGCCGAACACAGCCCCGTGTCCTCACGTGGCAGCGCGTCCACCCGGCCTGAAGCCGAAGACCCAGCATCACGCAGTGGAGGAAACACACTCATGAAGGCCCTCGTATCCACGTCGTACGCCCCCGTCGACGCGCTCGAAATCGCCGAACTCCCCATCCCCGCACCCGGCCCCGGCCAGGTCCAGGTGAAGGTCCACGCCGCGGCGCTCAACCCGCTCGACGTCATCCTCATCACCGGCCGCCTCAAGGCGGTCCTCCCCGTCGAGCACCCCTTCGTGCCGGGCATGGACGCCGCCGGCGTCGTCACCGCCGTCGGTGAGGGCGTCACCGGCTTCGCCGTGGGCGACGAGGTCATCGCCTTCACCCACGACACCACCGGCACCGTCGCCGAGTACACCATCGTGGCCGAGGGACCGGGCCTGGTGCACCGCCCGGAGAACCTGGACGCCGTCCGCGCGGCCGCGCTCCCCGTGACCTCGATGACCGCCTCGGCGCTCCTCGCGGCCGCCGAGCTCAAGCCGGGCCAGACCGTCCTGGTCGTCGGCGCCACCGGCGGCATCGGTTCGTTCCTCGTCCAGCTGGCCGCCCGCGCGGGCGCCGAGGTGCTCGCCACCGCGCAGGGCGCGGACCGCGACTACGTCCTGGGCCTCGGTGCCCGGCACGCCATCGACTACACCAGCGTCGACACGATCGAGGAGGCCCGCCGGCTGCAGCCCGGCGGCGTCGACGTGGCGATCGACCTGGTCAACGGCGGCCCGGCCGTCGAGGCGACGGCGAAGGCGGTCAAGGACGGCGGCCGGCTCGTCTCCTCCATCGGGGTCCCGGAGACCCTGGAGCGTTCCATCACCCCCGTCCACGTCGGCGTCGAGGGCGGCATCGGCCTCCTCGAGGGCATCGTCGGCCAGGTCGCTGCGGGCGAGCTCGCGGTCGAGGTCAGCGCCACCTACCCGGCCGAGCAGGCCGGCCAGGCCTACGTCGACTTCGTGGCCGGCAAGCACACCCGCGGCAAGGTCGTCGTCACCTTCTAGGACGTGTCCGGAAAGTAGCGCCGTCTGCCCGGAGGGCAGGGCACGCCGCGAGCCGGGCGGGACTTTCCGACACGCCCTGGGGGCGGGAACCGTCCGGGGGCCGATGGACCGGCCCCCGACCCCCTCGTACCGCGTCTCTCCTGGAAGGCAAGGCCCCGTGACCTACGCGTTCGATCCGGAACTCGCCCCCTGGGCGGCGAAGCTGCCCAGGCTCGACTACGGAGACCTCGCCGCCGCGCGGGCCTTCCTCGAAGCCGCGGTGGGCCGGCAACCCCCGTACCGGCCCACCGCTCCCGTCGACGTGCGCGAGCTCCTCGTGCCCGGCCGGCGGGGCGCCCCGCAGGTCCCGGTCCGCGTCTACCGGCCGGCCGGGTCCGCGGACCGCCTGCCCGCGCTCGTCTACCTCCGATGGGGAGGATTCGTCTTCGGGCACCTCGACTCCATCCACGCCACGGCGACCCGCCTGGCGGAGCAGGTGGGCGCCGTCGTCGTGTCGGTCGGCTACCGCAACGCTCCCGAACACCCCTTCCCGGCCCCGCTCGACGACTGCTACGCGGCCCTGGAGTGGACCGCCGAGCACCACGCGGAGCTCGGCGTCGACCCCGATCGGATCGGGATCGGCGGAGAGAGCGCCGGAGGCGGCCTCGCCGCAGCCGTCGCCCTGCTGGCCCGCGACCGCGGAGGACCGGCGCTGCGCTTCCAGTGCCTGGTCCACCCGGAGCTCGACGACCGGCTGGAGACCCGGTCCGCACGGGAGTTCACCGACACCCCGAAGTGGGACCGCGACAGCGCCCGCCACAGCTGGCGCCACTACCTGGGCGCCACGCGCCACCCGGACGATCCCGTCTCGCCGTACGCCGCGCCGGCCCGCGCCGAGGACCTGGCCGGGCTGCCGCCCGCGTTCATCAGCGCGTGCGAGTTCGATCCGCTCCGGGACGAGAACATCCTCTATGCCCACCGGCTCATCCAGGCCGGAGTGCCCACCGAACTCATCCACTATCCGGGCACGTTCCACGGCTGTCTGTCGTTCGCGGACACGGAGGTGGTGCGCAGGATGACCGCCGACCAGACCGCCGCGCTGCGCAGAGGCCTCGGCGCCTGAACCAGGGCGTCGTCCGCTCAGTGACAAGGGTATTCCTATGAAGATCTGGCCCCGAAAGGCCGCCCTCCCGCTCCTCACGGCCCTGTGCGCGATGGTCCTGCCCGCCGCGGGCACCGCCGCCGCGACCGACTCCGCGCCGGCCGCGAAGAAGCCGTACCGGATCGTCTGGGACGACTTCCGCGACGGCTTCAATCCCGAGGGGAAGCCGCAGCGCTGGTCCTTCCCGCAGGCCGGTTCGTTCATCACGAACGACGGCGTCACCCGCACCTCGGCCAAGGGCCTGCGGCTGGTGGCGGGCGGTACCAACCCGCTCACCGGGGAGCCCGCCTTCACACACACCGTGCCGCAGGAGTCGCCCGCGGGCGGGCTGCCCGGCGGCCTGGACCACGTGAAGTGGCTCGCGTTCACCAACCACCAGTCCTCCGCCGGCTACCAGGGCTTCGACGCGGAACCGGGCCGGGTGCTCTCCTGCGAGACGACGATGGCGGGACGCACGTACGGCACCTCGGCCCACCCCTTCGGCGCCGCGGTGCAGGACCCCGACGACGATCTCCGGCTGGCCTCCGCGGGCATGCCCGTCCTCGACCCCGAGACGTCGGTGATCTTCGACTTCTTCGTCAGCAACAAGCGGGTCTACGCCTTCTACGAGCGGGTCACCGACAACCGCGCCCGACTCGGCGACTACGCCGCCTTCACCTACGCGATCCCGGTCGCCGACCGGGCTCCGGGCGACTTCCACCGCTTCAAGATCTCCTACGACCGGTCGGCCGGTGTGGTGCGCTGGCTCCTCGACGGCAAGGAGGTCTTCAAGGTCGACCGCATCGGACACCGCCTGAACACCCGCGAGAACCTGATGCTCGACCACGGCGGCCAGGAGGTCGACGTGAGGCCGCGTCAGCTGAGCTGCGGCATGGGCCTGTTCTCCATCCTCGACGGCGCGCAGCCCGGCGCCGCGGACGACAGCGCGCTGGTCCGGCTCTCGCCCGCGCAGAACCGCTACTTCCGGCCGAGCACCGGCGCTCCCGCCCCGCAGACCTTCCACGACGACACGAGCGCGGAGCCGAGCCGGCTCTTCGGCCAGGGGGCGAGCATCGACATGCGACGCATGATCGTCTCCAGCGTCCCGGCCTCCTGAACCCCGGCGGGCGCCCTCCCTCGCGCAGGAGCGCCCGCCCTCCGGGAAGACGACGAATGCCCGGCCGCGATCCGCGGCCGGGCATTCGTGTGCTCTCGGGGCAGCCAGGGCCTGTCCGACCCGATCCGCCGGACAGCCCTAGGCGGACGCCGCGTGCGACATGGTGGTCATGCTGTTGCGGCCCAGGGCCTCGCGGACGTACGCGCGGGCGTCCGCCAGCGTGGCGTCGGCGCCCAGGACCTCGGTCACCGCGGCCGGGTCGATCGCCACGGTGTGGCGGGCGGTGGCCACCGGACCCTCCGGCCCCTCGGAGAAGGTCCACAGACCGCTGTGCCCGGTGAGCAGCCGCGGCGTCATCAGCTGCTTGTACGCGATCCACTCCGGAGCCCGGCACACCCGCACCGAACGGGTGGTGTGCGCCGAGCCGTCCGCGGTGACCGTGTCCATCTCGAGTTCCTGGATGCCGGGGGTGTCCTCGGTCATCCGCACCCGGGACACGTGCGGAAGCCGCTCGGCCCACAGGTCCGCCCGGTTCACGAAGTCGTACGCGTCGGCCACCGGGACCTTGAGGGGGAGCGTGTCGACGAACGAGAACACGACGTCGTCGACGGGGTGACCCAGCTCGGCGATCCGGGCCAGCGCGGCCAGCTCCTCGGGGCTGTTGCGGTCCAGCGCCTCGACCACCCACGCCACGGCCTCCGGGTCGGAGTCGACGACGGAGAAGTCGTGGAGCAGGACCACCTCGGTCCGGTCGCCGGGCAGCGCCCGCAGGATCCACTCCCCGGCCATCGAGGCGATCGGAGGACGGCTGTGCTCCTGGCGGAACGTGATGCGCAGCCCCTCGGGGTCCAGGGTGCGGCGCGAGGTCCAGTTCGCGACGGAGCCGTTGACCGTCGCCCAGAGGGAGAAGCGCTCCTCGCGCTCCCCGCGCTCCAGGTGCTGGACGTGGACGCTGGGACCGAAGACCGCCGGCCACAGCGTCACGTCGGACAGCAGCCGGTAGACGGTCTGCGGCGACGCGGACACCTGGCGGCTGTGCTCGGTGCGGTGGACCTGGGGTGTGCTCATGGAAGCGGTTCTCCTGCTCTCCGGGTGGTGCGACGGGATCGTGGCGGTGCCCGCACCGCGAGAGCGGGTGCGGGCACCGTGTGGGGGGGAAAGGGGGGAAGTCCGGGCGGTCAGCCGGCGGCCGGGACCGTTCCGTTGACGAGGTCGAGGAGCGCGCGGGGCGTCTCGACGTCGGCGAGGGCGTCGTCCGGCACGTCGACGCCGTACTCCTGCGCGATCCTGGCGGCGCTCTCCATGAGGGCGAGCGAGTCGTAGCCGAGGTCCTCGAAGGTGGTGTCGAGGATGTCCCCGCTGAGGTCGATGTCCTCGCCCTCGCCGGCGCAGGCCACCAGGATCCGCTTCAGATCGTCGAGCTGCAGTGCTGCCATGAGTGGTCGTCTCCTTGGTCGGTGAAGAAAGTCGGTGCGACGGCCGGCGCGGTGCCGGCGGATGTGCGGGAGGGTCAGCCCCGGGGAGCGCTGACGACGACGGCGGAGTTGAAGCCCCAGCGTCCGCGGGCGAGGACCAGCGCGTGCCGCACGGCGAGCGCGCGCGGTTCGCCGGTGACCAGGTCGATGCCGTACTCGTCCGGGACGCGGCTGGTGCCCCCGGTGGCGGGGACGACCCCGTCCCGGATCGCCATGACGGCGGTCACCACGTCCACCGGACCACCGCCCGCGTAGAGGCGCCCGATCAGCGCCTTGGGCGCGGTGACCGGTACGTCCCGCGGCCCGAAGACACCGCTGATGGCCTCGGCCTCGATCCGGTCGAGGTCGAGCACGCCGGCCCCGTCGGCGAACACCACGTCTATGTCCTCCGGGGCCAGCCCGGCGTCTGCGATGGCCAGCTCGGCCGCGCGCCGCAGACCCGGCGGGCGGTCGGAGTCGGAGCGCGGGTCGAACGTCGAGGCGTACCCCGCGATCTCGCCGTGGATGCGCGGTGCTCCCCGCTCGAGGGCGGAGGCCTCGTCCTCGACCACGAGGATCGCCCCGCCCTCGCCGGGCACGTAGCCGGAGGCGTGGACGTCGAAGGGCAGATACGCGCGCTCGGGGTCGGCGGAGCTGGTGACGCGCCGGCTCGCCAGCTGGGAGGCGTACCCCCACGGGTCGAGCGCCGAGTCGACGCCGCCGCTCACCACGAGACGGGTGCCGCGCTGCACGGTGCGGCGCGCGTGGCCGATGGCGTCGAGCCCGCCCGCCTGCTCGCCGACGAGCGCCGCGCTCGGGCCGCGCATCTTGTTGCGGATGGAGATCTGACCGGTGTTGACCGCGTAGAACCAGGCGAAGGACTCGTAGACGCTGACGAATTCGGGCCCCTTGCTCCAGAGCTTGTTGAACTCGCGGTGCGTGAAGTCGAAACCGCCCTGGGCGTTGGAGGTCACCACGCCCATGCTGTAGTCGGCGACCTCCTCGGCGTTGATCCCGGCGTCGGCGATCGCCCAGTCCGCCGCGGCCAGGCCGAGGCGGGTCGAGACGTCGGTCTGCGGGAGCAGCCGTCCGGGCAGGTGCTCGGAGGCGGTGAAGTCGTCGATCTGGCCGGCCAGTTTGGACGGGTAGTCGGTGGCGTCGAAACGGGTGACGGGACCGATGCCGGTCGTGCCGCCGAGGACGGCCTTCCAGTAGCGGTCGAGCCCCAGTCCGTTGGGGGCCGCGACGCCGATGCCGGTGATCACGGTGCGGGCGCTCATGCGGCCACCGCCTCGGGGCGGCGGAGCACCATGGCGCTCTGGAAGCCGCCGAAGCCGCTGCCGACGGACAGGATGGCGTCCATCTTGTGCTCGCGGGCGGTGATCGGGACGTAGTCCAGATCGCATTCGGGGTCCGCTGTGTGCAGATTGGCCGTGGGGGGCACCACGTTGTGCTTCAGGGCCAGCGCGCAGGCGGCGATCTCGATGGAGCCGATGGCACCGAGCGAGTGTCCGACCATCGACTTGATGGAGCTGATGGGGACGTTGTACGCGTGCTCCCCCAGGCTCCGCTTGAAGGCCGCGGTCTCGTGCCGGTCGTTCTGCTTGGTGCCGGAGCCGTGCGCGTTGATGTAGTGGATGCCCGTGGGGTCGAGCCGGGACTCGTCCAGGGCGTTCCGGATCGCCTCGGCCAGCTCGCGGCCGTCCTTCTTCAGGCCGGTCATGTGGTACGCGTTGCAGCGCGTGGCGTAGCCGCTGATCTCGGCGTAGATGTGCGCGCCGCGCCGCTTCGCCGCGGTGTACTCCTCCAGGACGAACATGGCCGCTCCCTCGGCGAGGACGAAGCCGTTGCGCGAGCCGTCGAAGGGACGGGAGGCGTGCGCGGGGTCGTCGTTGCGCGGGGTGGTGGCCTTGATGGCGTCGAAGCAGGCCACGACGATGGGGGAGATCGGGGTGTCGGTGGCGCCGGTGATGACCGTGTCCACCGTGCCCTCGCGGATCAGCTGGACCGCATAGCCGAGCGAGTCGAGTCCGGAGGTGCAGCCGTCGGACACCATCGTCACCGGGCCCTCCGCGCCGACGGTCCAGGCGACCTCGGCGGGCATGACGCCCGGGCTGAGGTAGTCGAACATGTGCGGCGACAGGTAGTCGGTGCCGACCTGCCACTTGCGGCCCGCGTCCGACATCATCAGGTACTCGTTCTCCAGGCTGGTCGCGGACGCGACCGCGCTGCCCAGGCTGACCCCGATGCGGTGGGGGTCGAGCCGCCCGAGGTCCAGGCCGCTGTCGGTGACGGCCTCGCGCGTGCAGGCCACCGCGAACTGTGTGGCCCGGTCCATCCGCTGGATCTCCCGGGGGTTGAGGCCCTCGGCCTCGGCGTCGAAGTCGACCTCACCGGCGATCCGGGACCGGAACTTCGAGGCGTCGAAGAAGGAGATGTCCCGGGTGGCCGTGCGCCCGGACGACAGCAGGTCCCAGAACTGTGCGGTGCCGACACCTCCCGGGGCGCGCACGCCGATCCCGGTGATCACCACGCGCCGGCTCATCGCGCGACCTCGCAGTCCACGCAAGCTCGGCGGGGCCCCATGATTTGGCCTCCGTCCGTACCGAACATCCCAGTCCCTGCCTCTCGCCGTATCAGAAACACTGGCGTGGACCACCCTCCGCGCTCGGCCTCGAGGAAGGCTCGAAATCGGGTGGGGAGCGCACGGAGCGGGGGTGCGGGGGCAAAGGAAGAACCCCCGCGACCCATGTCGTCGCGGGGGTTCTTCTCTCATCCGCCTGCCCGGTGAAAGGTGAGAAGACGATCACGGGCAGGAGCCGGTGGTGCGAACGGAGATCAGAAGGAGATCAGCGGCACCGAGGCCTTCGCCGCCAGGTAGCGCCGGTGGACGTCCTGCCAGTTGACGACCTGCCACATGGCCTCGATGAAGTCGACCTTCTGGTTCTTGTACTGCAGGTAGAAGGCGTGCTCCCAGGCGTCGAAGACCAGGATCGGGACGGAGCCCTGCCCGACGTTGCCCTGGTGGTCGTAGACCTGCTCGACGATCAGCCGGCCGCTGACCGGCTCGTACGCGAGGACGCCCCAGCCGGAGCCCTGGGTGGTTGCGGAGGCCTTGGTCAGCTGGGCCTTGAACTTCGCGAAGGAGCCGAAGGACTCGGTGAGCGCGTCCGCGAGCTCACCGACGCCGTCGGCGGCCAGCGGCTCGCCGCCGCCCTCGCCGCCCTTCGGGCTCGCCATGTTGTTCCAGTAGATGGAGTGCAGGATGTGGCCGGAGAGGTGGAACGCGAGGTTCTTCTCCAGGCCGTTGACCGCCCCCCACTGGTCCTTCTCGCGCGCCTCTTCCAGCTGCTCCAGGGTGTCGTTCGCGCCCTTGACGTAGGCCGCGTGGTGCTTGTCGTGGTGCAGCTCGATGATCTGCGGATTGATCACCGGCTCCAGCGCCGCGTAGTCGTACGGCAGCTCCGGAAGTGTGTAGATCGCCATGTGCCCGAGCCCTTCGACGGCTTATTGCAAGCTATGTGCAAGTGCAGGCTAGCAGCAGCTGCGGGGGAAGTTGATCAGCCCTTCGCCCCGGGGCGCGCGCCCGGGCATGACGAGACCCCCGGACCGAGCGGCGGTCCGGGGGTCTCGTACGAGCGGGGGAAGCGTCAGGAAGCCCGGCCCGCCGCCGTCTTCTGGCGGATGAGGCCGATGACGGCGAGCACCAGCGTCAGGGCACCGGTCGAGTACAGCTGCACGCGGGTGCCCTCCTCGCGGGCCATCAGGAAGAAGATCGCCGCCATGCCGGCCAGCGCCACCCAGGTCAGCACCGGGAACGCCCACATGCGCACGACCAGCTTCTCCGGCGCCTCGCGTTCGGTGCGGCGGCGCAGCACCAGCTGCGCGGCCGCGATGAAGAACCAGACGACCAGGATGATCGCGCCGATGGTGTTGAGCAGCCAGATGAAGGCCTTGTCCGGCGACCAGTAGCTCAGCAGCACACACCCGAAGCCGACGACGCAGGAGACCAGCACCGCCGGGCGCGGGACGCCGTCGTACAGCTTGCCGAGCGCCTTCGGGCCCTGCTCGCGGGCGACCAGCGAGCCGGCCATCCGGGAGGCGCCGTAGATGTTGGCGTTCATCGCGGAGAGCAGGGCGACGAGGACGACCACGTTCATGATCTGGCCGGCCGCCGGGATGCCCAGGTGGTCGAGGGCGGCGACGTACGGGCCCTTCTCGACGACCGCCTTGTCGTCCCACGGGACGAGGGTGACGATGACCGCCATGGAGCCGATGTAGAAGAGCGCGATCCGCCACATCGCCGTACGGACGGCCTTGGCGACGCCCTGCACCGGGTGCTCCGACTCGGCCGCCGCGATGGTGACCGTCTCCAGTCCGCCGTACGCGAAGACGGAGGCCAGCAGGCCCACGATCAGGCCCTCGGAGCCGTGCGGGAAGAAGCCGCCGTCGCCGCTGAGGTTCGCGGTGCCGGGGGAGTCCGTGCCGGGCAGGACGCCGACGATCGCGAGGACGCCGATGCCGAGGAAGAGGACGATCGCGCCGACCTTCAGCGCGGCGAACCAGAACTCGAACTCGCCGAAGTTCTTCACCGCCGCCAGGTTGCTGACGCAGAAGACCAGCATGAAGAGCGCGACCCAGGCCCACTCGGGGCTGCCGGGGAACCAGCCGGTCATGATCTTCGCGGCGCCGATGCCTTCCAGGCCGACGGCGACGCAGAGCAGGAACCAGAAGGCCCAGCCCGAGGTGAAGCCCGCCCAGGAGCCGAAGGCGCGCTCGGCGTGGACGGAGAAGGAGCCGGAGGCCGGGTTCGCGGCCGACATCTCGCCGAGCATCCGCATCACGAGCATCACGAGGACACCCGAGATCGCGTAGGCGATCACGATCGAGGGCCCGGCGGCGGCGATGCCGGCACCGGAGCCGACGAAGAGCCCGGCGCCGATGACCCCGCCGAGGGCGATCATCGAGAGATGGCGCTGCTTGAGGCCGTGCGAGAGGCCCTCGGCAGGTGCGGTCGCGCCGTCCTTGCGGTCGGCCGGCGCGGGCGCGGTGGTCCGAGACATGGGCGAGCCCTGTTCACTAGCTGAGACGGGGAGGAGTCCACAGTCTGGGCGGGCACCCCGTTCAGAGGGAACAGATGTCCGCTATACGGGCACGATCTTCACACAAAGTGAAGGCTCGTTGCTGATTGCTGCACTGTGGTCGTCGGTGTAGAGGTCGCCGACATGCGGAGACGCGAACAATTGAACCAGCTGTCACTGGATCTGACGTAATTGTGCGGAGTTAGGCCCTTTGTGCGGCGAGCTGGCTAGCGTGATCGTCGTGAAGCTGGTGGTTCGGGTAAAGCTGCTACCGGCGCCTGTCGAGGCGGAGGCTCTTGAGGCGACTCTGCATGCCTGTAACGAGGCGGCGACGTGGGTGAGCGGGGTTGCGTTCGAGTGCGGCGTGTACCGGAACCTTGGTCTGCGCAAGCTCACGTACGAGCAGGTCAAGGGGCAGTGGGGGCTCGGTGCGCAGGCGGCGCAGCATGTGATCAAGAAGACCTGTGACGCTTACGCGTCCCTGAGGGCGAATGCGCGGGCGGGGCGGTATGGCCGACCGGGCTCAGGGCGATACCGGCGCGCGACCGGCAAGCCGCTCGTCTTTCGGGCTGCCAGCGGACAGCCGTTTGACGACCGGATGTTGTCCTGGCGGATCGAGCAGGGCACCGTGTCGATCTGGACCGTGCGGGGGCGACTCAAGGGGGTGGCGTTCACCGGTTCCCCGGACCAGCTCGCGACCCTGGCCTTGCATCGGCGTGGCGAGTCGGATCTGGTGTACCGGGACGGCGCGTGGTTCCTGAACTCCACCTGCGAGGTTCCGGAAGCCGAGCCGAACGAGGATCCGGTCGACTTCCTCGGTGTCGATCTGGGGATCGTGAACATTGCGACCACCTCCGACGGCAAGGTCATGGCCGGACGTCAACTGAATCGACTTCGGGTTCGCGAGCGCGGCCTCCGGCGGAAGCTGCAGGCGAAGAACACACCGTCCGCCCGCCGTCGGTTGAAGAAGCGGCGCCGCAAGGAGGCGCGGCGGGCGAAGGATGTCAATCACAAGATCGCGAAGCATGTGGTGGCCGAGGCTGAACGCACCGGTCGCGGAATTGCCCTGGAGGACCTGACGGGCATCCGCGAGCGGGTACGGCTGAGGAAGCCCCAACGGGCCGCCCTTCACTCCTGGGCCTTCGCTCAGCTCGGGGAGTTCATCGCGTACAAGGCCCGCCGGGTAGGAGTGCCGGTGGTGTACGTCGATCCGGCGTACACCTCCCGCACCTGCGCGGAGTGCGGGTACGTGGACAAGGCGAACCGCGTATCTCAAGCGCGGTTCGCATGCCGATCCTGCGGATTCGTTGATCACGCGGATCGGAACGGCTCCCGCAACGTCCGGGCCAGAGGTCTGGAGTTGTGGCGACGCGGGGCCCGGTCAGCGGCCCCTGCCGTACCTCGCCAACGGGGTGCGGCTGGACGCGAGCGCGACATCACCGCCACTGATGTCGTGTCCTGCAAGCCTGTTGCTTCGGTGGCGGGCAGTTGACATGACGCTGCTTCAGGCAGTGGGAGAGGGGATCCGGTTCGGAGGCGAGGGAGTCGTGCATGTGGGGGCTCGCGCTCTCTGCAGGTTTATGGAGACTCCACAGTCTCTCCGTTGACCTTCCCCTGGCGCAAAAGGGGCGTCTGTCGTGGCCTTCCCAGTGACAAGGGTCACGTGGTGCGAGGCATGAAATCCGACCTTTGTCGGAACCCCATGAAGTGCTCGGCCCGCGCTTTGTCGGCGGCTGACGGTGATCGCTCGTTCACTCCTGGCATAGCGTCAACCTGTCCCTTGCACCCTCACCCCGCGGAGTACCGATGAGCACCGCCGCCGCCCCCGTCCGCTCCCTCCGGGCGGGCACCGTCCTCGCCGACCTGATCCCGGCGAGCCGCGCCCGCGACATCGCCCTGGTCGTCGGCGGCGCCGCCCTCACCGGCCTCGCCGCGCAGCTCACGGTCCCGGTCCCCGGCTCCCCGGTCCCGGTCTCCGGCCAGACCTTCGCCGCCCTGCTCGTCGGCACCGCGCTCGGCGCCCGCCGCGGCTTCCTCGCCCTCGCCCTGTACGCGGTCGCGGGCATGGCGGGCGTCCCGTGGTTCGCGGGGGCCACCTCGGGCTACGGCATGGCGTCCTTCGGCTACATCCTCGGCATGCTCCTCGCCTCCACCGTCGTCGGCGCCCTCGCCCGCCGCGGCGCCGACCGCTCCGTGCTCCGCACCGCCGGCGCCATGGTGCTCGGCTCGGCGATCATCTACGCGGTCGGCGTGCCGTACCTGGCCGTCGCCAACGGCATGACCCTCGGCCAGGCCGTCGCCGCCGGCCTCACGCCGTTCCTCATCGGCGACGCCCTCAAGGCCGCGCTCGCCATGGGCGCCCTGCCGGCCGCCTGGAAGCTCGTCGGCCGCAAGGGCTGAGCCCCGGAGTCGTGTCCCAGGGGCTGAGCCCCTGAGCCGTACGCGAAGGGCTGACCCCGGAGTCATACGCGAAGGGCCCTGCCGCTCGGGGGAGCGGCAGGGCCCTTTCGTACGCCCGGGAAGCTAGACGCGCTCGAGCTCCTCGGCCGGGGCGACGTTCTTGCCGAGACGCTGGCGGACCAGCGCGATCGCGATCACGAACGCGGCCACGAGCAGGGACAGCACGACCTGCTCACGGTTGCTGCCGCCGTCGACGACCATGTAGCCGAGGACGCCGACGATCATGGCGATGGTCGCCCAGGTCAGGTACGGGAAGAGCCACATCTTCACGATCAGCTTCTCCGGCGACTCCCGCAGGATGATGCCGCGCATCCGCAGCTGGGTCACGCAGATGACCAGCCAGACGAAGAGCGCGACCGCGCCGGAGGAGTTGAGCAGGAAGGCGAAGACGGTGTCGGGCCACTTGTAGTTGAAGAAGACCGCGACGAAGCCGAAGACGACCGAACCGAGGATCGCGGCCGTCGGCACGCCCCGCTTGTTGGTCCTGGCGAAGGCCTTGGGTGCGTCACCGCGCCGGCCGAGCGAGAAGGCCATGCGGGAGGCCGTGTAGAGGCCCGAGTTGAGGCAGGACAGGACGGCCGTCAGGACGATCACGTTCATGATCTGGCCGGCGTGCGGGATGCCGATGGAGTCGAGGGCGGCGACGTACGAGCCCTTGTCGACGATCGACTTGTCGTTCCACGGCAGCAGCGTCAGGACGACGAAGATCGAGCCCAGGTAGAAGACGCCGATCCGCCAGATCACGCTGTTGGTGGCCTTGGTGACGGCCTTCTGCGGGTCCTCCGACTCGCCGGCGGCGAGCGTGACGATCTCGCTGCCCATGAACGAGAAGACGACCATCAGCACACCGGTGAGGACCGCGCCCGCGCCCATCGGGAAGAAGCCCCCGCTGTCGGTGAGGTGCGCGAATCCGGCGCCCGGGTTGTCCGAGCCGGGCAGCACGCCGAAGACGGCGAGCAGACCGATGACCACGAAGCCGGCGATGGCGACGACCTTGATGCCGGCGAACCAGAACTCGAACTCGCCGTACGAGGCGACGGAGCCCAGGTTGGTCGCGGTGAGCACCACCATCACGATGAGCGCCCAGCCCCACTGCGGCACGGCCGGGACCCAGCTCTCCAGGATCTTGGCGCCCGCGGTCGCCTCGACGGCGAGCACGACGACCCAGAAGAACCAGTACAGCCAGCCGATGCTGAAACCGGCCCAACGGCCCAGGGCCTGGTCCGCGTAGGCGGAGAAGGAGCCGGAGGACGGGCGGGCGGCGGCCATCTCGCCGAGCATCCGCATCACGAAGACGACCATGGCGCCGACGAGTGCGTACGAGAGGAGGATCGCGGGGCCGGCCGCGGCGATGCCGGAGCCGGAGCCGACGAAGAGACCGGCGCCGATGACGCCGCCGATCGCGATCATCGACAGGTGGCGGTTCTTGAGCCCGGCCTTGAGGCCGTCGGAGGACTGCGAGCCGCCGGTGGTGCCGGTCTCGTGGCCGTCCTTCGTCAGGGTCGGTTGCGTGTTCATCGACGCCTTTTCGTGTGTGGGGGCTGCTCGGGTCGCGAGCCCAAGCATTGAACCCCGTGAACAGGGATGATCGGAAGACCTCGTTCCGGATCGTTGTACGGGCGACCTCGCGAGAGTCGAAGGTCCGTACCAGGTCGGGTGAAGGTCCCGACCCCGCTGCCTGCTACCCGGGCCCTGACGTGCCACACTCGGCATCATGCGCGTCTATATCGGTTCCGACCACGCCGGCTTTGAACTAAAGAACCACCTCGTCGAGTGGCTCAAGGCCCACGGCCACGAGCCCGTCGACTGCGGTCCCCACATCTACGACGCCCTCGACGACTACCCGCCGTTCTGCCTGCGTGCCGCCGAGAAGACGGCCGCGGACCCGGACAGCCTGGGCATCGTCATCGGCGGCTCCGGCAACGGCGAGCAGATCGCCGCGAACAAGGTGAAGGGGGTGCGCGCCGCCCTCGCCTGGAGCGAGCAGACCGCCGCCCTCGGCCGCGAGCACAACAACGCCAACGTGATCTCCGTCGGTGGCCGGATGCACACCCAGGAAGAGGCGACCAAGTTCGTCGAGATCTTCCTGAACACCCCGTACTCCGGTGACGAGCGTCACACCCGCCGGATCGACATGCTGTCGAAGTACGAGACCACCGGTGAGCTCCCGCCGATCCCCGCGCACCACCCGCAGGAGCCGACCGCCTGATGCCCGAGGGGCACACCATCCACCGGCTGGCCGCCGACCACCGCGAAAGGTTCGGCGGCCGGCCCGTGCGCGTCTCCAGCCCGCAGGGCAAGTTCGCCGACTCGGCGGCCCTGCTCGACGGGACCGTCCTGGAGACGACGGAGGCCCACGGCAAGCACCTCTTCCTGGGCTTCCCCGGCGAGGAGTGGATCCACATCCACCTGGGTCTCTTCGGCAAGGTGAACTTCGGCGACGCCCCGGCGCCGCCGCCCGCGGACACGGTCCGGCTGCGGCTCGCCGACGCCGAGGGGTACGTCGACCTGCGCGGCCCCACCACCTGCGCCCTGATCACGGACGCCGAGAAGCGGGCGATACACGACCGCCTCGGCCCGGACCCGCTCCGCGAGGACGACGACCCGGCGCGGGCCTGGCACCGCATCTCGAAGTCCCGCACGACGATCGCCGCGCTCCTCATGGACCAGAAGGTCGTCGCGGGCGTCGGAAACGTCTACCGCGCCGAGGTCCTCTTCCGGCACGGCATCGACCCGTACCGCGCGGGCAGGGACCTCACGGCGGGGGAGTGGACGGCGGTCTGGGAGGACCTGGCGACGCTGATGCGGGAGGGCGTCCGCCTGAACCGCATCGACACGGTCCGCCCCGAACACACCCCGGAGGCCATGGGCCGCCCGCCCCGGGTGGACGACCACGGCGGCGAGGTCTACGTCTACCGCCGGGCGAACATGCCGTGCCACATCTGTGGCGGGGAGATCCGCACGGCGGACCTCGCCAACCGCAACCTCTTCTGGTGCCCCGGCTGCCAGCAGCGCTGACCTGTTGTGGGCGTACGTTCCGCAGGGGCGGAACGGGTGGGCAACACCCCGAGGGCGGCGCCCGGCCCGTTGCCGCCCCGCCCCTAGAACCCGTGCGGCAGCCACGGCGCGACAGGCGAGCCGAAGGCCACCGAGGCCTCGACCAACGCGCCCCCGCGCAGCTCCCGCACCCGCCCGGCCGCGGCCAACGACACCAACGAGGTCCCGCCCAGGTACGCCGCCCCCAACTCCCGTACGGACAGCGCGAGATCGGGCGCGTCCCCGGTGCGCACGCAGGTCGCCCCCTTCCCGTCCCCCGTCAACCGCCACCGCCCCTCGTTCCAGGGGCAGAACGCGTCCGCGACCTCGAACACCACATCCACCGGCGCCTGGTACGTCCGCGCCTCCAGCGCCGCGCCCACCTCCACGAGCCGCACGAACAGCCCCTCCCGCAGCGTCGGCTCGCAGCGCCGCACCTCCGTCACCAGGTGCTGCCAGGCGTCGTCCACCGGCCGGCTGTGGACCTTCACCTTCGTGGTCAGGTCCACCGAACACAGGTAGCGCCACAGCGCCGCCTCCGCGACCGGGTCGAGCCCGGCCAGCTGGTGCACCGAGACGGAACCGTCGGCACCGGCGAAGGACCAGTCCGGCTTGATCGCGTAGTGCGCGTACCCGACGACCTCACCGCCCCGCTCGGCCAGCACGCACAGCCGCGGCGAGGCACCTCCCCGGTCGCCCGGCGGGTCGAGCAGCGCCTGCCGCTCCCAGCCCGGCCGCCGCGCCAGCATCCCGGGCCGCCCGGGGACCAGCTCCGCGTACACCGCCTCGGTCGCCTCCAGCGCCTCCTCCGGGGTCGTCACCCGCAGCCGCACGCCGTCCACGCCCTCCGGCACGGTCAGCCGCACCCGGGTCCTGTCGATGGTCGCGTGCGCCGTGTAGGTCGCCGCGCCGTAGCCGAAGCGGCCGTAGATCTCCGCCTCGGAGGCCGTCAGGACCGCCAGCGGCTCGCCCCAGCTCCGTACGTCGTCCAGCTGCCGCCGCATCATCGAGGTCAGGATCCCGCGCCGCCGATGCGTTCCGGCCACGCTCACCATCGTCACCCCGGCCGCCGGGACCGACGCCCCGCCCGGCACCGTCAGCCGGAACGTGAACGCCCCCGCCGTACCGACGCACAGGTCGCTGTCCCACGCGCCGATGGAACGGTCGAACTCGGTCAGACCGCGATACAGCTCCCGCTCCTCCGGCGACTCGGCCACACCGCCGAACGCGAGCTCCAGCACCCCGTACCAGCGGTCCCACTCCGACGGGTCGAGAACCCGCAGTTCAGTCGTCATATGCCATCGATATCAGCGGCGCGCGCCCGGGGCGACCCGATTTCACGCACATTGTCACCTGGGGTACCCCTGCACGATGTCCGACGGGATGGATAGGGTCCAGGCCAATGGGACAGCGTGCCGGAGTGAACACCTACGCGGCCCGGACACGCAGGCGCGTGCGCCGGGCCCGCGTCGCGCTGCGCAGATCCGCCGTCGACTACTTCCGCGGCGACGGCGCCGACTGGCTCGCCTTCGCAGGACTCCTCCTGATGATCCCCGCCATCGCGGTCGGGACCCTGCTCAACCCCGTCTGGTGCGCACCCGCCGCGCTCGTCCTGCCCATCGTGGCCGGCGGCCTGCTGCTGCGCCCCGCCAGCCTGCTCGGCCTGTACGCGGCGGCCGCGGGCGCGCTCATCGTCGAGTCCGTCGTCCTCGGCCCGTACACCCAGGGTCCGGCGAGGGTCACCCCCGGCACCGTCCTGGTCGTCGCCGCCTGCGGGCTCTTCGGGCTGCTCATCGCCCAGTTCAGGGCCCGGGTCGGCGTGCCCTGGCGGCGCGGCGGCACCATGCTCTTCGACCTGCGCGAGCGCATCCGCGTCCAGAGCGCGCTGCCCCGGCTCCCGCAGGGCTGGCACCGCGAGATGGCACTGCGCCCGGCCGGCGGCCAGTCCTTCTCGGGCGACTTCGTCGTCGCCGCCCGCACCCACGGCGGCCGGACCCTGGAGGTCGTCCTCACCGACGTCTCCGGCAAGGGCATGGACGCGGCCTCCCGCTCCCTGCTGCTCTCCGGCGCCTTCGGCGGCCTCCTCGGCTCGCTCCCGCCGCACGGCTTCCTGCCGGCGGCGAACGGCTACCTCCTCCGCCAGAACTGGGACGAGGGCTTCGCCACCTCGATCCATCTCGTCCTCGACCTGGAGTCCGGCGACTACGAGCTCTTCTCCGCCGGCCACCTGCCCGCCCTCCAGCTGCACGCGGGCAGCGGCCGCTGGGAGGAGAAGGCCGCCGACGGACCCCTCCTCGGCGTCTACGACGGGGCGGAGTTCCACCCGGTCAAGGGCTCGCTGCGCCCCGGCGGCGTCCTGATGCTCTTCACCGACGGTCTGGTGGAGGCCGCCGACCGGGACATCGCCGAGGGCATCGACCGCCTCACCGGCGAGGCCGACCGCTGCGTCGCCGAGGGCTTCGAGGGCGTCGCCTGGCACCTGATCGAGGCCGTCGCCAAGGACGTCAACGACGACCGGGCGCTTCTCCTTCTTTCGCGTCCTTCCTGAACGCCCAGGCCAGCTCCGGCTCCGTCACCGGCTTCATGATCCGGTGCACCACCGGGGTGCACAGCAGCGTCATCACGGCGAGCGTCGTCACGGCGAGGAAGACCCGGCCGCCCGGCGTGGCAAGGAACGGGTACTGGTCGAAGAAGCCCGAGTACTGCCCGCCCCGGATGAGGAACCCGTGCAGCAGATAGCCGCAGATGGTCCCGGAGCCGAGGACGGTGAACCAGCGCTTCCGGGCGGGGACCAGGGCGAGGAAGGCCGCCGTGAGGATCAGCGTGCAGACGAACAGGGCGCCGACCCGGATGAGCCCGGGCCACCAGGCCACGCCCATCTCCTGGGCGCTCACGGTCCGGTAGAACCAGGTCATGTGGATGCTGGCGGTCGCCCAGTACGTGAAGGGCAGGGCGCCGGCGAAGACCAGCGCGGCCGCGATCCGCACCGGCCGCCGCCGCAGGAACAGGAAGTGCTCCGGCCGCATCCGCAGCCCGATCACGAAGAACGGCAGGAACTGCAGCACCCGCTGCATGCCGATGACGCCGTCCAGGCCGGGCGTGATCGCCGCCAGCGCCCCGATCGCGATGGACACGGGCACGGGCCGACGGATGACCGACCAGAAGGGGGCGGTCACCCGCCAGACGAACAGCGCGATCAGGAACCACATCAGGTACGAGGGGTGGAGCAGGCTGTAGGGCCGCTCGGGCTGCGCTCCCCAGCGGATCAGCAGCGTGTACGCGACCTCGAAGACGAGGTACGGCACGACGACCCCGGTGAGCAGGCGCCGGAGCTGGTCGGGCCTTCCGGTGTAGCTCCGCGAGAGGTGGCCGGATATGAGGACGAAGGCCGGCATGTGGAAGGCGTACACCAGCATGTACAGGGTTCTGGTCGTCCGGCTGCCCTCCACCACCACGGGGAGCACGTGCCCCACGGCCACGAGCAGGATGGCGAGGTACTTCGCGTTGTCGAAGTACGGGTCACGCCGGCGCCCGACTCTGGGGGCGGGCGCGCTGCGGAGGGGGGTGGCGGTGATTCCTGGGTGGGTGGTGGACGACATTGCCGAGACGCTAGCTGTGAGCCAGCTGTCCGAAAAGCATGTGGAACAAAGGGGGCAAGAAGGGGTAAACCGCCTCGAAAGGGGATGGTGGGCTGCGGTGCAAAACCCTCAAAACACCGCAATCGGCCCCTGGTTGTACGGGTGTGGCAATCCTCTCCCTTTCCGGTGCCCGCGGCCGACGATTCGTCACCCTGCAGCGGGGGCAGGGGGGTTGGTGGCACGATGGAGACAGCGGGGGGTGTTCCGAGACAGGGGCTCCCTGGTGGGCAAGGTGGGACCGACCGAGGGTGTGATCAGTTGTGGCCATTTCACTGTCTGTGGTGTTGCTGTTGGCAATCATCCTGGTGGTGCTGATCCGAGGGGGAAACCTCAAGGGCGGCCCGGCCGTGGTCGCGGTCCTCTTCGGCTTCTTCCTCGCCTCCACCGGCATGGCCGACGACATCCAGCGCTTCCTGGACTCGATAACCCAGACCGTGGGGTCCATAAAGTTCTGACCATGCGGTTCGGGCCCGGCTCCTCGACGAGGAACCGGGCCCGAACCGTATGAAAGAGCGGGTGACGGGAATCGAACCCGCGTAGCTAGTTTGGAAGACTAGTGCTCTACCATTGAGCTACACCCGCACAGCATCGCGCCGCAGGTCACGAGGACCGCGGCACGAGGAGCATGGTAGCCGGTCAGGGGCCTTCCGCGCACACCCGTAAAACAGGGGGCGCCGCACAGTCCCCGTCCATGTACCCTACGTGTCGCACCGACGGGGTGTGGCGCAGCTTGGTAGCGCGTCCGCTTTGGGAGCGGAAGGCCGTGGGTTCAAATCCCGCCACCCCGACCATGACGATCACGCGCTGACCACGCGCGTTCTTGATCACGTTGTGGGCGTCATCCCGCTTGCGGTTACTATGCAAGCTGCGTGCCCGTGTGTCTTTCTGACCGGGCCGACCCGCCGGAACCGCCACACGCGGCCCCGGCGGATTCCAGGAATCAGCCACAAGGAGACCGAACCGTGAAGAGCGCCGTGGAGACCCTGAACCCGACCCGGGTTCGGCTCACTGTCGAGGTGCCCTTCGAGGAGCTCAAGGACAGCCTCGACGCGGCGTACAAGAAGATCAACCAGCAGGTCACGGTCAAGGGCTTCCGTAAGGGCAAGATCCCTGCTCGCGTGATCGACCAGCGGTTCGGCCGCGGCGCCGTGCTGGAGGAGGCCGTCAACGACGCGCTCCCGAAGTTCTACACCGAGGCCGTCAACGAGGCCGAGGTCAACCCGCTCGGCCAGCCCGAGGTCGACATCACCGAGCTGAAGGACGGCGAGCTGCTGGCCTTCACCGCCGAGGTCGACGTCCGCCCGACGATCGAGATCCCGGACTACTCCGGCATCGAGGTCACCGTGGACGCCGTCGAGGTCACCGACGAGGACGTCGAGAAGTCCGTGGAGCAGCTCCGCGAGCGCTTCGCCTCGACCTCCCCGGTCGAGCGCGCCGCCCAGGACGGCGACGTCGTCACCATCGACCTCGAGGCCAAGGTCGACGGCGAGGTCCTGCCCGACGGTGTCGCCTCGGACGTCTCGTACACCATCGGCTCCGGCGAGCTCCTCGACGGCATCGACGAGGCCGTCAAGGGCCTCGAGGCCGGCGGCGAGGCCACCTTCACCTCGCAGCTGAAGGGCGGCTCCGCCGAGGGCAAGGACGCGGAGGTCACCGTCAAGGTCACCACCGTCGCCGCCCGTGAGCTCCCCGAGCTCGACGACGAGTTCGCCCAGATGGCGTCGGAGTTCGACACCCTCGACGAGCTCAAGGCCGACAGCCGCAAGCGCCTCGAGAACATGAAGCAGTTCGACCAGGCCACCCAGGCCCAGGAGCGCGTCCTCGACGAGCTCCTCAAGCTGGTCGAGGTCCCGATGCCCGAGAAGCTTCTCGAGGACGAGATCAACACCCGCAAGCACAACCTGGAGCACCACCAGCTCGGCCAGATGGGCCTCGACCTCGCGAAGTACCTGGAGATCCAGGGCAAGACCGAGGAGGAGTTCCTGGCCGAGACCAAGGAGCAGGCCGAGAAGGGCATCAAGACGCAGTTCATCCTCGATGAGCTCGTCAACAAGGAGAAGCTCGACGTCTCCCGCGAGGAGCTCACCGAGCACCTGTTCCGCCGTGCCGCCTCCTCCGGCATGAGCCCCGACCAGTTCGCCCAGGCCGTGGCCCAGCAGGGCCAGGTCCCGATGCTCGTCGGCGAGGTCGCCCGCGGCAAGGCCCTCGCGGTCGTCGTCGAGGCCGCCACGGTCAAGGACACCAACGGCGAGGTCGTCGACCTCTCCGACGACGAGGACGAGGTCGTCGAGGCCGCCGCCGAGGCCGTCGAGGCCGTCACCGGCGAGGCCGAGGTCTCCGAGGACAAGTAAGGGCCCCCGCCCCCGGCGGACCCTGCTCCACGGGCCCGTGCGCACTCCTGTGCGTACGGGCCCGTGGACGTACCGGGACCCCCTTACACGTCCCCAACTACCTTGCGCTCCCAGCGAACAGTTCGGGAACCGGGATGGCGTTGTCCGACCTGCGCGTTAGGGTCCATGAATACGAGGGCACTGCCCTCAGAACAAGACGCTGAGACGGCCCGGGGCCGTCGGAGACGAGCAGGTGGATACGTGACGAATCTGAAGCCTTACGCCGCGGGTGAGCCGTCCATCGGTGGCGGCCTCGGCGACCATGTCTACAACCGGCTGCTCGGCGAGCGGATCATCTTCCTCGGCCAGCAGGTCGACGACGACATCGCCAACAAGATCACCGCGCAGATGCTCCTCCTGGCCGCCGAGCCGGAGAAGGACATCTACCTGTACATCAACAGCCCCGGCGGCTCGGTGACGGCCGGCATGGCGGTCTACGACACCATGCAGTTCATCCCGAACGACGTCGTCACCATCGGTATGGGCATGGCGGCCTCCATGGGCCAGTTCCTGCTCACCGCCGGCACGCCCGGCAAGCGCTTCGCGCTGCCGAACACCGACATCCTGATGCACCAGGGCTCCGCCGGCATCGGCGGCACCGCCTCCGACATCAAGATCCAGGCCGAGTACCTCCTGCGCACCAAGAAGCGCATGGCCGAGATCACCGCGCACCACTCCGGCCAGACCGTCGAGACGATCATCCGCGACGGCGACCGCGACCGCTGGTTCACGGCGGAGGAGGCCAAGGAGTACGGCCTCATCGACGACATCATCACGCACGCCGCGGGTGTTCCGGGCGGCGGCGGCACGGGCGCCTGAGCGCCGGCAGCCCGCCGAAGAGCCCCCAGCCCCCTCTGAACGCCACCAGGACGGTGAACACCCAGATGCAGAACAACCTCTCCCCGAGCGGCCTCTACACCGGCGCGCCGATGGACAACCGCTACGTCGTGCCGCGCTTCGTCGAGCGCACCTCGCAGGGCGTCCGCGAGTACGACCCGTACGCGAAGCTGTTCGAGGAGCGCGTGATCTTCCTCGGCGTGCAGATCGACGACGCCTCCGCCAACGACGTCATGGCGCAGCTGCTGTGCCTGGAGTCGATGGACCCGGACCGCGACATCTCGATCTACATCAACAGCCCGGGCGGCTCCTTCACCGCGCTCACGGCCATCTACGACACGATGCAGTTCGTGAAGCCCGACATCCAGACGGTCTGCATGGGCCAGGCGGCCTCCGCCGCGGCCGTGCTGCTCGCCGCCGGCACCCCCGGCAAGCGGATGGCCCTGCCGAACGCCCGCGTGCTGATCCACCAGCCCTCCGGCGGCACCGGCCGTGAGCAGCTCTCCGACCTGGAGATCGCGGCCAACGAGATCCTGCGCATGCGCAGCCAGCTCGAGGAGATGCTGGCCAAGCACTCCTCGACGCCGATCGAGAAGATCCGCGACGACATCGAGCGCGACAAGATCCTGACGGCCGAGGACGCCCTGGCGTACGGCCTGATCGACCAGATCGTCTCGACCCGCAAGAGCACGGCCTCCGCCGAGCGCTGACGCCCGACCTTCCCTCGGCACGGTCCGCAGGGCCCGCGAAGCCCCTGTGGCCGAATCGCGACCATGTGAACCGTGCCAAGGGGGGCCCGAACGGGGGGCCCGGCAAGGTACCGTCGAATATGAGGCACCAGGAGTCGCTGAACCAAGCGCTCCCAGGCGAAGGGGAAGCACCTCGTGGCACGCATCGGTGATGGCGGCGACCTGCTCAAGTGCTCGTTCTGCGGAAAGAGCCAGAAGCAGGTGAAGAAGCTCATCGCGGGACCCGGTGTGTACATCTGCGACGAGTGCATCGACCTCTGCAACGAGATCATCGAGGAAGAACTCGCGGAGACGAGCGAGGTGCGGTGGGAGGAACTCCCCAAGCCCCGCGAGATCTACGAGTTCCTCGAGGGGTACGTCGTCGGGCAGGAGCCCGCGAAGAAGGCCCTCTCGGTCGCGGTGTACAACCACTACAAGCGCGTCCAGGCCGGCGAGAACGGCGGCGCGCAGGGCCGTGACGACGCCATCGAACTGGCGAAGTCCAACATTCTGCTGCTGGGGCCGACAGGTTCGGGAAAGACGCTCCTGGCCCAGACCCTGGCCCGCATGCTCAACGTCCCGTTCGCCATCGCCGACGCGACGGCGCTGACGGAGGCCGGCTATGTCGGCGAGGACGTCGAGAACATCCTGCTCAAGCTGATCCAGGCCGCGGACTACGACGTCAAGAAGGCCGAGACCGGGATCATCTACATCGACGAGATCGACAAGGTCGCCCGTAAGAGCGAAAACCCGTCGATCACGCGTGACGTGAGCGGTGAGGGCGTGCAGCAGGCCCTCCTGAAGATCCTGGAAGGCACGACGGCCTCGGTGCCCCCGCAGGGCGGACGGAAGCACCCGCACCAGGAGTTCATCCAGATCGACACGACGAACGTGCTCTTCATCGTGGGCGGCGCCTTCGCCGGCCTGGAGAAGATCATCGAGTCGCGGGCGGGCGCCAAGGGCATCGGCTTCGGGGCGACCATCCGCTCCAAGCGCGAGATCGAGGCGAGCGACCAGTTCCAGGAGGTCATGCCGGAGGACCTGGTGAAGTTCGGGATGATCCCCGAGTTCATCGGCCGTCTCCCCGTGCTGACCTCCGTCCACAACCTGGACCGCGAGGCGCTCCTCCAGATCCTGGTCGAGCCGCGCAACGCGCTGGTGAAGCAGTACCAGCGCCTCTTCGAACTCGACGGCGTGGAGCTGGACTTCGACCGCCCGGCCCTGGAGGCCATCGCCGACCAGGCGATCCTCCGCGGCACCGGCGCGCGCGGTCTGCGCGCCATCATGGAGGAGGTCCTCCAGTCGGTCATGTACGAGGTCCCGTCCCGCAAGGACGTGGCCCGCGTGGTCATCACGGCCGACGTCGTCCGCAACAACGTCAACCCGACGCTGGTCCCGCGGATCGTGAAGAACGACGGCAGGCACGAGAAGTCGGCCTGAGCCGTACGGACATGGGAGGGGCGCCCCGCCGGCCGGCGGGGCGGGCCCGACGCCGGTGGGGGGCGGGGGTCTTGGCGTGGGGGGGGGGGGGGTGGGGGGAATT
>NZ_JBEOVH010000007.1:148941-215287 GCF_040295385.1 Streptomyces sp. NPDC002825
GCGGACGGGCAGCTTGGCGACGGAGTCGTCCTGGGTGTTGAAGACCAGGTAGCGGATGTCGGCGCCGGTCGACTCGACGAGCTGGAGGCCCCTACTGCGGGCCTCGGATCAGGCCTTGACGCGGACTTCCTTGCGGAACTTGGCGGTGAGGGCGGCGGCGTCCTCCGCCGAACCGGCCTTGCCCGCGAGCAGCGAGGCCGTGTCGATCGGGACGACCATGCCCACCGTGCTGTGGTCGGCCCACACGCACATCGTCATGGTCATCGCCGGGGCGCCCTTGTCGGCGTCGGCCTTCGTCTGGATCTGCTGGCACTTCAGGACGGCGCCGTCGAGCTCGGACGGCGAGTACTCCTGCGGGCTGCCGATCAGCTCCGGGGTGTCCTCCTTGCCCTTGTCCTTCTCCGCCTCCGCCTTGGTGGTGGCGAAGATGGCGTCGACGACCGACTCGGGGTCGTCGATCTCGCCGTACAGGCCGTTGAACTGGATCAGCTTGTTCGCCAGGGGATTGGCCTTGTTCTCCACCTGGTAGCCGGCCTGGACCTCCTTGGCGTTCTTGACGCCGTTCTTCTCGGCCTCCTTCAGGGAGTCCTTGTCGGAGGAGTTGCCGCTGTCCGGCGACTTCTTGTACTCGACGAGCACCGTCTCCGGCGTGACCAGCTTGTGCGGGCCGTCGTCCGCGACGGAGGCGCCACCGCCGCCGCCGATCACGAAGTACGCGCCCACGCCGATCGCCGCGACGACCGCCACCGCGCCGATGATCCAGCCCGCCTTGGACTTCTTCGGGGCCGGCGGGTGGGGAACGTAGCCGCCGGGGCCCTGCGGGGCGCCGTACTGCGGCTGCTGGCCGTAGGGGCCGGGCTGCTGCGGCTGCTGCGGGTAGCCGTAGGGCGGCTGCTGCGGCGGAACGCCCTGCGGGGCCTGCTGGGGGTATCCGTAACCCGGCTGCGGAGCCTGCGGCTGGCCGTACGGGCCGGGCTGCTGCGGCTGCTGGCCGTAGGGGCCGGGCTGGCCGTAAGGACCGGGCTGCTGGCCGCCGTACGGACCCGGCTGGTTGTAGCTCATCGACAGGTTCCCCTCACAGGATGTTTATGTCTGCCGAACATCCTGGCGGAACCCGTGACCGGTAAGTGCGGCGGGGGCCACACCGTTACCGAACCAAAGCGTTTCAGGACACCACCGCAACACCCCTAAACTGGCCCCGTGACCGAGAACACTCAGCAGCAGACAGCGCCCACCACCGAACTGCCGACCCAGTACGCGCCGGCCGAGGTAGAGGGGCCGCTGTACGAGCGCTGGGTAGAGCGGGGGTACTTCGAGGCGGACGCGAAGAGCGAGAAGCCGGCGTACACCATCGTCATCCCGCCGCCGAACGTCACGGGCTCGCTCCATTTGGGCCACGCCTTCGAGCACACGCTGATCGACGCCCTCACCCGCCGCAAGCGCATGCAGGGCTTCGAGACGCTGTGGCAGCCGGGCCTGGACCACGCCGGCATCGCCACCCAGAACGTCGTCGAGCGTGAGCTCGCCAAGGAGGGCAAGTCCCGCCACGACCTGGGCCGCGAAGCCTTCGTCGAGCGCGTCTGGGAGTGGAAGGCCGAGTCCGGTGGCCAGATCACCGGTCAGATGCGCCGTCTCGGTGAGGGTCTGGCGTGGAGCCGGGACCGCTTCACCATGGACGAGGGCCTGTCCCGGGCCGTCCAGACCGTCTTCAAGAAGATGTTCGACGACGGGCTGATCTACCGCGCCGAGCGCATCATCAACTGGTGCCCGCGCTGTCTGACGGCCATCTCCGACATCGAGGTCGACTACCAGGACGACGACGGCGAGCTCGTCTCCATGAAGTACGGCGAGGGTGACGACACCATCGTCGTCGCCACGACCCGCGCGGAGACGATGCTCGGTGACACCGCCGTCGCCGTCCACCCCGACGACGAGCGCTACGCCCACCTGATCGGCAAGCAGATCAAGCTGCCGCTCACCGACCGTACGATCCCGGTCGTCGCCGACACGCACGTCGACCCGGAGTTCGGCACCGGCGCCGTCAAGGTGACCCCGGCGCACGACCCGAACGACTTCGCCATCGGCCAGCGCCACAACCTCGAGTCCATCGAGGTCCTCGACGAGCGCGGTGTGATCACCACCCACGGCCCCTTCCAGGGCCTGGACCGCTTCGAGGCCCGCTCCGCCATCGTCGCCGCCCTGCGCGCCGAGGGCCGGATCGTCGCCGAGAAGCGCCCGTACGTCCACTCCGTGGGCCACTGCTCGCGCTGCAAGACGACGCTGGAACCGCGTCTGTCCCTGCAGTGGTGGGTCAAGGTCGAGACCCTCGCCAAGGCCGCCGGTGACGCCGTCCGCGACGGTCGGGTCAACATCCACCCGGCCGACATGTCGCAGCGCTACTTCGACTGGGTCGACAACCTCAACGACTGGTGCATCTCGCGCCAGCTGTGGTGGGGCCACCGCATCCCCGTCTGGCACGGTCCGAACGGTGAGCTGGTCTGCGTCGGCCCCGACGACGAGGCACCCACGGGCGAGGGCTGGACGCAGGACACCGACGTCCTCGACACGTGGTTCTCGTCCGGCCTGTGGCCGTTCTCCACGCTCGGCTGGCCGGAGCAGACGCCGGACCTGGAGAAGTTCTACCCGAACTCCGTCCTGGTCACCGGCTACGACCTGATGTTCTTCTGGGTCGCCCGGATGATGATGTTCGGCCTGTACGCGATGGACGGCCAGCCGCCGTTCCGCACGATCGCGTTCCACGGCATGGTCCGCGACGAGTTCGGCAAGAAGATGTCGAAGTCGTTCGGGAACACGGTCAACCCGCTGGACTGGATGGACAAGTACGGCTCCGACGCCCTGCGCTTCACCCTGGCCAAGGGCGCCAACCCGGGCGTCGACGTCCCGATCGGCGAGGACTGGGTCCAGGCGTCCCGGAACTTCGCCAACAAGATCTGGAACGCGACCCGGTTCGCGATGATGAACGGCGCCACGATCGAGGGCCCGCTGCCGGACGCCTCCGAGATGTCGGCGACCGACCGCTGGATCCTGTCCCGTCTGAACGAGACGGTCGCGCAGGTCGACGCGTACTACGACGACTTCCAGTTCGCCAAGCTGAGCGAGTCGCTCTACCACTTCGCGTGGGACGAGGTCTTCGCCTGGTACGTCGAGCTGTCGAAGACCACGTTCTTCGCGGGCGGCGAGGGCGCCAAGGTCTCCGGCCGCGTCCTCGGCGAGGTCCTGGACGTCATGCTGCGCCTGCTGCACCCGATCGTCCCGTTCGTCACCGACACCCTGTGGACGACGCTCACCGGCGGCGAGTCCCTCGTGATCGCCGACTGGCCGAAGGCTGTGTCTGTTCCTGGGGCCGACGCCCCGGGCGGCTTCCACGACGAGGCCGCCGAGAAGGAGATCGAGCTGGTCCAGCGGGTCGTCACCGAGGTCCGCCGCTTCCGCAAGGAGCAGGGCCTCCAGGACGCCCAGAAGGTGCCCGCCCGCCTCACCCTCGACGGCACCCCGCTCGTCGCGCACGAGGCCGCCATCCGCCAGATCCTGCGGCTCCAGCCGGAGGGCGAGGGCTTCTCCGCCACCGCCACCCTGCCGGTCGCCGGTGCCACGGTCGAGCTGGACCTGTCCGGCACGATCGACGTCGCCGCCGAGCGCAAGCGCCTCGCGAAGGACCTCGCGGCGGCCGAGAAGGAGAAGGCCCAGGCCGAGGGCAAGCTCGGCAACGAGGCCTTCCTCGCCAAGGCCCCGGACAACGTGGTCGACAAGATCCGTGGCCGCCTCGCCAAGGCGGACGAGGACATCGCCCGCATCCAGGCCCAGCTGGCGGCGCTGCCGCAGGCCTAGCCCGTAACGCGAAGGGGCCCGGGACCGTCTCGTACGGTTCCGGGCCCCTTCGGCTTTGTCCGTTTGTGGGTGAGATCACGCGACTTGTGACCGAAGTCCATGGGTCCGGGACGAAGGACCCTGGATGATGGAAGGCATGCTCCGCCTCCCCACCGTCCCCGCGCTCCGCCGTTGCGTGGACCGGTGGGCCGTCTCGCCCCGCGCCCTCGACGTCGTCGCCGCGCTCAGCGCCTTCGGCCTGATGGTCCTGGACGTGCCGGGGCTCGCCCGCGCCGACAACTCCCTCACCGGGGTCACCGCGACCCTCGTCCTGGCGGCCGGCGCGGCCACCCTCGTGCTGCGCCGCCGGCTGCCCTGGCTGCCGTACGTGGTGGCGCTCGGCCTGATGGGCTGGCTGCACGAGCTGACCATGATCCAGTTCGCGCTGTACTCGATCGGCCGGTTCCGCGGGCGGCGAGCCGCGATCGCCGCGACCCTGCTGTACGTCGCCGTGGCGTACGCCTACTTCCTCACGCCCGGCTGGCCCGCCGAGCACGGCGAGACCCTCAGCGACTTCCTCAGCCTCGTCGTCCCGATCGGCGTCCTCGCGGCGGGCGTCGGCATCGCCGCGTACCGCCAGGACCTCGTCCGCGCCCTGGAGCTCCAGCGCCGCGAGGCCGCCGCCCGGCAGGCCGTGCAGGAGGAGCGGATCTCCGTCGGCCGGGACGTCCACGACCTGGTCGGCCGCGAGCTCACCGTCCTCACTGTGCGGGCCGAGGTCCTCGCCGTACGGGCCAGGGGAGAGGCCCACCAGAAGGACTTCGAGGAGCTCGCGGACACGGCCCGGCGTGCCCACCTCATGCTCAACGAGACGATCGTGCGCCGCGCCGACCGGGACGCCGCCACCCCCGGCCTCGAAGGGCTCACCGAGCTCGCGGGGGAGAGCGAGCGGATGGGCAGCCCCGTCGAGCTGACGGTCGCCGAGGAGGCCAAGGCGCTCTCCCCGCTGCGGCAGGCGGCCGTCCACCGCGTCGTCCGGGAGTGCCTGACGAACGCCGCCAAGCACGCGCCCGGCCTCCCCGTGACCGTCGCGATCACCGTCGTGGGACCCGATCTGCGGATCGAGGTGCGCAACCCCCTGCCGAAGAGCCCGCCGGACCCGGCACCCGTCTCGACCGGCACGGGCCTGTTCTCCATGGAGGAGCGCGTCACGAGCATGGGCGGCACCCTGCAGGCCCGCCGGGAGGACGGCGCCTACCTGGTGACGGCCCTGCTCCCGACGGGCCTCCAGAACCGGCTCGGGTGATCGCTCCGGCGGTGGACCGAAAGTACCGAAAGGGGTGGGTCCATCGTCCTGTCGGTGCCGCTCCGTAGACTGGGCCCGTGAGCGAGCCGAGCGACCAGAGCGACGACCAGTTCGACGAGATCGTCGACACCGAGACCCAGCGTGACCCCGACCTGGCGGTGATCGAGGCCGGCAGCCGTACCCTGCGCACCCAGGCCGGACCGCCGCAGGGCGACCCCGTGCCCAGCCGCCCCGAGGACCCGGAGCTGGACAAGGCGCTGCGCGAGGTCGAGACCGAGCTGTCGACCCGCTGGGGCGAGACCAAGCTGGAGCCCTCCGTCACCCGGATCGCGGCCCTGATGGACGTCCTCGGCGAGCCGCAGCGCGCGTACCCCTCGATCCACATCACCGGCACCAACGGCAAGACGTCGACGGCCCGCATGATCGAGGCCCTGCTCGGCGCCTTCGAGCTGCGCACCGGGCGCTACACCTCGCCGCACGTGCAGACCATCACCGAGCGGATCAGCCTGGACGGGGCCCCGATCTCCGCCGAGCGGTTCATCGAGACGTACCAGGACGTCAAGCCGTACGTGGAGATGGTCGACGCCCGCGAGGAGTACCGGCTCTCCTTCTTCGAGGTCCTCACCGGCATGGCGTACGCGGCCTTCGCGGACGCCCCGGTCGACGCGGCCGTCGTCGAGGTCGGCATGGGCGGCACCTGGGACGCGACGAACGTCATCGACGCCTCCGTCGCCGTCGTCACCCCCATCGACCTCGACCACACCGACCGGCTCGGCGGGACGACCGCCGAGATCGCCGCGGAGAAGTCGGGGATCATCAAGCCGGGCGCTACCGTCATCCTGGCCCAGCAGCCGGTCGACGCGGCCCAGGTGCTGCTGAAGAAGGCCGTCGAGGCGGACGCCACCGTGGCCCGTGAGGGCATGGAGTTCGGCGTGGTCTCCCGCGAGGTCGCGGTCGGCGGCCAGCTCCTCACCCTGCGCGGCCTCGGCGGCGAGTACGAGGAGATCTTCCTGCCGCTGCACGGCCCCTACCAGGCGCACAACGCCGCGGTGGCGCTCGCCGCGGTCGAGGCCTTCTTCGGGATCGGCGCCGAGCACGCCAGGACCCTGGACATCGACACCGTCCGCCGGGCCTTCGCCCAGGTGGCCTCGCCCGGCCGCCTGGAGATCGTCCGCTCCTCGCCGACCGTCATCCTCGACGCCGCGCACAACCCGCACGGCGCGCGGGCGACGGCCGAGGGCATCAGCGAGGCCTTCGGCTTCTCCCGGCTCATCGGCGTGGTCTCCACGAGCGGCGACAAGGACGCCAAGGGCCTCCTGGAGGCCTTCGAGCCGATCTTCGCGGAGGTCGTGATCACCGCGAACTCCAACCCGCGGGCCACCGACGTCGACGCGCTCGCCGCGATCGCCGTCGAGGTCTTCGGCGAGGACCGGGTCGTCGTCGAGCCGCGGCTGCCCGACGCCATCGAGGCGGCCATCACCCTCGCGGAGGAAGAGGCCGAGTACGGCGGCGCGGGCGTCCTCGTGACCGGTTCGATCTTCACGGTCGGCGACGCCCGGCTGCTGCTGCGAAGGGGCTGAACCCGATGCGTGTGCTCTGTTCCTCGACGCTCATCGGCGAGTTCTTCGTGATCGGCTTCGCCGGGCTCGTCGCCATGAAGGACGACAGCCTCAGCACGTCCACCGTCTGGTGGGTCTGCGGCGTGGCCATGGTCCTCTCGGTGCTGCTGTGCGGGATGATCACCCGGCCCGGCGGGGTGCAGCTCGGCTGGGCCCTGCAGATCGGGCTGATCCTCAGCGGCTTCTTCGTCCCGACCATGTTCTTCCTCGGAGCGGTCTTCGCCGGTCTGTGGTGGGCCTCGGTGCACTACGGGCGGCGGATCGACGAGGTCAAGGCCCGCTGGGCCGCACAGGCCTCGGCAGGGCCTGACGCTGCGTAATCGGCGGGGGTGCGGGCCCTGTAGCCTCGGAGGTCCCGCACACCGCTTTTCCTAAGGAGTTCCCCCGTGAGCCAGCGATCGCTCGTCCTGCTCAAGCCCGACGCCGTCCGCCGTGGTCTGATCGGCGAGATCATCGGCCGTATCGAGCGCAAGGCCGGCTGGACCATCACGGCCCTGGAGCTGCGCGAGCTCGACCAGGACACGCTGGAGCAGCACTACGGCGAGCACAAGGGCAAGCCCTTCTACGAGCCGCTCATGGGCTTCATGCAGTCCGGCCCGGTCGTCGCGCTCGTCGTCGAGGGCGAGCGGGTCATCGAGGGCCTGCGCACCCTGGCCGGCCCGACCGACCCGATCGCCGCAGCGCCGGGCTCCATCCGGGGCGACTTCGGCACCATCGTCCGCGAGAACCTGATCCACGCCTCGGACTCCGAGGAGTCCGCGGCCCGCGAGCTGAAGATCTTCTTCCCGGGTCTCGTCTGACGCGAAGTCAGCCGAACGAAGCACCCCTGTGGGGCGACCGAAGGAATTTCGGTCGCCCCCAGGCATATGAACGCCAATCCCGGGAACGGATCGCCGCGTCCTGCCGTCACCAGTACTGAGGTGGACCAACGCGCGCCATCCGCGCGGGCGGCACTACGATGGAAAACTCCACGCCGCACCACTCTCAGCCATGGGAAATCAAGGGGAACTTCATGTCGTTCATCGGCCGTGACATGGCTGTCGACCTCGGGACCGCCAACACGCTGGTGTACGTCAGGGGTCGAGGCATCGTTCTGAACGAGCCGTCAGTCGTCGCCATCAACACCAACACCGGGGGCATCCTCGCGGTCGGCGCCGAGGCGAAGAAGATGATCGGCCGGACCCCCGGCAACATCGTCGCCGTGCGCCCGCTCAAGGACGGCGTGATCGCCGACTTCGAGATCACCGAGCGGATGCTCCGCTACTTCATCCTCAAGATCCACAAGCGCCGCTACCTGGCCCGCCCCCGCGTCGTCGTCTGCGTGCCCTCCGGCATCACCGGAGTGGAGCGCCGCGCCGTCATCGAGGCGTCCACCCAGGCCGGCGCCCGCCAGGTGCACATCATCGAGGAGCCCATGGCGGCGGCCATCGGCTCGGGCCTCCCCGTCCACGAGGCCACCGGCAACATGGTCGTCGACATCGGCGGCGGCACCACCGAGGTCGCCGTCATCTCCCTCGGCGGAATCGTCACGGCACAGTCCATCCGGGTGGCCGGCGACGAGCTGGACAACGCGATCATCCAGCACATCAAGAAGGAGTACTCGCTCCTCCTCGGTGAGCGCACGGCCGAGCAGATCAAGATCACCATCGGCTCCGCGTACGACCTCGACAAGGACGAGCACACCGAGATCCGCGGCCGCGACCTCGTCTCCGGTCTGCCCAAGACCGTGGTCATCTCGGCCGCCGAGGTCCGCAAGGCCATCGAGGAGCCGGTCAACGCCATCGTCGACGCCGTGAAGACCACCCTCGACAAGTGCCCGCCGGAGCTCTCCGGTGACGTCATGGACCGCGGAATCGTTCTCACGGGTGGCGGCGCCCTGCTCCGCGGCCTCGACGAGCGCCTCCGGCGCGAGACCGGCATGCCGATCCACATCGCCGAGGACCCGCTGGACTCGGTGGCGCTCGGCTCCGGCAAGTGCGTGGAGGAGTTCGAGGCCCTTCAGCAGGTTCTCGACGCCCAGCCGCGCCGCTGACGGCCCTTCAGCCGAACAGCCGAACAGCCGAGACACAACCGAACAGCCCGACAACCGAACCACGAGGAAAGGCACGGCCGCCGCACGTGAGGGACACACGAGAGAGCCGGCTGCTCCTGGTGCTGCTGATCGCCATCGCGTTCGCACTGATCACGGTGGACATCCGCGGCGGTCAGGAGTCACCCGTCGACGGTGCCCGGCAGGCCGCAGCGGCGGTCTTCGGGCCCGTCGAGAACGGTGTGGCGGCCGCCGTCGATCCCGTCGGCAACGCCATAGGCGCGGTACGGGACTCCGGCGAGCGGCACACCCGGATCGCCGCCCTGGAGAAGGAGAACGCCGAGCTCAAGGCGAAGCTCGGCAGCGACGACCGCAACCGCAACCGGCTGCGCGAGCTCGACTCCATGCTCAAGACCGCCGGAGCCGGGCAGTACGGCATCAAGGGCGCCCAGGTCATCGCCATAGGAGCGGCCCAGGGCTTCTCCTGGACCGTCACGATCGACGTGGGCGCCCGCGACGGCATCAAGCGGGACATGACCGTGCTCAACGGCTCCGGTCTCGTCGGCCGTGTCACCACGGTCGGCCCGTCCACCTCCACCGTCCTCCTCGCCAACGACCCCGACTTCACCGTCGGCACCCGCATGGAGAAGAGCGACGAACTCGGTTTCGCCACCGGCCAGGGCGACAGCCCCCTCCTCGTCCAGCTCCTCAACGGCAAGGCCAAGGTGAAGCCCGGCGACCGGCTCGTCACCTTCGGCTCGCGCGCCGACAAGCCCTTCGTGCCCGGCGTCCCGGTGGGCGAGGTCGTCCGCGTCGACCCCTCGGGCGGCGGCCTGACCCGCAACATCTACGTCCGCCCGTACGTCGGCTTCACCAAGCTCGACATCGTCGGCGTCGTCGTCCAGGCCCCCACCTCCGACCCCCGCGACACGGTCCTTCCGCAGAAGCCCAAGCCCGCGCCGACCGTCACCGTCACGGTGACCCCGCCGCCACCGGACGGACAGCAGACCGCCGACGGGCAGCAGCAGGGCCAGAAGCCCAACCAGAACCAGCAGGACCAGACACAGGACCAGACGCAGGACCAGGGGGGCGTGACACCGTGAAGTTCAACCGCATCCTCCTCTCCGCCACCCTGATCGTCGTCGCCCTGGTCGTCCAGGTCTCCGTCCTCGCCCGCCTCCAGCTCCCCGGCGCCGTCCCCGACCTCGTCCTCCTCACCGTCGTCGGCCTCGCCCTCGTCTACGGACCGGTCAGCGGCTCCCTCATCGGCTTCACCGCCGGCCTGCTCTCCGACCTCGCCCCGCCCGCCGACCACGCCGCCGGCCGCTACGCCCTCGTGCTCTGCGTCATCGGCTACCTCGTCGGCCTCGCGAAGCCGGACAACGGCCGGCTGACCTCCGCGTCCGGCCCCATGGCCGTCGTCGTCGCCGCGGCGCTCGGCTCCACCCTGCTGTACGCGGGCGTGGGCGCCCTCGTCGGCGACACCGCCGCCCGCCATGTCGGCCTCGGCTTCCTGCTGTTCACCGCGGCCGTGTACGACCTGCTCCTCGCGCCGTTCACGGTGCCGCTCATCATGGCCCTGGCGCGCCGCGCCGAGAACGACCCGCTCGCCGACGCCGGCGGCAACGGCGCCGACGTCGCCTCCGGCTGGCTCTCCTCCGGCACCGGCCTCAGGATCGGCGCCCAGCGGGGCGGCCTGCGCGTGAAGGCCGCACGGAGCCGCGCCTCACGCGCGGGACGCATCAAGGGAGTCAAGCGACTGTGACCGAGGGGGCACCGGCAGCATGACCAACATTCCCGAGACCGGGCGGACCCCGCGGGTCCAGATCCGGCTCGTCGTCATCCAGATCCTCGTCTTCTCGCTGCTGCTCACCCTGGGCGGCCGGCTCTGGTACCTGCAGATCCGCAACGGCAAGGAGTACACGGACGAGGCGAAGAACAACCACGTCCAGCAGGTCGTCCAGCCCGCCGTCCGCGGCTCGCTCCTGGACGCCCGCGGCGTCCCGCTCGCCGACAACGAGACCCGGCTCGTGGTCTCCGCGTCCCGCACCGAGCTGATGAAGATGAAGGACGACGGCCAGGCCGTCCTCACCCGGCTGGCCGACGTCCTCGACATGAAGCCGCAGGACGTCGTCAACAAGATCCGGCTCTGCGACTCCAAGACGCCCAAACCCTGCTGGAACGGTTCGCCCTATCAGCCGATCCCCGTCACCGACGAGGCCACCACCCAGCAGGCCCTGCAGATCCGCGAGCGCGCCGAGGACTTCCCCGGCATCACCGCCGAACCCACCGCGGTCCGCCGCTACCCGGCCCCCGGCAAGTCCCGCACCTCCCAGGTCCTCGGCTACCTCTCGCCCGTCACCGACGCCGAGATCGAGAAGGCCAAGGACACCGACTCGCCGTTCCTCCGCTCCGACCAGGTCGGCCGCTCCGGCCTCGAGCGCACGTACGACAAGGAACTCCGCGGCAAGGCCGGCGTCACCCGCTACGAGGTCGACAACCTCGGCCGGGTCATCGGCCAGGCCAAGAACGACCCGGCCGTGCCCGGCGCCAACGTCGTCACCTCCATCGACGCCCGCGTGCAGGCGGTCGCCGAATGGGAGCTGCACAACGCGATGGTCGAGGCCCGCAAGGTCGTCGACCGGAACACCAACGAGAACTACAAGGCCGACTCCGGCGCCGTCGTCGTGATGGAGGCCAAGACCGGCCGCATCGTCGCCATGGCCTCGCAGCCCGACTACGACCCGAACGCCTGGGTCGGCGGCATCTCCGCCAAGGACTACGCCGCCCTCACCGGCAAGAGCTCCAACTTCCCGCTCCTCAACCGGGCCATCCAGGGCCAGGCCGCCCCCGGCTCCATCTTCAAGGTCATCTCGACCACCGCCGCCGTCAACGCGGGCTACGACTTCGACGGCCGCTACCCGTGCACCAGCTCGTACTCCATCGGCAACCAGGTCTTCAAGAACTTCGAATCGCAGAACCACGGCCCGATCTCGCTCGGCCGCGCCCTCGAAGTCTCCTGCGACACCGTCTTCTACGCCCTCGCCCACCAGCAGTGGATCAAGGACGGCGGGATGAAGCCGAAGAAGAACCCGGGCGACTGGTTCTACAAGACGGCCCATCAGTTCGGCCTCGGCGCCGAGACCGGCATCGACCTCCCCAACGAGGTCTCCGGCCGCGTCCCCGACCGCCAGTGGAAGCAGAAGTTCTGGGAGGACAACAAGGACTGGTGGTGCAAGTACGGGAAGAAGGGCGGCACCTACGTCCAGCAGCTCTCGTACGAGAACTGCCTCGAAGGCAACCTGATGCGCGCCGGTGACTCCGTCAACTACTCCATCGGACAGGGCGACACCCTCGTCACCCCCATCCAGATGGCCACCATCTACGCCGCCATCTCCAACGGCGGCACCCTGTGGAACCCCACCGTCGGCAAGGCGATCATCAGCCCCGACGGCAAGAAGGTGGACGAGATCGCGCCCAAGGCGCACGGCAGACTCCCCTTCGACGCGGACACCCGCAACTTGATAGACGAAGCCCTCGCGGGAGTCGCCACCCGCGGTACGGCCGCCTGGCGATTCGGCGGCTGGCCGCAGGACAAGATCCCGATGCACGCCAAGACGGGTACCGCCGAGGTCTACGGCAAGCAGACGACCTCCTGGTTCGCCACGTACACCAAGGACTACGCGATCGTCATGACGATCTCCCAGGGTGGTACCGGCTCCGGCGCCTCCGGCCCCGCCGTGCGCAACATCTACGACGCGCTCTACGGACTCGACGACGCCGGCAACCAGGACCTCAAGCGGGCCCTGCTGCCGCAGCCGCAGAAGGACCTGCCGAAGATCGAGCCCGACGGCTCCATCGACGCGCCGAAGATCAAGCCGTACGACCCCGAGGCGCAGAAGGTGGACCCGGAGAAGGCCGACGGCACCCAGCCGGCCGCCCCGACCCCGGACCCGACGACCCCCGCGAAGAAGCCGGACGACGACGACCAGCTCGCCGGCCCGCCCGCCACCCACCGAGGGAGGCTCTGAACAGAGATGACCGCACCCCACGGCTTCTCCGTCTCCCGGTACGCACCCGAGCGCGGCACCCTCGCCAAGCTGGCCGCCCGCGACTCGGTGCTCCGCCGCCTCGACTGGCCCATCCTGCTGTCGGCGCTCGCGCTCTCCGGGATCGGCTCGCTGCTCGTCTGGTCCGCCACCCGCGGCCGCACCGAGCTCAACCAGGGCGACCCGTACTACTTCCTCTTCCGGCACGTGCTCAACACCGGCATCGGGCTCGCCCTGATGATCGGCACGATCTGGCTCGGCCACCGCACCCTGCGCGGCGCGGTGCCGATCCTCTACGGCCTCTCGATCGTGCTGATCCTCGCCGTCCTCACCCCGCTCGGCGCCACCATCAACGGCGCCCACGCGTGGATCGTCGTCGGCGGCGGCTTCTCGCTCCAGCCCAGCGAGTTCGTGAAGATCACGATCATCCTGATCATGGCGATGCTCCTCGCCGCCAAGGTCGACGCCGGCGACCAGCTCCACCCCGACCACCGCACCGTCGCCAAGGCCCTCGCCCTGGCCGCGCTCCCCATGGGCATCGTCATGCTGATGCCCGACCTCGGATCGGTCATGGTCATGGCCGTCATCGTGCTCGGCGTCCTGCTCGCCTCCGGCGCCTCCAACCGCTGGGTCCTCGGCCTCATCGGCGCCGGCGTCCTCGGCGCGGTCCTCGTCACCGCGCTCGGCATGCTCGACGAGTACCAGATCAACCGCTTCGCGGCCTTCGCCAACCCCGACCTCGACCCGGCCGGCGTCGGCTACAACACCAACCAGGCCCGCATCGCCATCGGCTCCGGCGGCCTCCTCGGCGCCGGCCTCTTCAAGGGCTCGCAGACCACGGGCCAGTTCGTGCCCGAACAGCAGACCGACTTCGTCTTCACCGTCGCCGGCGAGGAACTCGGCTTCGTCGGCGCCGGCCTCATCCTCGTCCTCCTCGGCGTCATCCTCTGGCGCTCCTGCCGGATCGCCCGCGAGACCACCGAGCTCTACGGCACGATCGTCGCGGCCGGGATCATCGCCTGGTTCGCCTTCCAGTCCTTCGAGAACATCGGCATGACGCTCGGCATCATGCCGGTCGCCGGCCTGCCGCTGCCGTTCGTCTCGTACGGCGGCTCGTCGATGTTCGCCGTCTGGGTGGCGATCGGGCTGCTCCAGTCGATCCGGGTACAACGGCCCATGACGGCCTGACCGCGACTAGATTCGAGCTATGGCGGAGACGAAACGCGAGATCGAGCGGAAGTACGAGGCCACCGGGGACGCCGAGCTCCCGGACCTCGGGCGCGTCCCCGGAGTCGCGTCCGTCGCGGACGACGGCGTCATGGACCTCGACGCCGTCTACTACGACACGCCCGACCTGCGCCTGGCGGCCGACGGGCTCACCCTCCGCCGCCGCACCGGCGGGAGCGACGCAGGCTGGCACGTGAAGTTCCCCGTCGCCGTCGGCATCCGCGACGAGATCAGAGCCCCGCTGAGCGACACCCTGCCGGACGCGCTCGCGGGGCTCCTGCGCTCCCGCGTCCGCGACGCGGAGGTCGTCCCGGCGGTCCACCTCCACTCCTCCCGCGACGTCCGCCGGCTCCTCGCCGCGGACGGCACCCTCCTGGCGGAACTCTCCGTCGACACCGTCCACGCGGAACGCCTCCCGGACGGGGGAGAGGCCTCCTGGACCGAGATCGAGGTCGAACTCGCCGACGGCACCGACGACGAGACGATCCTCGACGCGATCGGGAAACGCCTGAAGAAGGCGGGCATCGCCCCGTCGACGTCCCCCTCGAAGCTGGCCCGGGCCCTGGAGGAGACCGGCGCCGCGCCCCGCCCGCGGCCCACCCCCGGGAAGCCAGGCACCGCGGGCGCCGCCGTCCTCGCCTACGTGTGCGAACAGGCCGCAGCGATCGTCGCGCTCGACCCCGCCGTGCGCCGCGACCTGCCCGACGCCGTCCACCAGCTGCGCGTCGCCTGCCGCCGGATGCGCAGCGCCTTCAAGACCTACCGCAAGGTCCTCGACCGGCACGTCACCGACCCCGTCGGCGACGAGCTGAAATGGCTCGCCGGAGAGCTCGGCGTCGCCCGCGACCAGGAGGTCCTCGACGCACGGCTGCGCGCCCGCGTCGCCGACCTGCCGCCCGCCCTCACCCTCGGCCCCGTCGAGGCCCGGCTGCGCCGCCGGGACGCCGCCCTCGCCAGGAACGCCCGGCACCAGGCGCTCGCCGCCCTCGACTCCGCCCGCTACCTCACCCTGCTCGACACCCTCGACGCGCTCCTCGCCGACCCGCCGCTGCGCAAGGCCGCCCGCCGCGACGCCCGCCCGGTCCTCGCCCGCGCCGTCCGCAAGGACCACGCCCGCCTCGGCCGCCGGATCGAGCACGCCCTCTCCCTCAGCCCCGGCCACGAGCGCGACCTCGCCCTCCACGAGGCCCGCAAGGCCGCCAAACGCGCCCGCTACGCCGCCGACGCGGCCCGCCCCACCCTCGGCAAGCCCGCCAAGCGGCTCTCGAAACGCATCAAGGCCGTCCAGTCCCTCCTCGGCGAACACCAGGACTCCGTCGTCGCCCGCGCAGCCCTCCGGGAATTCGGGATCATGGCCCACGGCGTCGGCGAATCGGCCTTCACCTGGGGACTTCTCTACGGCCGCGAGGAGGCGGCGGCCGACGCGGCCGAGCGGGAACTGCCCGGGCTCTGGGCCCGCGCCGCGGCCCCGAAGCTCACGGCGGCTCTGACCCCCTGAGCACCGGGGTACGCTTGAGAGTCGCCCCCCTGCCAGCTCACGAAGGTTCGAGATGTCTGCTGCCGAGTCTGTCTTCCCGCAGCTCGAAGCTCTGCTCCCGCACGTGCAGAAGCCGATTCAGTACGTCGGTGGAGAGCTGAACTCCACGGTCAAGCCGTGGGAGTCCGCCGACGTCCGCTGGGCGCTGATGTACCCGGACGCGTACGAGGTCGGCCTGCCCAACCAGGGCGTCATGATCCTCTACGAGGTGCTGAACGAGCGCGAGGGCGTCCTCGCCGAGCGCACCTACAGCGTGTGGCCGGACCTCGAAGAGCTGATGCGCGAGCACAACGTGCCGCAGTTCACCGTGGACAGCCACCGCCCCGTCGGCGCGTTCGACGTCTTCGGCCTGAGCTTCTCCACCGAGCTCGGCTACACGAACATGCTCACCGCCCTCGACCTGGCGGGCATCCCGCTGGAGTCGAAGGACCGGACCGTCGACCACCCGATCGTGCTCGCCGGCGGCCACGCCGCGTTCAACCCCGAGCCGATCGCGGACTTCATCGACGCGGCGATCATCGGCGACGGCGAGCAGGCCGTCCTCGACATGACCGAGATCATCCGCCAGTGGAAGGCCGAGGGCAGGCCGGGCGGCCGCGAGGAGGTCCTCTTCCGCCTCGCGAAGACCGGCTCGGTCTACATCCCGGCGTTCTACGACGTCGAGTACCTGCCGGACGGCCGCATCGGCCGTGTCGTGCCGAACAAGTCGGGCGTCCCGTGGCGCGTGTCCAAGCACACCGTCATGGACCTCGACGAGTGGCCGTACCCCAAGCAGCCCCTCGTGCCGCTCGCGGAGACCGTCCACGAGCGCATGTCCGTCGAGATCTTCCGCGGCTGCACCCGCGGCTGCCGCTTCTGCCAGGCCGGCATGATCACGCGCCCCGTGCGGGAGCGAAGCATCACCGGCATCGGCGAGATGGTCGAGAAGGGCCTCAAGGCCACGGGCTTCGAGGAGGTCGGCCTCCTGTCCCTGTCCTCCGCGGACCACACGGAGATCGCCGACATCGCGAAGGGCCTGGCCGACCGGTACGAGGAGGACAAGGTCGGTCTGTCCCTCCCCTCGACCCGTGTCGACGCCTTCAACGTCGACCTGGCGAACGAGCTCACGAGGAACGGCCGCCGCTCCGGCCTCACCTTCGCCCCCGAGGGCGGCTCCGAGCGCATGCGCAAGGTCATCAACAAGATGGTCTCGGAAGAGGACCTCATCCGTACGGTCTCGACGGCCTACGGCAACGGCTGGCGCCAGGTGAAGCTGTACTTCATGTGCGGCCTGCCGACCGAGACCGACGAGGACGTCCTCCAGATCGCCGACATGGCGATGAACGTGATCGCCGAGGGCCGCAAGGTCTCCGGCCAGAACGACATCCGCTGCACCGTCTCCATCGGCGGTTTCGTCCCCAAGCCGCACACCCCCTTCCAGTGGGCCCCGCAGCTGTCGGCCGAGGAGACGGACGAGCGCCTGCGCAAGCTCCGCGACAAGATCCGCGGCGACAAGAAGTACGGCCGCTCGATCGGCTTCCGCTACCACGACGGCAAGCCCGGCATCGTCGAGGGCCTCCTCTCCCGCGGCGACCGCCGCCTCGGCGCGGTCATCCGCGCGGTCTACGAGGACGGCGGCCGCTTCGACGGCTGGCGCGAGCACTTCTCGTACGACCGCTGGATGGCCTGCGCCGAGAAGACGCTGCCCGAGGTCGGCGTGGACGTCGCCTGGTACACCACCCGCGAGCGCACCTACGAGGAGGTCCTGCCCTGGGACCACCTGGACTCGGGCCTCGACAAGGACTGGCTCTGGGAGGACTGGCAGGACGCCCTCGACGAGACCGAGGTCGAGGACTGCCGCTGGACCCCGTGCTTCGACTGCGGCGTCTGCCCCGCGATGCAGACCGAGATCCAGGTCGGCCCGACGGGCAAGAAGCTGCTGCCGCTGACGGTCAAGAAGTAGCCGTTCCCACGCGAGCCTGAGGCGTCCGGACTGTCTGTCCGGACGCCTCACGGCATTTCCGGGGCATTGTCAGGGCTGCGCCGCGAAGGCATCGGGCGTGACGACCAAACGGTCGCGTACGTCGGCAGGGATCTTCAGCCGCAGGTGAACGGACGGGGCGCGAACCCCTGGGACCTTCGTGCGGGTCACCTCACACGTGACACCCACGCGGCGGGTCAAGCAGGCGTAACGCTTGCGTGACGGCCCGGCGGAGGGGAAACCCTTCGCCGGGCCGTTTCGTCGTTGTGGGCATGAACACGGAAAACCCGGGCTGTCTCACGGGCGTGGCGCGCGCCGTCGCCCTCGTGATCGTCCTGCCCCTCCGGCTGATCTGGGACGCCTTCGCCTTCTGCATGGAGCAGCTCTGGCGCTGGATCCTCGCCCCGGTCGGCCGGGCCCTCGGGTGGCTGATCCACTACCTGGTCGTCGTACCGCTGCGGTTCCTGTGGGAGTGGGTGATCGTCCCGGTCGCCCGGGCCCTGTGGTGGGTGATCGACCTGCTCCTCGTCACCCCGCTGACGTGGCTCTGGCGCTGGGTGCTCCTCCCCGTCATCAAGGGCCTGTGGTGGGTCGTCGACCTGCTGGTCGTCACCCCGCTGACCTGGCTCTGGCAGTACGTGCTCGCGCCCGTCGCCCGCGCGGTCGGCGCCGCGCTCGCCTGGGCCTGGGACATCGCGGGCCGGATCTCGCGGGCCGTCAGCCGGGCGATCGCCTGGCTGCTGTGGAACGTGGTCGGCCGGCCCCTCGCCTGGGTGTACCGGACGGTCCTCACCCCCGTCGGCCACTGGCTGCGGGCCTGGGTCTGGCGGCCCGTCGCCGCCGCCGCCCGCGCCGTCCGCACCGCCGCCCGGGAGGTGCGGGTCGCCCTCTTCGGCGGACCCCGCTGACCCGGCCCGGGGAACCGCAGGTGGCCCGGGCGCGTACTCTGGGTAGTACAGCGAACGTCCCCGGCGCGGCGCCCGCCCCCGAGATCTCCCCGCGGAAGCGGGGGTGAACCGGGCGGGACCCCTGGGGCAACCCGTACATCTCGTGGACGGCGCGCATCCGCGCCGCCCCGCACCGAGGAGAAGAACCACTGGGCAAGCGACAGCCCGAAGGCCCGCCGCCCGCACCGGCGGTGCAGCGCATCCGACTGCGCTACACCAAGCGCGGCCGCCTCCGGTTCACCAGCCACCGAGACTTCCAGCGCGCCTTCGAGCGTGCGCTGCGCCGTGCCGAGGTGCCCATGGCGTACTCCGCAGGCTTCACCCCGCACCCCAAGGTGTCGTACGCCAACGCCGCCCCGACGGGTACGGGCTCCGAGGCCGAGTACCTGGAGATCGCGCTCACCGAGACGCGCGACCCGGAGACGCTGCGGGTCCTGCTCGACGAGTCCCTCCCGGCGGGCCTCGACATCACCGACGCCGTCGAGGCCCGGACCTCGGGTCTCGCCGACCGGCTCACCGCCTCCGTGTGGGAGCTGCGCCTGGAAGGCGTCACGGTCGAGGACGCGGAGAAGGCCGTCGAGGCGTTTCTCGCGGCCGAGACGGTGGAAGTACAGCGCAAGACCAAGAACGGAGTCCGCACCTTCGACGCCCGTTCCGCTGTCACCGAGCTGACGGCAGGCCGTCCCCAGGGCGATCCCCAGGGTGATAGGCCGCTGGACAGCGCCTGTGCGATACTGCGGCTGGTTGTTCGGCACGTGACACCTGCCGTGCGACCCGACGACGTCCTGTCCGGTCTCCGAGCTGTGGCCGACCTGGCGCCGCCGGTCCCCGCTGCGGTGACCAGGCTGGCGCAGGGGCTCTTCGACGAGGAGTCCGGCACGGTGACCGACCCGCTCGCGCCCGACCGCGAGGCAGTCACGGCCGCTTCACCCACGGCCGCCGCGACCGCCCCGGCGACGGCGCCGGGTGCCGGTACCGCGTAGGGAGCGGTCGTCGTAGCGCCGCCCTGGTACTCGGGAGCCACCTGGGTCGGGCAGCGCACTGACCAGGAGACTTTCGCCAGGCCGTCCGCACAGGGCGTACGGAACCGGCGAGCCAGACATACAGCTCCCGTGCGGCGCCCGCGCCCCGGACGGCGGCACCGCGCCACTGGCGCGATCGTGCCGCCGGACCGGAACCAGGCGCGGCGCCCGGGAGCGTGACGGGAGAACCGCCCGCATGCTCGAGTCCAACGAAGACACCAACGCCCCCGGTGACAAGCTGCCGCCGCGCCGTAGGCGCCGCGCCGCTTCCCGCCCCGCCGGTCCGCCGGTGACGGGCGCCACCGCCGAGACCCCGGCCGCTGCCGAGGCCCCGGCCGTCGAGACCCCCGCCGTGGCGGCCGCCCCGGCCGAGGCCGAGGCCGCCCCCGCGCCGCGGACCCGCCGCCGCGCCACCCGCAAGGCCACCGCGCCGGCCGTGGAGACCGCGGTCGAGCCGGCCGTGGAGCCGGCCGCCGAGGCGCCCGCGGCCGAGGCCGTCGAGGAGGCCCCGGAGGCCGCCCCCGCCCGCCCGCGCCGCCGCGCCACCCGTAAGGCCACCTCGCCGGTGACCTCCCCGGCCGCCGCCGAGGAGACCGCGGAGCCCGTGGTCGCGGCCGAGGCCCCCGCCGCCGAGGCCGTGGAAGAGGCCGCCCCGCCGGCCCGTACCCGCCGCCGCGCCACCCGTAAGGCCACCTCGCCGGTGACCTCCCCGGCCGCCGCCGAGGAGACCGCGGAGTCCGCGGCCGCCGCCGAGCCGGTCGTCGAGGCCCCCGCCGTCGAGGAGGCCGCGCCGCCGGCCCGTACCCGCCGCCGTGCCACCCGTAAGGTCACCTCTCCCGAGGTGACCACCGAGGCCGCCACCGGCGAGTCCCTCCCGGCGTCCGCCGTCGAGCAGATCGCCGCCGACGAGGCCGAGGTCGCCGCCGCCGAGACCGCCGCCACCCGTGGCCGCGGCCGCCGCCGCGTCACCTCGCCGCAGTTCACCTCCGAGCCGGCCCCGGCCCGCGAGCCGCGCCGCGCCGCGCGCCCCGCCGTCGCCGTCTTCCAGGCCCCGGTCTTCGCCGAGCCGATGTTCCAGACCCCGGAGACCGCCGCCGCCGCGGCCGCCGCCGTGGTCGAGGAGCCGGAGGAGGAAGAGACCGTCGAGACGGTCGAGGCCGTCGTCGAGGCCGAGCCCGCCGAGCGCGCCGAGTCCGGCTCCCGCCGTCGCCGCCGTCGCCGTGGCGAGCCCGTCGCCGTCGAGCCCGTCGCCGTCGAGCCCGTCCCGGCCACCGTCGCGGACGAGCCCGAGGTGGAGGCCGTCGCCGACGAGATCGAGGAGGCCTTCGAGGCCGGGGAGCCCGAGGAGTCGGACGAGTACGAGGACCGTCCGTCCCGCCGTCGCCGCCGTGGCGGCCGGCGTCGCCGTCGCGGTGAGCTCGCCGAGGTCGAGGAGACCGAGGAGGGCGAGGAGCCGCACGCCGAGGACGAGGCCGAGGAGGCCGAGGAAGGCGAGGAGGAGCCGGAGGAGGCCGAGGGCTACGTCGGCGGCTCCAGCAGCTCCCGTCGCCGCCGCCGTCGCCGCCGTCGCAGCGGGGACGCCGCCGAGGCCGAGACCGCCGAGGAGGACGGCGTCCGCACGGTCGTCAAGGTCCGCGAGCCCCGCCCGGCCCGCGAGAAGGCCGAGCCGTCCGACGAGGTCCAGTCCATCAAGGGCTCGACCCGCCTGGAGGCCAAGAAGCAGCGCCGCCGCGAAGGCCGCGAGCAGGGCCGCCGCCGCGTCCCGATCATCACCGAGGCCGAGTTCCTCGCCCGCCGCGAGGCCGTCGAGCGCGTCATGGTCGTCCGCCAGAACGGCGAGCGCACCCAGATCGGCGTCCTCGAGGACAACGTGCTCGTCGAGCACTACGTCAACAAGGAGCAGGCCACCTCGTACGTCGGCAACGTCTACCTGGGCAAGGTCCAGAACGTGCTGCCGTCCATGGAGGCCGCCTTCGTCGACATCGGCAAGGGCCGCAACGCCGTCCTGTACGCCGGTGAGGTCAACTTCGAGGCGCTCGGCATGGCCAACGGGCCGCGCCGCATCGAATCCGCCCTCAAGTCCGGCCAGTCGGTCCTCGTGCAGGTCACGAAGGACCCGATCGGCCACAAGGGCGCCCGTCTGACCAGCCAGGTCTCCCTGCCGGGCCGCTACCTCGTGTACGTCCCCGAGGGCTCGATGACCGGCATCAGCCGCAAGCTCCCGGACACCGAGCGCGCCCGCCTGAAGACCATCCTCAAGAAGATCGTCCCCGAGGACGCGGGCGTCATCGTGCGCACCGCCGCCGAGGGCGCGAGCGAGGACGAGCTGCGCCGCGACGTCGAGCGACTGCAGGCGCAGTGGGAGGACATCCAGAAGAAGGCGAAGAGCGGCAACGCCCCGACCCTGCTGTACGGCGAGCCGGACATGACCGTCCGGGTCGTCCGCGACATCTTCAACGAGGACTTCTCCAAGGTCATCGTCAGCGGCGACGACGCGTGGGAGACCATCCACGGGTACGTCGGCCACGTCGCGCCCGACCTGGTCGACCGTCTGTCCAAGTGGACGAGCGAGGTCGACGTCTTCGCGACGTACCGGATCGACGAGCAGCTCATGAAGGCGCTCGACCGCAAGGTCTGGCTGCCCTCCGGCGGCTCGCTGGTGATCGACAAGACCGAGGCGATGGTCGTCGTCGACGTCAACACCGGCAAGTTCACCGGCCAGGGCGGCAACCTGGAGGAGACCGTCACCAGGAACAACCTGGAGGCGGCCGAGGAGATCGTGCGCCAGCTGCGTCTGCGCGACCTCGGCGGCATCGTCGTCATCGACTTCATCGACATGGTCCTGGAGTCCAACCGCGACCTGGTGCTGCGCCGCCTCCTGGAGTGCCTGGGCCGTGACCGGACCAAGCACCAGGTGGCCGAGGTCACCTCGCTGGGCCTGGTCCAGATGACCCGCAAGCGGGTCGGCCAGGGCCTCCTGGAGTCCTTCTCCGAGACCTGCGTCCACTGCAACGGCCGCGGTGTCATCGTGCACATGGAGCAGCCGGCCACCGCCGGCGGCGGTGGCGGCGGCAAGCGCTCGAAGAAGCGCGGCCGCGGTGGCGTCGAGCACGTCCACGAGCACGAGCACGCCGAGGCCGTGGAGCCGGAGACGGCGGAGGCCGAGGTCGAGACCGAGGCCGAGGTCGCCGCGGAGCTGGCCGCCCCGGTGGCCGTGCCGGTGCCGATCGCCCCGGACGAGGAGCTGTACGGCTCCGTCGCCGAGGCGGAGGCCGCCGCCACGCGCGGCCGTGGCCGCCGTCGCGCCACCCGCCGGGTGTCCGCGCCGGTCGTCTCGACGCCGTCGCCGGTCGTGGAGACCGACGCCGTGGTGTTCGAGCCGGCGCCCGTCGCCGAGCCGGTCGCCGAGCCGGTCGTCGAGCCCGTGGTCGAGGAGGCGCCCGCGCCGGCCCCGCGTGGCCGTCGCCGCGCCACCCGTCGGGTGACGTCCCCGGTGGTCTCCACCACGGACGCCCCCGCCGAGATCGTCGCGGAGCCGGTGGCCGAGCCGGTCGCCGAGGCCGTCGCGGAGCCGGAGCCGGTCGTCGAGGCCGTCGCCGAGCCCGTCGTCGAGGAGGCCCCCGCGGCCGCCGCGCCGCGTGCCCGTCGCCGGGTGGTCCGTAAGGCCACCGCTCCCGCCGGTTCGCCCGCGGGCGCCGAGGAGGCGGCCGTCGTCGTGGTGACCACGGCCCCCGCTGAGGCCGCCGAGGCTCCGGCCGAGGCCGAGCCCGAGGCGGAGGCCGCGCCGGCCAAGAAGACGGCCGCGCGCAAGACCGCGAAGAAGACCACGGCCAAGAAGGCCGCCACCAAGAAGACGGCGGCGACCAAGAAGACCGCGGCGAAGAAGACCACCGCCAAGAAGGCCACGGCCAAGAAGGCGGCGGAGAAGACCGCGGCTCCGGCCCAGGACTGATCCACCGGGTGCGGGCCGTCCCTCCACGGGACGGCCCGCACTCGCTCGGGCGAATTTGACCCCTTGTGGCCGCCGCCCGTAACCTAGACCGTCGGCGTGTCTGATCGACATGCCGCGCCTCTGAGCACCTCCCTCCCGCTCGCCGGGAGAGGCCGCTCGTCCGATTCCGGAACGCCGCGGGCCCCCGGGCCCGTGTGAGCGGCTGGCTTCAGAGGTTCCATCCCGAGTGAGAGAGAGATCCGCGTGTACGCCATCGTGCGCAGCGGTGGTCGCCAGCACAAGGTTGCTGTCGGCGACATCGTTGAGGTTGACAAGATTTCCACTGCCAAGGTTGGCGACACGGTCGAGCTCTCGACCCTGCTCGTTGTCGACGGCGACGCCGTGACCAGCGACCCGTGGGTCCTGGCCGGTATCAAGGTCACGGCCGAGGTCGTGGACCACCACAAGGGCGCCAAGATCGACATCCTGCGCTACAAGAACAAGACCGGCTACCGCCGTCGCCAGGGTCACCGTCAGCAGTACACGGCGATCAAGGTCACCGGTATCCCCGCGGCTGCGAAGTAAGAGGGACTGAGACATGGCACACAAGAAGGGCGCATCGTCCACCCGGAACGGGCGCGACTCCAATGCCCAGCGGCTCGGCGTGAAGCGCTTCGGCGGTCAGGTCGTCAACGCGGGTGAGATCCTGGTCCGCCAGCGTGGCACGCACTTCCACCCCGGCGCGGGCGTCGGCCGTGGCGGCGACGACACGCTGTTCGCCCTGCAGGCCGGTTCGGTGCAGTTCGGCACCCACCGTGGCCGCAAGGTCGTGAACATCGTTCCGGTCGCCTGATCGGAACACTTTGCGGAGGCGGACCTCACTTCCCGTACGGGAAGCGGGTCCGCCTTTCGCGTGTTACTAGATAGACATTCCACCCGTAATTTTCTGGAGGCACACCCATGACCACCTTCGTGGACCGCGTCGAGCTGCACGTCGCCGCGGGTAACGGAGGCCACGGCTGCGCCTCCGTCCACCGGGAGAAGTTCAAGCCCCTCGGCGGCCCCGACGGCGGCAACGGCGGACGTGGCGGCGATGTGACCCTGGTCGTCGACCAGTCCGTCACCACGCTCCTCGAGTACCACCACTCCCCGCACCGCAAGGCGACCAACGGTCAGCCCGGCGCCGGTGACAACCGCTCCGGCAAGGACGGCCAGGACCTGGTCCTGACCGTGCCCGACGGCACCGTCGTCCTCGACAAGCGGGGCAACGTGCTCGCCGACCTCGTCGGCCAGGGCACCACCTTCGTCGCCGGCCAGGGCGGCCGCGGCGGCCTCGGCAACGCCGCGCTGGCCTCGGCCCGCCGCAAGGCCCCCGGCTTCGCGCTGCTCGGCGAGCCCGGCGAGGCGCGGGACATCGTCCTGGAGCTCAAGACCGTCGCCGACGTGGCCCTCGTCGGCTACCCGAGCGCCGGCAAGTCCTCCCTCATCTCCGTCCTCTCGGCCGCCAAGCCGAAGATCGCGGACTACCCCTTCACCACGCTCGTCCCGAACCTGGGCGTGGTCACGGCCGGCTCGACCGTCTACACCATCGCCGACGTGCCGGGCCTCATCCCGGGCGCAAGCCAGGGCCGCGGCCTGGGCCTGGAGTTCCTCCGCCACGTGGAGCGCTGCTCGGTCCTCGTCCACGTCCTCGACACGGCGACGCTGGAGTCCGAGCGCGACCCGGTCACCGACCTCGACGTCATCGAGGAGGAGCTCAAGCAGTACGGCGGCCTGGAGGACCGGCCGCGGATCGTCGTCCTCAACAAGATCGACATCCCGGACGGCCAGGACCTCGCGGACATGATCCGCCCGGACCTGGAGGAGCGCGGCTACCAGGTGTTCGAGGTCTCCGCCGTGGCCCGCACGGGTCTCAAGGAGCTCTCCTACGCCCTCGCCGGCATCGTCGCCGAGGCACGCGCGGCCAAGCCGAAGGAGGAGGCGACCCGGATCGTCATCCGCCCGAAGGCCGTCGACGACGCGGGCTTCACCGTCACGTACGACGAGCAGGAAGAGGTCTACCGGGTGCGCGGCGAGAAGCCGGAGCGCTGGGTCCGCCAGACCGACTTCAACAACGACGAGGCCGTGGGCTACCTGGCCGACCGCCTCAACCGCCTCGGCGTCGAGGACGAGCTGATGAAGGCCGGTGCCCGCGCGGGCGACGGCGTCGCGATCGGCTCCGAGGACAACGCGGTCGTCTTCGACTGGGAGCCCACGATGATGGCCGGCGCCGAGATGCTCGGCCGCCGCGGTGAGGACCACCGTCTGGAGGCCCCGCGTCCGGCGGCGCAGCGCCGTCGGGACCGGCAGGCGGAGCGTGACGACGCGCAGCGCGAGTACGACGAGTTCGACCCGTTCTAGTGGGACGGGCTGCGCCGGTCCGGCGGACGGAGTCCGGCGCAGCCGTCCGATGCCGGTGAGGCCCCTCGGGGCCGAGCCGTGCGAGGGTGGCGTGGGGAGGTTCTGCCCACCGTCTGGAGGCCCCGCGTCCGGCGGCGCAGCGCCGTCGGGACCGGCAGGCGGAGCGTGACGACGCGCAGCGCGAGTACGACGAGTTCGACCCGTTCTAGTGGGACGGGCCGCGCCGGTCCGGTGGACGGAGTCCGGCGCAGCCGTCCGATGCCGGTGAGGCCCCTCGGGGCCGAGCCGTGCGAGGGTGGCGCGGGGAGGTTCTGCCCACCGTCTGGAGGCCCCGCGTCCGGCGGCGCAGCGCCGTCGGGACCGGCAGGCGGAGCGTGACGACGCGCAGCGCGAGTACGACGAGTTCGACCCGTTCTAGTGGGACGGGCCGCGCCGGTCCGGCGCAGCCCTCCCGTGCCGGTGAGGCCCCCCGGGGCCGACGAGTTCGACCCGTTCCGGGACGGGCTCGACTCCTTCTCAGCAGTGCCCCGGGAGCTCCCCGGCCCCGTCGGAGGGGCCGGGGAGCTCCCGTAGGATCCTGGTGTGAGTAGCGTCCCCCCGCCCGAGACCGCAGGCCGGCTCAGTGTCGTCGTCATCGCCTACAACGACGAGAACCTCGTCGGCGAGGCCATCCGGTCCGCGCTCGACCAGGGCCCCGTGGTGGCGGAGGTCGTGGCGGTCGACGACTTCTCGAGCGACGGGACGGCCGCGGTCCTCGACGAGCTGGCGGCCCGTCACCCCCGCGTGCGCGTGGTGCGCCGCACCGAGAACAGCGGCGGCTGCGGAACCCCCCGCAACGACGGCATCCACGCCGCCACCGCCCCGTACGTCATGTTCCTGGACAGCGACGACATCCTGCCCGCCGGCGCCGCCGAGGCCCTGGTCGCCGCCGCCGAGCGGCACCGCGCCCCCGTCGCCGTCGGCGTCTGCGTACGGCGTGAACTGCCCGAGGGCCGGGACGTGCGCTGGCAGCCCGCCCTGTACCGCGAGCCCGCCGTCCTGGAGACGCCCGACGAGCTGCGCCCGCTCGTCCACGACACGCTCTGCGTCAACAAGATCTACGACCGGGCCTTCCTCGCCGAGCACGGCATCCGCTTCCCCGACGGCCGCTTCGTCTACGAGGACTTCCTCTTCACCGCCCGGGTGTACGCCGCCGCTCCCCGCGTCGCCGTGATCCCCGACACCGTCTACGTCTGGCACGTGCGCCGGGCCGCCGCGCAGCTGTCGATCTCCCTGGACCGCGGGGGCGTCTCCAACTGGGAGTCCCGGATCGCCGCCCACCGCGCGGCCGTCGAGACCCTCGCCGAGGCGGGCCGCGCGGAGCTCGCGGCCGCCTGCCGCACCAAGTTCCTCGAACACGACCTGCGCATGTACGCCCGCGACCTGCGGCTGCGGGACGCCGAGCACCGCGCCGCGTGGTGGGAGCTCACCCGCGCCCATCTGTCCGGTTTCGCGGACGAGGAGATCGCCGCGGCGGCCGCCCCCGCCCGCTGGGCCGCCCGCTTCCTGCTGGCCGCGAAGGAGCCGCGGGACCTGCTCCGGCTGTCCCGGCTCACCGCCAACCCGGGCCGTCTCCTCCCGCCGTACGCCGGCGGCCGCACCGACGCCGTCTGGGCCGAGGACCTGCCGGAGGCCCGTCTCGACGGCATGGACGAACTGCCGCTCGACGGGCTGCCGCTCGTCGTGGACGCCGTCCTGCGCACCGGCGGGGGCGGCGAGCTGCGGTTCACCGTCCGGGACCTGTACGGACGGCTCGCCGAGGCCGGGCCCGTGCGCGCGGAACTCGCCTTCCTGCCGCGCGGCGACGCCGAGCCCGCCCGTACCGAGAAGGCCGAGCTGAGCGCCGTCACCGGGGCGGACGGCACGGTGGAGGCATGGACCGCCCGGGTCCCCGTGGGGCTCACCGGCCTCGCCGGATCCGGCCGGCGGAGGGGACGCGAGGGCGTCCAGCTGTGGGACGTCAGCGTCACGGTGACGTGTGCGGACGGTGAGTCGTTCACCACGTCGCTGCGGGCGCCGGACGCTTCCCAGCGGCGCTCGGTCCTTCCGAGCAGCCGGTACGGTGTACTCCTGGTGCAGCCGTACACCACGGCCAACGGTTCGCTGGCGGTACGGATCGCGCCCGGCGCACGGGACGGGTTCCGGGCGGTCAGGGCCCGGCTCCGTCGGCTTGCCCGCAGTTCACAGTGAAAGGGTTTGGGGCACTATGACTTATCTGATCACCGGCGGCGCCGGATACATCGGCTCCCACGTGGTCCGCGCCATGACGCAGGCGGGCGAGCGGGTCGTCGTCCTCGACGACCTGTCCACGGGCTACGAGTCGCGGGTCCCCGAGGGCGTTCCCCTGGTGGTCGGCTCCACCCTGGACCGCGAGGTCCTGGACCGGACGATCGCGGAGCACGGTGTGACGGGCGTCGTCCACCTGGCGGCGAAGAAGCAGGTCGGCGAGTCCGTCGAGCTGCCGCTGCACTACTACCGCGAGAACGTCATCGGCCTCACCGTCCTCCTGGAGGCCGTCGCGGCCGCCGGCGTGCGGAACTTCCTCTTCTCCTCCTCCGCCGCCGTCTACGGCATGCCGGACGTCGACCTCGTCACCGAGGAGACCCCCTGCCTGCCGATGAGCCCGTACGGCGAGACCAAGCTCGTCGGCGAGTGGCTGGTGCGCGCCGCGGGCGCCGCCCACGGCATCTCGACGGCCTGCCTGCGCTACTTCAACGTGGCGGGTGCGGCGACCCCCGAGCTGGCCGACACCGGCGTCTTCAACCTGGTCCCGATGGTCTTCGAACGCCTCGACGCCGGGGAGTCCCCGCGGATCTTCGGCGACGACTACGACACGCCCGACGGCACCTGCATCCGCGACTACATCCACGTCGAGGACCTGGCCGACGCGCACCTCGTCGCCGCGCGCAAGCTCGCGGAGTGGGCCGAGGCGGGCGAGCCGCGCGACCTGACCGTCAACATCGGCCGTGGCGAGGGCGTCTCCGTCACCGAGATGGTCCGGCTGATCAACGAGATCACCGGCCACACCACCGAGCCGCTGGTCACCCCGCGCCGCGCCGGCGACCCCGCCCGGGTCGTCGCCGCCGCGGACCGCATCGAGTCGGAGCTGGGCTGGAAGGCCCGTCACGACGTGCGCGACATGATCGAGTCGGCCTGGGCCGGCTGGGTCTCCCGGCGCGGTGCGACGGTCTGACCTCAAGAATCGTCTGACCTCAAGACACGTCTGACCTCAAGACACGTCTGACCTCAAGACAAGGCGAAGGGCCTGGGAGTGCGACTCCCAGGCCCTTCGCTTGTGCCGTCTCTGCGGTCAGCGCTCCAGGAAGGCGAACAGCGCCTCCCAGCGGTCCGTGATCTCGTCGGCGGAGTACCGCTTCACGTTCTCGAAGGCCGCGTCGCCCATCCGGTTCCGCAGCTCCTCGTCGGCGATCAGGGAGCTGATGCGCGCGCCGAGCTCGACGGTGTTGCCGAGCCGGGCCAGCAGACCGTCCTCGCCGTCACGGATGATCTCCCGGACGCCCGGGGCGCAGTCGAAGGCGGCACAGGGCACGCCCGCCGCCATCGCCTCCAGGAGGGTGATCGGGAAGCCCTCGGCGCGGGAGGCCTGCGCGAAGACCGAGGCGCCGGAGAGCGCCCCGAGGACATCGCTGGTGCGGCCCATCCACTCCACGGACCCCTCGATGCCGAGCGTGGCCGTCCGGGCGGTCAGGGCCTGCTCCTCGTCGCCCGTGCCGTAGATCCGCAGCTTCCAGTCGGGGTGCCGGTCGGCGATCTCGGCCCAGCTGTCGAGCAGCATGTCGACGCCCTTCTCGTGCGAGAGGCGTCCGATGGAGGCGACGACCTTCGCGGTGCGGGGCGCGGGGGACTCGGGCATGAACGGCAGGGCGTTCGGCATGTGACCGACGTTGTCCATGCCGGCGCGGATCCAGAGGTCCGCGTCGCCCGGGGTGAGGACGAGCATCCGGTCGACGTCCTGGTAGTACCGCTTCACCCGGGCGAGCCGGGAGGAGGCGGCGCTCGCCGCGTACGACTCGTGGCTCATGCCGATGACGACATGGCCCTTGGTGTCGGCGAGGGAGACCCACTCCATCGCCCACACCTGGGTGACGATGACGACGGCGCCGGGCCGGGCGGCGGCGAACAGCGCCGTCATCCGGTCGGCCCGCTCGCGCATCCCGGCGGCGCGGGCCGTGTGGCGCCGGCGCTCCACCGCGTTGAGCTTGCCCTTGAGGCCGCGCAGCGGCTTCACCTGCGGCGGGTGCGCGTCGTACAGCGTGGTCGTGTCGTACGGCAGCGGCTCGGGGAACTCGTGCTGCCGCCCGGCGGGGGCGGGCGTGATGCCGATGACGTGGACCTTGTGCCCCCGGTCGGTGAACGCGCGGGCCATCTGGTGCGTCCAGGTGGTCACACCGCCCATCTCGTCCACGCTGTTGGAGACGATGAAGATGTCGCGGCCGCCGGACACGGCGGTCTGGTTGGTCACTTACCGCTCCTGGTGAAGAACTTGGCGACGATCTGACGGGCCGCGTCGCCCCGGTCGTACTCGCTGAACTCCGCGTTGAAACGCCGACGGGCCGTGGCGTACTTGGTGTCGGCCTCGTCCTTGAAGTTGGCGATCACTCCGAAGAGCTCCTCCTCCGTGCCCACGACCGGGCCCGGAGCGTGCTCCTTCAGGTCGAAGTAGGTGCCGCGGTTCTCCGTCGCGTACTCGTCGTAGTCGTACGTGAAGAAGATCATCGGCCGGTCGAGCAGCCCGTAGTCGAACATCACGGACGAGTAGTCGGTGATCAGTCCGTCCGCGAGGGCGAGCAGCGGCGTGATGTCGTGGTGCGTGGACACGTCGATGATCCGGCCGGCGACCGACTCCGGCAGCGACACGCTGTTCAGGTAGTGCGTCCTGATCAGCAGCGTGTGCGTGTCGCCGAAGCGCTCGGCGAACTCCTCCAGGTCGAACGGCGGCTTGAAGGCGCGCACCTTGCCGCCCGGGGCGGAGCGGAACGTCGGCGCGTACAGCAGCACCTTCTTGTCCGGGTCGAGGCCCAGCTCGGCCGCGAGCGGACCGCGCTCCCGCTTCCCGCTCGTGGCCTCCTCCGAACGCGCCGCGGCGAGCTCGTCGTTGCGCGGGTAGCCGACGGGCAGCAGCACCTCGTCGCGCAGGCGGAAGGCCCGGCCGAGGGTGCGCCGGTCGTGCTCACCGCGGATGAGGAAGTGGTCGAAGCGGTCCAGGGCGCGCTGGAAGGACTCCTGGGCGGCCAGCGGGCGCGCCTTGGAGTTGGGCTCGTCGAAGCCCATCCGCTTGAGGGCGGTGCCGTGCCAGGTCTGGATGTAGGTGGTGCCCGGACGCTTGGTGAGGCGCAGCGGGAAGCCCTGGTTGTCGATCCAGAACTCGGCCTGGGCCAGCGCCTTCAGGTACTGCCAGCTCCAGCGGCGGACGAGGGTGGCGTCCTTGGGGAAGCCGGCCGGCGTCGCCCCGGCGTACGACCACACGGCCTCGAAGTCGACGCCCTGGCGGCGCATCTCCTCGTAGATGGCCTTGGGGCTGTCGCTGTACTGCTTGCCGAGGTGGCTCTCGAAGACGACGAGGCCCTTGCGGATCGGGAGCTTGCTGTAGAACTCGTGGTAGACGCGCAGCTTCGTCTCGCCCGAGGTCAGGTCCTTCTTCGCCTTCCGCAGGCGGCGCAGGCTGGTCTTCGCCAGCTGCGCGGGGCGCCCGTGCATCGCGCCCTCGATCATCGCCGAGGTGCGGACGGCCGCCTTGCCCTCGGCGGCGAGGACGTACGACAGGTTCCCCTTCTTGGTGATCTCGGGGACGAAGCGGTCCGAGACCAGCGTGGTCAGCCGCGGGCGGACCTTGAGGGAACGGGCGTCCTCGAGGGAGGCGTCGCCGACGGAGACCCGGGTCCGCAGACGCTGGCCGTCGACGGTGAGTATCACGCGGACGTCCCAGACGGCGTCGATGATGCCGAGCGGACGGACGGTGCCCGCGATGTCCGCGGTGCCCTCCCACTCGATCCACTCGCCGGCGTGGCGGAGGTTCGTCAACGGGATGCGGGCGGCCTTGCCGCTGACGCTCCGGCGGGCCGAGAACTCCAGGACGGCGCTGATCTTCGCGTCCGGGCTGATGCGGCCCAGCGGGTTGACGATGCGGCCCGCGAGCTTGACGACGCCGTCGGTGCTCTCGTACGAGGTGAGGCGGTTGCCGAGGGCGAGGGTGGCGAGCGGCCTGGTGTGGAAGCCGCGAGCGGTGACGTCGAGGATGCTCCGTCCCTGCTCGGTGTCCAGGTGGCGGCCGCACCAGTAGATCTGCTCGTCCAGCTCGGCGAGGGGGACGGTGAGGCGGCCCGGGTTGGTGAGCGCCTCGGTGGCCGGGAGCAGGTTCTCCCAGTCCTCCTTGCTCAGCAGGTAGGCGCAGATCGCGTGGATCGGCTGCACTTCCTCGTACGCCTGCGGGTCGATGTCCGCCAGGTAGGCGTTGGCCAGTTCGGCGAACGCGTGGCGGTACTCGTCGTCGGCGCGCGACAGGTCACGGAAGTGCAGGACCAGGTCGTGCTTGAGGAACTTGATGTCCTTGCGGTACTTGAGCTCGTCGTAGCCCTTGCTCGCGAGCAGCGCGTCCACGCGGCGGTGGATCTCCATGCGGTGCTCGAAGTTGGCGATCTCGTGGCGCCGGTTGCTGATCGACTTGGCGGCGGCGCTCTCCTGCACGTTCCAGTAGTAGACCGTGTTCGGGATGAGCGTGATCCGGCGGGCGGCGACGTAGGCCTGGGCCGAGAAGAGCAGGTCCTCGTAGTGGATGCCGACCGGGAACTCGAGGCCGGACTCCAGGAGGAACTCCCGGCGGTAGCACTTGTTCGTCGACAGGGTGTCGAAGGTCAGCAGGTCCGACAGCTCGGTGATCGACTCGATCGTCCTCGTCGAGGCGTAGAGCCAGGGGTACCAGGCGGTCTTCTTCTGGTTGCGGCTGTCCAGGTGCACGCGGACGCAGAGGCCGGAGACGATGTCGGAGCCGGTGCTCTCGGCGGCGTCCAGCATGTTGCGGCAGGCGTTGCGCTCGAGCACGTCGTCGCTGTCGAGGAACATGACGTAGTCGCCGGCGCACTGCTGGATGCCGTAGTTGCGGGGCGCGCCGCAACCGCCGCTGTTCTGCGGCAGCTGGAAGGCCCTGACCCGGTCCGGGTGCGCGGCGGCGAGCGCCTGGGCGACCTCGAAGGTGCTGTCCTTGCTGCAGTCGTCGACGATGACCACTTCGACGGCCTGCAGGGTCTGATCCAGTACCGACTGAACGGCCGTCGGGAGACGCTCTGCGTCGTTGTAGGCGATGACGACCACGGAGACGTCAGGCACTTGCACCTCGATCCACTTGTCTTTCCTCTAGACACACCCAAGCTACCTGGTGTTGTCCACCTGGTTCGCCGCCCCTTCGGGCACGACGGCGACCCCCGTGTCCCGATCGTTACGGGACGGAGAGGGGCTCGGAGGCAACCATCCGCGCGCGTGAGAGGTCGCCCTCATGGGCGTTCGTTCGGGAGCGGCTGTGCGGACGGCGGCACATGTGGCGAGAACCTACCCCAAAGCTGCTTACTTCCGGCCACTCCAAGTGACAGGCGTCACAGGAGTCCCGTGGGTGTCGAGGGTGTCGAGGGTCATGGCCGGCGCAGTCGGTCCACCCCGTAAGAGCGGGCGGCGCACTGCGCGACCCAGTCCTTCTCGTACACGATCGTGAAGAAAGGTTCCGCGAGGCCGCCGATGAACAGGGGGCGGTACGTCACCTCCTCGCGTCCCGCGGCTGCCTCCGCGCGGATCCGGGCGTCCTGCCGGTCCCAGGCGACGCTGCGCACCACCGTCCTCGTGGTCAGGGTCCGCGTCGGGGCCACCAGGGCGGCCGTGCCGGCGACGGCCACGACTCCCGCGATCCCCGCCGCGACCGCCGCGAGGGCGGACCGGGCTCCGAGCCGGCGCCCGATCCGGTGGCCGAGCCAGGCCCCGTAGCCGCAGAGCGCGATCAGGAACGGCACGAGGAAGCTGGTCCACGCGCGCGCGTAGGTCCAGCCGCCCGCTCCGTAACCACCGCGCAGGCCGTACGCGGTCACCAGGCTGCCCAGGGCGATGAGGGGCACGGGGAGGACGGCGATCACGAGCAGCGCGCCGCGGGGAGGGTGAGCGGACCCGGGGGTCGGCCGTGGGGCGGACCGGGGAGTGGAGGACCGGGCGGCCCGCGGGGCGGAGTGCGCGGTGGCGGGCCGGGCGGCCCGCCCGGTGTCCGGGCGGGCCCTGAGGGCCACCGCCAGGCCGAGGAGCGCTCCGGCGGCGAGAGCGCCCGCGTACGCCCACTGGGTGCCGATCGCCTCCCAGATGCGGGCCCAGTCCTGGAAGGTCGCCCCGATCTCCGACAGGGACAGCGGCCGCTTCGGCTGCTGGGCGCGCCGCCAGCGGGCCCCGGGGGAGACGAACAGCACCACCGAGCCGATGACGAGCCCCAGGCACCACGCGGCGCACCACGTCGAGGCGAAGCGGTCGTGGGCGAGGCGCAGCCGGGGCAGGCAGAGCACGCCGACCGTCGCGGCGAGCAGCCCCGACATGGCGACGAAGGGCTCGCTGAGGGTGCCGGCCGCCGCGCCCATCAGGACCGCGGCGCCGACGGCGACGGACCGGGCCCAGGGCCGGCGGCTGCGGGCCGCCCACACCGCGGAGAGGGCGGCCCAGACGCCGAGGACGCTCGGGAGGGTGTGGGAGATGGTGGACGGGGCCCAGAGCAGCACCTGGTACGAGCGGGTCCCCGCGAGGAAGAGCAGCGCTTCGAGCATCAGGACGGCCGTCGCGGCCGCCACCGCCGGGAACGGCAGGCGCAGGGCGCGCAGCGCCTCCCGGCCGAGGAGGAACAGTCCCACGCCGAGCGTGACGATCAGGAAGGCGGGCAGCAGCTTCGGCCCCCGCATGCCGTCGGAGTAGAGGAGACCGGTGACGAAGGCGTTGGTGACGCGCCCGTTCTGCGTGCGGTAGAAGTCCGAGGTGATCCCCAGGGGGCCCATGTCACGGGCCTTCCAGAGGGCGCACCAGTCGTCCGAGGTGGGGCGTACGTACACGCCGAGGAAGGCGCCGACGGAGAGCAGCGCCCCGGCGCCTGCCCCCACGACGAGCGCGATCCAGGGCAGCAGTCGCCGGAGAGCGCCCGGGCGCTCGTCCCCGTCCGTGATGTCCTCGCCGGCCGTGTCGCTGTCTGCCTTGTTCGCGTCCGCGGCGTCCCCGCCGGTCGTGTCCCTGTCTCTCTCTTTCCCGTCCGGCGTGTCACCGTCCGGCCCGTCCCCGTCCGTGGTCTCCTCGGCGCCGGCCGTGTCCGCCGTGGCGGTGGCTTCCTCCGCCCCCTCGGCGCCGGTGGTCTCGTCCGTCTTCCGCATCAGCGTGTCACCGTGCTCCGAGATGGTCGTCCTGCTCAACGGTCATCGCTCCAGCTGGCCAAGGTCCGTGGCGTGTCGCCCCTATGGGTGACAAATGGGTGAAAAAGCCACGTACATCACTATCTTCCCCGCATGCTTTGCTCCATGGACGACATGCCGACCGGGGGCGGTCACTCGGGAGACGCCGGGCAGTCACCGCCCCGCCGTACCGTGGCCGCGCTGCTCGAAGGAGAGTCCGGTGGCGGTCCTTCCAGTCCTTCAGGACGTCTTCTCGCCCATCCCTCTGGAGTGACCGTTCCATGACCAGGCTTTCCGTCGTCGTCCCCTGCTTCAACGAGGAAGACGTCATCGAGCGGTTCGACACGCGGATGCGACAGGTGCTCGACGCACTTCCGGTCGGATACGAGATCTGTTACGTCGACGACGGAAGCTCCGACGGAACGCTGGGCAAGCTCCGCGAGATCGCCGCCCGGCAGCCGCAGCACACCCAGTACGCCTCCTTCAGCCGCAACTTCGGCAAGGAGGCCGCCATGCTCGCCGGCCTGCGCAAATCCACCGGCGACGCCGTGGTCATCATGGACGCCGACCTCCAGCACCCGCCCGAGCTGCTCGGCCGCATGCTCGACCTCTACCACCAGGGCCACGACCAGGTGATGGCGCGGCGCACCCGCGAAGGCGACAAGAAGGTCCGTACGGCCCTCAGCCGTGTGTACTACCGGGCCGTCAACCGCTGGGTGGACGTGGAACTCACCGACGGTGTCGGCGACTTCCGGCTGCTCTCCCGGCCCGCCGTGGACGCGCTGCTCTCGCTGCCCGAGTACAACCGCTTCTCCAAGGGCCTGTTCTCCTGGATCGGCTTCGACACCGTCACCTTCGACTACCAGAACGCCGCGCGCGAGGGCGGCGAGACGAAGTGGAAGTTCAGCTCCCTGCTCAACTACGGCATGGACGGGCTGATCTCCTTCAACAACCGTCCGCTGCGCATCGCCCTCTGGCTCGGCATGATGCTCACCGGCCTCGCCGCCCTCTACGCCGTCTGGGTGACCGTCGCCGCGATCACACAGGGCGTCACCGCTCCCGGCTACGTCACGCTGGTCGCGATCATCGTGGGGCTCGGGGGAGTGCAGATGGTGATGCTGGGGCTGATCGGCGAGTACATCGGCCGCATCTACTACGAGACCAAGCGCCGGCCGCACTTCCTGGTGAAGGAGACCCACCGCTCTTTCGGCCGCGCGGCCGCCGACCGCGCCACCGCCGAACGGATCCGCGTCGCGACCGCCGAGCGGGAGCGCTGATGGGAGACGGCTCGCCCAGGGCGCGAAGGGCACGGCTCGCCGAGATCTTCCGATTCGCCCTGGTCGGCGGCGTCAACACCGGTACGTTCTTCGGCTGTTATCTGCTCCTGCACCCCTGGATGCCGTACTTCGCCGCGTACTCCCTCGCCTTCCTCCTCAGCATGATCGGCTCCTTCTTCCTCAACACCTACTTCACCTACCGCACCCGGCCGACGTGGAAGAAGTTCGCCCTCTTCCCGCTCACCAACGTCACCAACTACCTGGTGCAGAGCGTCGGTCTCTACGCCCTCGTCACCTGGGCCGGAATGGACGACAGAATCGCGCCACTCGTCGCCGCCGTCGTCGCCATCCCCTTCACCTACCTGATCTCCCAGCGGATCCTGGTGCCCCGCTCCACCGGCCGGCCCGCCGCCGCACCGGGTCCAGGGAGCGAAACGGACGAGCGGCAGCCCTCCCGGCTCGCGTAGATTGCCTGGCAGTCGCGGCGCTGAGCGCGCGGCGCGTGGGACAGCCGAGTGAGGACGACGCAGGTGACGACGCAGGTGACGGGACAGACGGACGTGGCAAGGCAGTACGTGACGGAGGCCCGCAGGATCGTCGTCAAGGTCGGCTCCTCCTCACTCACCACCGCCTCCGGAGGCCTCGACGCCGACCGTGTCGACGCCCTCGTCGACGTCCTCGCCAAGGTCCGCAGCGGCGGCGAGAAGGAGATCGTCCTCGTCTCCTCCGGCGCCATCGCCGCGGGACTCGCACCGCTCGGCCTCACCCGCCGCCCCAAGGACCTCGCCCGCCAGCAGGCCGCCGCCAGCGTCGGCCAGGGCCTCCTCGTCGCCCGCTACACTGCCTCCTTCGCCCGCTACGGCGTCCGCGTCGGCCAGGTGCTCCTCACCACCGACGACACCAGCCGGCGCGCCCACTACCGCAACGCGTACCGCACCCTGGACCAGCTCCTCGACATGGGCGCGCTGCCGATCGTCAACGAGAACGACACCGTCGCCACGGACGAGATCCGCTTCGGCGACAACGACCGGCTCGCCGCCCTCGTCGCCCACCTCGTCCGCGCCGACCTGCTCGTGCTGCTCTCCGACGTCGACGGGCTGTACGACGGAGACCCGTCCAAGCCCGGCACGTCGAGGATCGCCCAGGTCTCCGGCCCCGAGGACATCGCCCACGTGGAGATCGGCTCGGCCGGCAAGGCGGGCGTCGGCACCGGCGGCATGGTCACCAAGGTCGAGGCGGCCCGGATCGCCGCCGCCGCCGGTATCCCCGTGGTCCTCACCTCCGCGAGCCGCGCCGCCGACGCGCTCGCCGGCCGGGACACCGGCACCTACTTCCACCGCACCGGCCGCCGCTCCGCCGACCGGCTGCTCTGGCTCGCCCACGCCTCCACCCCGCAGGGCCACCTCACCCTCGACGACGGAGCCGTACGAGCCGTCGTCGAAGGCAAGAAGTCCCTGCTCGCCGCCGGAGTCGCCGCCGTCGAAGGCGACTTCGTGGCCGGCGACCCCGTGGAGCTCCGCGACGCCACCGGGCGCGCCGTCGCCCGCGGCCTGGTCAACTTCGACGCCAAGGAGCTGCCCCGGATGCTCGGCCGCTCCACCCACGAGCTCGCCAAGGACCTCGGACCGGAGTACGAGCGCGAGGTCGTCCACCGCGACGACCTGGTCGTCATCGGCTGATTCGGCCGACGCCGAAACGGCTGAAAGTCTGGCCATCCGGAAGGGACGTTTACCAAAACCGCCCCATGTGCCGCCTCGGGCTGGTCAACTTTGTCTCGGGGGTAAGACAAGGCGGGGTACAGCACCACACGCATCACACAGGAGGCCGCCGGTGAGACGAGCGCGCCCAGGGGCACCGCCCCGCGGGACTGCCGAACGCGCCCTGACCAGTGTCGAGGCCGGAGCCGACTTCGACGAGGCACGGGACAGGTCCACGGACAGGAAGACCGAGACGACCACCGAGACACGGGAGGAGCGGCCGGTGTCCAAGCTCTGGCACATCACCCTCAGTGTGTCGGGCGTGGAGTCACCGCTGAAGGAGGTGCGGCGCGGGCTCGAACAGCTGGCCCATGACCACCCCTTCCTGCTGACCAGCCGCTATGCCAACGACCACGCCGAGATCCGGTACTGGGAGGAGGCCCGCGACCTGCACGACGCGGCGGCCGTCGCCCTGCGGCTCTGGGGCGAGCACCGGCAGACGGCGAAGCTGCCGCCCTGGGAGATCGTGGGCCTTGAGGTCATCGACCGCGAGACCTACCACCAGCGCATCGCGGAGGGCTACGGCCCGCCACCCGCCGCCCCGGTCGGCGTCCACCCGTACTGACGGGCGGCACGGGCGGGTCTCGTTCCGACGGGCGGGGTGCGTCTCGTTCCGACGGGCGGTACGGGTACGTCTCGTTCTGACGGGCGGTACGGGTACGTCTCGGAGTGCGGGATACGTGAGGGATGTCCGCAGGGGTGCCAGTACCCTGCGGACATGACCTCGCTCACGCCCCTCGACAACCTCTCCCCGGTCACCCGGGCCGCCTACCGGGCCCGTGGCGCCGCCGCCGAAATCGCGCCACTCCCGCGCGCGGCCAAGGACGACGCGCTCCTCGCGATCGCAGACGCCCTGGAAGTCCGCACCGCCGAGATCGTCGAAGCCAACGCCGTGGACATCGCGAAGGCCCGAGAAGCGGGGACCAGCGAGGCCATCATCGACCGTCTGACCCTCACCCCGGAGCGCGTCCGGGCCATCGCCGCCGACGTCCGCGACGTCGCCGCGCTGCCCGACCCCGTCGGCGAGGTCGTCCGCGGCCAGACCCTCCCCAACGGCATCGACCTGCGCCAGATCCGCGTCCCCCTCGGTGTCGTCGGCATCATCTACGAGGCCCGGCCCAACGTCACCGTCGACGCCGCCGCCCTCTGCCTCAAGTCCGGCAACGCCGTCCTGCTCCGCGGCTCCTCCTCCGCGTACGCCTCCAACACCGCCCTGGTGACCGTCCTGCGCGACGCCGTCGGCGGCGCCGGACTGCCCGCCGACGCGATCCAGCTCGTCCCCGGCGAGTCGCGCGACTCGGTCCGCGAGCTGATGCGGGCCCGCGGCCTCGTCGACGTCCTCATCCCGCGCGGCGGCGCCTCCCTGATCAAGACGGTCGTCGAGGAGTCCACCGTCCCGGTCATCGAGACCGGCACCGGCAACTGCCACGTCTACGTCGACGCCCAGACCGACCTCGACATGGCCGTAGACATCCTGATCAACTCCAAGGCCTCGCGGGTCAGCGTCTGCAACTCCGCGGAGACCCTCCTCGTCCATAAGGACGTCGCCGAGGCCTTCCTGCCCAAGGCCCTCGCGGCCCTCGCCGAGGCCGGCGTCACCGTCCACGCCGACGACCGGGTCCTCGCCCTCGCCGAGGGCTCCAAGGCCACCGTCGTCCCGGCCACCCCCGAGGACTGGGAGACCGAGTACCTCTCGTACGACATCGCCGCCGCCGTCGTCGACTCCCTCGACAAGGCCGTCGAGCACATCCGGATGTGGTCCTCCGGCCACACCGAGGCGATCGTCACCACCTCGCAGGCCGCGGCCCGCCGCTTCACCCAGCTGGTCGACTCCACCACGGTCGCCGTGAACGCCTCCACCCGGTTCACGGACGGCGGCCAGTTCGGCTTCGGCGCCGAGATCGGCATCTCCACCCAGAAGCTCCACGCCCGGGGCCCCATGGGCCTTCCCGAGCTGACCTCGACCAAGTACATCGTCACCGGTGACGGTCACGTGCGGTAACACCTCCTTATCGGTACGGGGAGGGACGGGCAGGGAGACTTCGCACTCTCCCTGCCCAAAAGCACCTTCCGGGTCTACTCTGAATCCGTGCCGGACGACGTGGGGGGCAAGCCGTTCCAGGACGGCGGGGACCCCGAGGACTCTGTCGACCGCGGAGGCGCCGACGAGGTCCACGCCGACGTGGTCTTCGACGAGGACTTCGTCAGGGCCGCCACCATCCACGAGCCCACCGCGGTCGAGCGGCTCCTCGCCGCCGCCCAGGCCCGTGCCGAAGCCGAAGCCGCCCGGGCCCGCGCCGGCGGCGGATCCGTCGACGACGACCCGTACGAGGACGGCCACGACCCCCTCGGCCTCACCTACGAGCCCGACGACATCGGCGACGACGCCAGCCCCTACGGCCGCCACGGCGGCGCCCTGCGCCCCTACCGGGGCCGCGCCCGCTGGCTCCGGCCCGTCGCCTGGATCCTCGCCCTCGTCATGGGCGTCGGGATGGTCGCTCTGGCCTTCAGCGCCGTCTACCGCGGCGCGGCGGCCAATCACGAGGACCAGGTCCCGCCGCCGGCCACGACCGGCGTCGACACACCGAACCCGAACCCCGCCCCGCCGGCCGCCCAGGCCCCTGCCCGGGTCGACGCCCAGGCCCCGGCCCATGTCCCTGAGCCCGCCCCCGCGGCCCGGTCGGCTTCACCCCGCTAGACGCCCCCTGCCGCTCCGGCACACCCTGACGGCGGAATTGCTCCGAACTTGTCTCCGGGCGTTTACCGAAGCCCCCACAGACCTACCCTGAAGGTATGGCAGGGCGTGGCGACCCGCCTGAGGGGACACCCGAGGGGTTCCCCGGCGGTGGTGAGGACGAATACCGATCCGTCGTCTTCGACGAGGCGTTCATCCGGGCTGCCCACCTCCAGGAGTTCTCGGCCAGGGAGCGGATGGGCGAGCACGCCCAGGCCGTCCGCAGCCGCTCCTCCTGGGAGAGCCGGAGCGGCTCCCGCCAGGCGGTCCTGCTCGTTCTGCTGATCCTCCTCGCCTTCGGCACCGCGATCTACCTCGGCGTACGCAACCCCTACCAGCCCCCCGTCGACCAGCGGGCCGAGCCCCTGCGGACCACCGTCGTCCCGCTCGCCCCCCAGGGCCCCGTGCCGGGCGGCACCCCCACCCAGCTCTTCGCCCACAGCCCGGCCGCCGAGTACCGCACCGGGGCCGCCGGCATCAACCTGCCCGTCGCGGGCCGCACCTCCCACTTCGCCGAGAGCCAGGTCGTCACCGGCCTGAGCATCGCCAAGGAGTACCTGGTGGCCTCGGCCCTGGAGCCCGACGTCCTCTCCGGGGCCACCGTCCGGCCCGCGCGCCTGCTGCTCGACCCGGACCTGCTGGAACAGTTCGACCGGAGCGTCGAGTCCCCCGCCGACGACGGCCGGCACGCCCTCGCGGCCTGGCTCGTCCGCTTCGACCCCCGGCAGGTGGCCGTCGCGGAGCCCGCCGCCCGGGTTCAGGGCACCCTCCGCTTCGAGGAGACGAGCCCCGACACCCTGGACGTCACCGCGGACCACACGTACACCTACGCCCTCCGCCCGGCCGCCCAGGGCGCCGGTCCGGTCGCCGCGGCGTCGCTCTTCACGGTCCACCGCGTGGTGCACTTCCGCTTCGACCGCGAGGACCTGCGCATGCACCGCGCCGAGCTGCTGACCAGCACCGTGGAGGCCGGGCCGCAGGCGTGCGGCGCCGACACCACGGGTTCCCTGAAGCCGCTCCTCGCGGGAGCGCGGGCCTCCGACGCGGGTGGCGGACCGGCGGTCACCGACCCGTACGCCACCGCACGACCCGCCGCCCCCGCACTCTGCGGAGCGCTGGCCCCGGGCGCTCAGCCCTCGCTCTGACCGTCCCCGGTCCCGTCGCCGTCCCGGGCCCCGTCGCCCGCCGGCTTCCCGGACGCGCCGCCGGAAGCCTTGTCCCCGGCCGTGCCGCCGTCCGCCTTCGGGTTGCCCTGGCCGCCGCCGAACCGGTTGCGCAGCCGTCCGCCCAGGTCGCCCGCCAGGTCACCGGCGCCGCCGGCTATGTCCCCGACCAGCTTCAGCAGGGGATCCTTGCTGGTCCGCACCGTGTCGGCGTAGTGCCCGGCCGACTCGCGGAAGGAGTCCGTGACCGAGGTGTCCTTGTCCTCCGAGCGCTTCGGGTAGTGCCCGTCCATGATCCGCTGGAAGTCGCGGCTCTCCGACCACTTCTTCAGCTCCGCCGCCCGGACGGTGGTGAAGGGGTGCGAGCGCGGCAGCACGTTGAGGATCTTCAGGACCGAGTCCCGCAGGTCCCCGGACTTCTCGTACTCGTCGGCCTGGGCGAGGAACGCGTCCACATTCATCTCGTGCAGGTGGTTGCCGCCCGCGATCTTCATCAGACCGCGCATCGAGGCCCGCACGTCCTGCCCGACGAGGAGGCCGGCCCGGTCGGCGGAGAGCTCGGACTTGCGGAACCACTCGCGCAGCGCCGTCACGATGGCCGTGATCGCGACCGTACCCAGGGGGATCCAGGCGACCTTGAGCGCGAGGTTGGTGAGGAAGAGCAGGACCGTGCGGTACACGGCGTGTCCGGAGAGCGCGTGCCCGACCTCATGGCCGATGACCGCCCGCATCTCCTCCTCGTCGAGGAGCTCCACCAGACCGGTGGTGACGACGATGATCGGCTCGTCCAGGCCGATGCACATCGCGTTCGGCTTCGGGTCCTGCACCACGTACATCGGCGGGACCTTCTCCAGGTCCAGGATGTAACAGGCGTCCCTCAGCATGTCGTTGAGGTGGATGAACTGCGCGTCGCTCACCCGGACGGAGTCCGAGAGGTAGAGGAGCCGCAGGCTGCGCTCCGGCAGCAGTCCGCTGAGCGCCTTGAAGGCCGTGTCGAAGCCGCTGAGCTTCCGCAGCGCCACGAGCGCCGAGCGGTCGGCCGGGTGCTCGTAGGCCCGCGAGGAGATGCCCGGGAACCGCTTCCGCTGCCTGCTCGGCACGTTCCCCTGGTCGTTCTCGGTCATGGATGCCCCCTGTTCGTACGAGTCGGTGCTCGTCCCCCTGACTGACCCCAGCGTAGGCGCTGGCGCTACCGTGTGCCGGGGGCCCTGTGGATAACTGGGGCGCCGAGGACGACCGAAGGACACGACCGACATGCCCGACACCGACGCCGCGGCCGCACTGCTCGCGACCGCCGCACAGCAGGGGCCGGGCGACACGCTCCGGATCCTGCTGCTCGTCTCGATCGTGGGCGGCGCTCTGCTCGCCTGGTTCCTGCTGCGCGGGTACCGCAGCGACGACACGGACGGCGAAGGCACCACCGGCGGCACGGGCACGGCCGGCGGCACGGACGCCCGCGCGCAGCGTGACACCGACGCCGAGCGTGACGCCAACGCGGAGCACGACGCCAACGCCTGAGTCGGCGTGAGCGCGCCGCGACCGCCCGCATACGATGTGCGCGAAGTCTCCGCTCCCATCCCCGATCGTTAGGTCTGCCGAAGATGAGCCTCCACAGCACCGCCGCCCAGCTGGTCACCCTCGCCGAGGGGGCCGAGCACGGCGGCAACCACGAAAGCCTCAGCCCCTACCTCACCGGCTTCGGTGCCCTCGGCGCCCTGCTTCTGCTGCTGTGGATCACCACCCGCTTCAACCGCGACCGCTGAACCGGAGACCGCTGATCCGGCGTCCGCCGCCGTGCCAGTAGGCTCTGCACGCATGGGAGAGCAGGAAGTGCCTACTGGCGGGCGCGGCAAGCGCCGACTCGGCGTGATGGGCGGAACCTTCGACCCGATCCACCACGGACACCTGGTGGCGGCCAGCGAGGTCGCCGCCCTGTTCCACCTGGACGAGGTGGTGTTCGTGCCGACCGGGGAGCCGTGGCAGAAGAGCCACAAGGCCGTCTCGTCCGCCGAGGACCGCTATCTGATGACGGTCATCGCCACGGCGTCCAACCCGCAGTTCTCCGTGAGCCGCATCGACATCGACCGCGGCGGCGCGACGTACACCATCGACACCCTGCGGGACCTGCGGTCTCTCAACAGCGACTCGGACCTGTTCTTCATCACCGGGGCCGACGCGCTGTCGCAGATCCTCACCTGGCGCGACGCCGAGGAGCTCTTCTCGCTCGCCCACTTCATCGGCGTCACCCGGCCGGGACACGACCTCACCGACGACGGACTGCCCAAGGGCGGCGTCTCGCTCGTCGAGATCCCCGCGCTCGCCATCTCCTCCACCGACTGCCGGGCGAGGGTCGCGCAGGGCGATCCCGTCTGGTACCTGGTCCCGGACGGCGTGGTGCGCTACATCGACAAGCGCCGGCTGTACCGCGGCGAGTGAGCTTCGGGGAGGGCCACCGGTGAACGATCAGCAGCATCCGTACGATCCGTACTATCCGCAGCCGCAGATCATCGGCTACGACGAGTACGGGCAGCCGGTGTACCAGCAGCCGCAGGCACAGCAGCAGGCGCCCGCGCAGCACTACGACCCCTACGGACAGCAGCAGCAGCCGCAGCAGCAGGCGTACGGCTACGACCCGTACGCCCAGCAGCAGCCCGCCCAGAACCAGGGGACGCCCCCGCAGTACGACCCCTACGGGCAGCAGGGCTACGCCTACCCGTCCTACGACACCGGGCAGCAATGGGCCACCCAGGCCGAGCCCGCCCCCGCCCCCGCTCCCCACCCCGCGCAGGCCGCGCCGACGGCCCCCGCGGCCCCCGCCGCCCCGGTCGCCGCGCCCGCCGGAGTCCCCGGCCAGCGCCCCGCCTCCGAGCGGCCCGCGCCCCGGCGGGACGAGGACGACCGCGCGTACCGCACCGAACAGTTCTCGTTCATCGAGGAGCCCGACGAGGACTCCGAGGACGTCATCGACTGGCTCAAGTTCACCGAGAGCCGCTCGGAGCGACGTGAGGAGGCCAGGCGGCGCGGCCGCAACCGGATCGTCGCGCTCGTCGTCGTCCTCGTGCTCGCCGTCGCCGGCGGCCTCGGCTACCTGTGGTCCGCCGGCCTGCTCCCCGGCTCGTCCGACCCGGAGCAGAAGGGCGGGAGCACGGCGACCGGCCCGCAGCAGCGCGACACGATCGTCGTCCACCTCCACGACCTCAAGAGCGGCAACACCTCCACCGCCCTGCTCGTGGACAACACGACCACCCGCCAGGGCACCACCGTCCTCCTCCCCAACTCCGTCGTCGTCGCCGACGCCGAGGGCTCGGGGACCACCCTGGGGAAGTCCGTCGAGGACGACGGCTCCAGCGGCACCCGGGAGGCGATCGGCAACCTGCTCGGGACGAAGATCACCGGCACCTGGCGGCTCGACACCCCGTACCTGGAGAACCTCGTCGAGTCCGTCAGCGGCATCGAGATCGACACCGACACGGACGTCCCCGACACCAAGAAGGGCGCCGAGCCGCTGGTCAAGCAGGGCGAGAAGCAGACCCTGAACGGCCGTGCCGCCGTCGCCTACGCCACCTACCGGGCGTCCGGCGAGGCCGAGGCCAAGCAGCTCCAGCGCTTCGGCCAGGTCATGTACGGGGTGCTGCGGAAGTTCTCCAGCGACCCCGAGGCGGCCACGGTCACCATCGAGACCCTCCAGCAGATCCTCGACCCCTCGCTCCCGGAGAAGGACCTCGGCGCCTCCCTGGCCAAGCTGGCCGAGCACGCCAAGGTCGGCGACTACAAGACGGCCCTGCTCCCGGTGGGGCAGGACGGCGCGCTGACCGAGGGCGCGAGCGACAGCGTGGTGAAGGACATCCTGGGCGGCAAGGTCACCGCCCCCGAGGCGGGCGAGGTGCCCCGGGTCTCGGTGCGGGACGGTTCCGGCAAGAAGGCGGCCGAGGCGGCCAGGGTCGCCCTGATCAACGGCGGCTACGCCTTCGTGGGCGGCGCCGACGCGCCCGCCCGGGAGGAGTCGCAGGTCCTCTACGGCGACGACAGTCAGAAGGCGACGGCGGCCGAGGTGGCCAAGACGCTCGGTCTGCCGGCCGGCTCGGTCGAGAAGGGCAAGCCCTCGGGAACGATCGCCGTCACCGTGATCCTGGGCCGTGACTACAAGGCTCCGGGGGCCCCGTAAGGGGCGCCCGGGAAAACGCCGACGGGCCCGTCGGCGGTCCGTGAGACCCTGGAGGGGTACTGGACCGCCGACGAAAGCCTGCTTGTGACCGCCACGGACCGTTCCATCGAGCTCGTCAAGACCGCCGCACAGGCGGCCGCCGACCGGCTCGCGCACGACATCATCGCGTACGACGTCAGCGACGTGCTGTCGATCACCGACGCCTTCCTGCTCGCCTCCGCGCCCAACGACCGCCAGGTCAAGTCGATCGTCGACGAGATCGAGGAGCGGCTTCAGAAGGAGCTCGGCGCCAAGCCGGTCCGCCGTGAGGGCGACCGCGACGCGCGCTGGATCCTGCTGGACTACGTGGACATCGTCGTCCACGTCCAGCACAGCGAGGAGCGGGTCTTCTACGCCCTGGAGCGGCTGTGGAAGGACTGCCCCGAGCTCGCCCTGCCCGAGGACGCCCTGAAGACCCGCGGCAAGGCCGCCGAGCACGCCGCTCTGACCGGCGCCGACATCGAGGCCGGCTCCGGCCTTCCCGAGGGACCGGACGGTGAGCTGAGCTGAGCGCCGCCAAGGGCGGCAGCGGCCGCCGTATCGTCCTCTGGCGTCACGGCCAGACCTCCTGGAACCTGGAGCGCCGCTTCCAGGGCTCGACCGACATCGAGCTGACGGAGACCGGCGTCGCCCAGGCGCGCCGGGCCGCACGGCTGCTCGCCGCGCTCAGGCCGGACGCCATCGTGGCCTCCGACCTGAAGCGGGCGGCCGCCACCGCCGCCGAGCTCGCCGCGCTCACCGGCCACGCCGTCGCACACGACTCCGCCCTGCGCGAGACGTACGCGGGGGAGTGGCAGGGACTGACCCACGACGAGATCGTCGCGCGGTACGGCGAGCAGTACGCCGCCTGGAAGCGCGGCGAGCCCGTGCGCCGTGGCGGAGGCGAGCTGGAGACCGAGGTGGCCGACCGGGCCGCCCCGGTGGTTCTGGACCACGCCGACAAGCTCCCCGAGGACGGCACGCTCGTCGTGGTCAGCCACGGCGGCACCATCCGCACCACCATCGGCCGGCTCCTGGGCCTGGAGGCCCGGCACTGGGAGAGCCTGGGCGGGCTCTCGAACTGCTGCTGGTCGGTGCTCGGCGAGGGCGCCCGCGGCTGGCGCCTGATGGAGCACAACGCGGGCACGCTGCCCGAGCCGGTCCTCGGCGACGACGACTGAGCCCCCCGACCGGCCTGCCGGACCCGGATTTCACTTTCCGGCAGGTCACAGGCTAAAGTTCTTCTTGTTCGCAGCGCGGAGCGCGAAGAACACGAGGGGCTATAGCTCAGTTGGTAGAGCGCCTGCATGGCATGCAGGAGGTCAGGAGTTCAATTCTCCTTAGCTCCACAGTCACCGAATCCCGTCCCCAGCAGGGGGCGGGATTCGTCGTTCCGTCACCCCGTCACTCCTTCGCCGCGTGCAGGAGCTCGATCCTGCGGCGGCTCTCCTCGTCGCTCGGCGTGTACGTCACGATGCGGCACTCCGGCATCCCGTTCACCGAGAGGGAGACCGAGGTCAGCCGCATCTCGCCCACCAGATCGTGCCGGAAGGTCTTCACCCTCGTCCCCGGGGGCACCACGTCACCGCTGCGCCAGAGCCGGGCGAACTCCGGGCTGGCCTCCGCGAGACGCCGTACGAACTCCTCCCACTCGGGCTCGCCCACATGACGGCCGTACGCGCCCCGCAGCTGGGCCACCATCAGCGGCAGCTCCCGCTTCCGGTCGACCACAGGGCACTTGGGCCCCGGGACGCTGAAGAGCGCCCAGAGCACGTTGCGTATGCCGAACGGGCCGGTGTCCATGCCCTGTCGGTCCTGTATCAGGAGCCGCTCGTACAGGACGTTGGTCGCGAGCACGTCGTACCGCGCGTTGTACAGCACCGCCGGGAGCGGATCGAGGGCGTCGAGGATCCCCTGGATCTCCGGGCTGACCTCCGGGACGTCCGAGGCGGACCGGTCCGGGGCGTACGGCACTTCGGCGAGGTGGTACAGGTGCTCGCGCTCCGGCCGGTCGAGCCGCAGGGTGCGGGCCACGGCGTCGAGGACCTGCGCCGAGGCGTTGATCGGCCGGCCCTGCTCCAGCCACGTGTACCAGGTGACGCCGACGCCGGAGAGCTGGGCGACCTCCTCGCGGCGCAGCCCCGGTGTGCGCCGGCGGAGCCCCGGCGGCATGCCGACGTCCTCGGGGGTCACCCTGGCCCGGCGGCTGCGCAGGAACGCGGCCAGTTCCGGTCGTCGTCGTCGCTGCGCCGGCAGTGCTGCCACAATCGTCACACCCCCATGGTCGAGTCCCCGTGCCGCCGCTGCCAGGTGGTGTCAGTACCAGCATCGGCGGGCTCTCGTTACCCGTATCCGATCGCGGTCACGCTCGACGCATGACCTCGACCACGACACGTCCCGTACTCAGTAAAGACGGTGCCACCGACAACCGGCCGGGGCTGCTGCTCGGCGTGGTGCTCGCCGCCCAGTTCATGGCACTCCTGGACGTCTTCATCGTCAACGTCGCCGCCCCCACCCTCAGGGCCGACCTCTCCGCGTCCGGAGGCGCTCTCCAGCTCGTCATCGCCGGATACACCATCTCCTACGCGGTGTTGCTGATCACCGGGGCCCGCCTCGGCGACCTGATCGGCCACCGCCGCGCGTACCTCCTCGGCCTCGCCCTGTTCACGGCCGCCTCGCTCGCGTGCGGACTCGCCGCGGCATCCGGCCAGTTGATCGCCTTTCGGCTGGTGCAGGGCGCGGGCTCCGCGCTGATGATCCCTCAGGTGCTGAGCCTCATCCAGCGCACCTTCACGGGCGAGCGACGGGTCCGGGCCCTCAGCGCCTACTCCGCGGTCCTGGCCACCGGCGCGGCCGCCGGGCAGGTCGTCGGCGGCGTCCTGGTCAGCGCCGACCTCTTCGGCACCGGCTGGCGGCCGGTCTTCCTGGTCAACGTGCCCATCGGGATCGCCCTGCTCGCCCTCGGCACCCGGGTGCTGCCCCGTGACGCCCACACCGGTCCCACGCGTGCGCGTGCCCTCGATCTGCCGGGTCTGCTGCTGCTCGGCGCCGCCGTTTCCCTGCTGACCGTCCCCCTGGTCCTCGGGCAGGAGCAGGACTGGCCGCTGTGGTCCTGGCTCTCCCTGGGCGGCTCGCTGGTGCTCGCCGCGGTGTTCGGCGCGTACGAGTCACGGCTCGCCCGGCGCGGCGGAGCACCGCTGATCGCCCCGCGCGTCCTGCGCATCCAGGGGGTGGGGCGGGCCGTCCTGTCGATCTCGGTGGCGATGGGCGTCAACGCCGGCTTCCTGTTCACCCTCACCCTGCACCTGCAGGGCGGGCTCGGCCACAGCGCCCTGCGCGCCGGCCTCACCTTCGGGCCCGCCGCCGTCGTGTTCGGGGCCGTCGGCCTGACCTGGCGGCGCTGGCCGGCCCGGCTGCACCGCGCGCTGGTCCCCGCCGGATTCCTGCTCGCGGCCGCGGCGTCCCTCGCCCTCGGCGGGCTGCTCGGGGACGGCGGCAGCGGCGGCTGGGGTCTCTACCCGGCCTTCGGCGCCTTCGGCGCGGGAATCGCGATGGCCTTCAGCCCGGCCCTGACCGGCGCCCTTGCCACCGTACGACCCGAGGACGCGGCCGATGCCAGCGGACTGCTCGCCACCGTCACGCAGCTCGGCCAGCTCGTCGGCGTGGCCACGTTCGGCACCCTCTTCCTCGGCCGGTACGGGGGTTCCGGAGCACAGGACTCCGCCGACGCCCTGTGGGCGACCGCCCTGGCCCTGGCCGCGGCCTCCGTCGTGGGCGCCGTCGCGGGACTGCCGCGACGATCACGCTGACCCTCTTGCGGGGCCATGGCAGAATCGGACGGCCGGAGGGGGTACGAGGATCCGGACGGGAGGGTGACCCAAGTGCTCGGCGACAACGGCAGGGTGTCCTATGGGTGCACGGCCTGCGGCCACAGCTGGAGCTGATTGATGGGTGCACACAGGCGGAAGTGCGACTGGTGCGGCAGCGGTACGCCCATCGTGCGCGACATGGACCCCGTCAACCCTGGGTTCCAGTACTGGTGCGAGGAGTGCGCGCGGGCGCTGATCATAAAAGGCGACCCCATCGAGACCTATCGCGAGCTCGAGGGGGAGCCGATCTACGGCCGGCTCCTCGACGAGCACTGCACCCTCAAGCGGTTCTACTCCTTCGCGACGGCCTGACGTCCCTCGCCGCGGCCCGACGCCCGCAGCGTCAGCGCGTACCCGACGAACAGTGCCGTCGCCGTCAGCGGATAGATCGCCGACAGCAGCATCTGCCCCGCGTTCTGGTCCAGTTCGGGGCGGCCCGGGTCGTGCGGGACCCACCACAGGGCGAACGAGGCGAAGGCCAGCGCCACCGCCCCCGTCACCGGCCACGCGCGCGTGGCGCGGTCCGCGAGCAGGATCAGCAGCGGCACGCACCAGACCCAGTGGTGGGACCACGAGATCGGGCTGATCATCAGCGCCGTGAACGCGCAGACGACCACGGCCACCGCCTTGTCGCCGCGCACCGCAGCCCGTACCGCGAGCACCATCGCCGCACCGCCCAGGACGGCCGCGGTCACCGCCCACCACATGCCCGGGTCGTCCGTGTGCATCAGCCGGGCCAGGACCCCGCGGATCGACTGGTTGGCGGTCTCCTCGGCGAAGCCGACCCGGCCGGTCTCGAACAGGGTCTCCGTCCAGAACCGCTTCGAGTCCGCGGGCAGGGCGAGCGCCACGGCCAGCGTCGTCCCCAGGAACACCCCGGTCGCCGTCAGCGCCGTGCGCATCCACTGGTTCATGCCCCGGTCCCTGCGCCACAGGAGCAGGCCCGCGGCGAGCAGCAGGACCACGAAGAGTCCCGGTGTGAGCTTCACCGCGGTCGCCAGGCCGATGCCCAGGCCGGCCCAGCGGCTGCCCTCGCGGCGGGTGAGGTCCCAGAGCACCGCCACCGCTATGAGCAGGTTGATCTGGCCGTACCGCAGGGTCGTCCACACCGGCTCGCACCAGACCACGACGGCGGCGACCCACAGCGTCGTGCGCCACAGGTCGGTCCGGGACAGCGAGGGGCGGATCAGCTGGAGGGACAGCTGCACCAGGGCGACCACCAGGAGCAGGTTCCCCGCCGTGGTCAGGGTCCGCATCAGCGGGACGCTCACCAGGGTGAGCGGGACGAAGAGCAGGGCCGCGAAGGGCGGGTAGGTCATGCCGAGGTTCGCCGAGGTCGCGCGCATCGCGTACAGGTCGCCGCCGGCCCTGACCGTCTCGCCCTCGGCCCGGTAGACCATCACGTCGAGCATGTTCACGTGGGCGAGGCGTTGCGCCACCCAGAAGGCGACGAACGAGAGCAGACAGACCGCCGCGGCGGTGGCCAGGGGCCACGACCGGGCGCGGGTTCGGGAGAGCACGGAGACGGACACAGTCGGCGACCCTACCCGGGGCCCCGCACGGGGCGGAGAAACCGATTTGGCGATCTGCCGGGCGGGCCGTTACTGTTCTGTCCGTCGCCGCGAGCGAGAGTGAAGCGGGGACGACAAATCAAGGGGCTATAGCTCAGTTGGTAGAGCGCCTGCATGGCATGCAGGAGGTCAGGAGTTCAATTCTCCTTAGCTCCACAGAACGGAAGTGAGCCATCCGTATCGGATGGCTCGCGCCGGTTCTGCGGTAATCTGAATAATTCCCGCACGCGGGGCTATAGCTCAGTTGGTAGAGCGCCTGCATGGCATGCAGGAGGTCAGGAGTTCAATTCTCCTTAGCTCCACAGAAGAGAAGCGGGCCACTCGGATCGAGTGGCCCGCTTCTTCGTGTCCGGTTCCCCGGCGCCGCTCCGTGGAACGCCGGTGCGGCCCGCTCGGGCCCTGCGGTACCCTGGCGCCATGCGTGCCGTACGCCTCCTGCTTACCGAGCCGCGCTGACCAGTCCCGACGGGTGACAGACATCCGTCGGAGTCGGCGCGGCATCCCCTCCTGTGCGAGGGGATTTTTCATTTCGGGCAGTTCGTGGCAGTGGGCAGAGACGATCGATGGAGCATCAAGGACCATGACCGAGATCACGACGGCCGCCGAGACGGCGGCCCCTCATCGCTACACGGCGGCCATGGCCGCCGACATCGAGGCACGCTGGCAGGACTTCTGGGACGCCGAGGGAACCTACGAGGCGCCGAACCCCACCGGTGACCTGGCGGGCGACCCCGCGGTCGCCGCCCTGCCCAAGAAGTTCATCATGGACATGTTCCCGTACCCCTCGGGTGCGGGCCTGCACGTCGGCCACCCGCTCGGCTACATCGCCACGGACGTCTTCGCCCGCCACGCGCGCATGACCGGCCACAACGTGCTGCACACCCTGGGCTTCGACGCCTTCGGACTGCCGGCCGAGCAGTACGCCGTGCAGACGGGCACCCACCCGCGTGTGTCCACCGAGGCCAACATGGAGAACATGAAGGTCCAGCTGCGCCGGCTGGGCCTGGGCCACGACAAGCGCCGGTCGTTCGCCACGATCGACCCGGACTACTACAAGTGGACCCAGTGGATCTTCCTGCAGATCTTCAACTCCTGGTACGACGACGAGGCCAAGAAGGCCCGGCCGATCGCCGAGCTGATCGAGCAGTTCGAGAACGGCACGCGTGAGGTCCCCGGCGCGCGCGCGTGGAGCGAGCTGAGCGCCGCCGAGCGCTCCGACGTCCTGGGCGAGTACCGCCTGGCGTACGCCTCCGACGCGCCCGTCAACTGGTGCCCCGGCCTGGGCACCGTCCTGGCCAACGAGGAGGTCACCGCCGACGGCCGCTCCGAGCGCGGCAACTTCCCCGTCTTCAAGGCGAAGCTGCGCCAGTGGAACATGCGGATCACCGCCTACGCGGACCGCCTGCTGGACGACCTGGACGCGCTGGACTGGCCCGAGGCCATCAAGCTGCAGCAGCGGAACTGGATCGGCCGCTCCGAGGGCGCCCGCGTCGACTTCCAGGTCGGCGACACCGGTGCCATCACCGTCTTCACCACCCGCCAGGACACCCTGTTCGGCGCCACCTACATGGTCCTGGCGCCCGAGCACGACCTGGTCGAGAAGATCGTCCCGGCCGCCTGGCCCGAGGGCACCCACGAGGTGTGGACCGGCGGGCACGCCACCCCCTCCGAGGCCGTCGACGCCTACCGCAAGCAGGCCGCCTCCAAGTCCGACGTCGAGCGCCAGGCCGAGGCCAAGGACAAGACCGGCGTCTTCACCGGCGCGTACGCGACCAACCCGGTCAGCGGCGCTCAGGTCCCGGTCTTCATCGCCGACTACGTCCTGATGGGCTACGGCACCGGCGCGATCATGGCCGTCCCCGCGCACGACAGCCGCGACTTCGCCTTCGCGCGCGCCTTCGAGCTGCCGATGCGCTGCGTCGTGGAGCCCGGCGACGACCGCGGCACCGACCCCTCCACCTGGGACGACGCCTTCTCCTCGTACGAGGCGAAGCTCGTCAACTCGGCGAACGACGAGATCTCCCTGGACGGCCTGGGCGTCGTCGACGCCAAGGCGAAGATCACCGCCTGGCTGTCCGACCGCGGCATCGGCGAGGGCACCGTCAACTTCCGGCTGCGCGACTGGCTGTTCAGCCGCCAGCGCTACTGGGGCGAGCCCTTCCCGATCGTCTACGACGAGGACGGCGTCGCCCACTCGCTGCCCGAGTCGATGCTGCCCCTGGAGCTGCCGGAGGTCGAGGACTACTCGCCGCGCACCTTCGACCCCGACGACGCGGACACCCAGCCGGAGACCCCGCTGTCCCGCAACGAGGACTGGGTCAACGTCACCCTGGACCTGGGCGACGGGCGCGGTCCGCAGCGCTACCGGCGCGAGACCAACACCATGCCCAACTGGGCCGGCTCCTGCTGGTACGAGCTGCGCTACCTGGACCCGCACAACGCCGAGAAGCTGGTCGACCCCGCCGTCGAGCAGTACTGGATGGGCCCCCGCGAGGGCATGCCGACCGGTGGCGTCGACCTGTACGTCGGCGGCGCCGAGCACGCCGTGCTGCACCTGCTGTACGCGCGCTTCTGGTCCAAGATGCTGTTCGACCTGGGCCACATCTCCTCGGCCGAGCCGTTCCACAAGCTGTACAACCAGGGCATGATCCAGGCCTTCGTCTACCGGGACGCCCGCGGCATCGCCGTGCCGGCGGCCGAGGTCGAGGAGCGGGACGGCGGCTTCTGGTACCAGGGCGAGAAGGTCAGCCGCGTCCTGGGCAAGATGGGCAAGTCCCTGAAGAACGCGGTCACGCCGGACGAGATCTGCTCCGAGTACGGCGCCGACACCCTGCGCCTGTACGAGATGGCGATGGGCCCGCTGGACGTCTCCCGCCCCTGGGACACGCGCGCGGTGGTCGGCCAGTACCGGCTGCTGCAGCGGCTGTGGCGCAACATCGTCGACGAGGCGACCGGTGAGGTCACCGTCGTCGACACCGCGCCCGACGAGGACACGCTGCGCGCCCTGCACAAGGCGATCGACGGCGTCTCGCAGGACATGGCCGCGATGCGCTTCAACACCGCCATCGCCAAGATCACCGAGCTGAACAACCACCTGACCAAGTCCGGTGGCGCGATCTCCCGGCCGGTCGCCGAGCAGCTGGTGCTGCTGGTCGCCCCGCTGGCCCCGCACATCGCCGAGGAGCTGTGGCGCAAGCTGGGCCACACCGACTCGGTCGTCCACCAGGACTTCCCGGTGGCCGACCCGGCGTACGTCGTCGACGAGACCGTGACCTGCGTCGTGCAGATCAAGGGCAAGGTCAAGGCCCGCCTGGAGGTCTCCCCGTCGATCACGGACGCGGAGCTGGAGACGCTGGCGCTGGCCGAGCCGCACGTGGTCGCGGCGCTGGGTGACGCGCAGATCCGCAAGGTGATCGTGCGCGCCCCGAAGCTGGTCAACATCGTCGCCGGCTGACATCGGCCCTTCCCCTAGGGGGAGCGTGGGGGCAGGTTGAGGGTTCGAGGGGAACCGTCAACCTGCCCCTTCCGTTTACCGTGGAAGAACCACAACCGAGGTCGGAGGGGCGCCCATGGAAGCCACGATTATCACGATCATGGCGCTGCTCTTCTTGTCCTTCGTGGCTCTCGGGGTGTTCGTCACCGTGAAGGTCGCGAAGGCCGCCAAGCGCGGCGTCGACCGCACCCTCGACCAAGCCAGGCGCACGGTCGAGGACACCACGCTGCGGGCCAAGAGCTTCGGCCAGGCCGGGGTCGCCGGCGAACTGGCCCGGCTGCGGCTCTCGCTGCGCACCTCCATGCGCGCCACTCAGGAGGCGCTGCACGCGGGGGTCGCCGAGGACGCCTCGCTCAAGGAGTCGCTCGACCTGTTCCACCGGCTCAGCGCGCACGGGATCGAACTGGACGCGGACCTCAAGCGACTGGAGCATGAGCCCGACCGGGTGTGGGTGGCGGGCCAGCTGCGCGAACTCGCCGCGCGGACCGAAAAGATCACGGGCTCGGCCGACGCGCTGCGGCGCGCCGCCCGGGACCGGGCGCTGAAGTTCGCGGAGGACGACCTTTCGGCGCTCAGCGCGCAGATCGACGTCGAGGCAGGCGCCCTGCGTCACTGGACGAGTCCGGACAGTGCGACGGGGATCGCCGACCCCGGGACGAGGGCGGGAGCCACGTCGGGGACGGCCCGGACGGCCGGGCCCGGGGCGGGAGCGGGAGAGCCGTCCGCGATCACCGCGCCGGATCCCCGGCGGACCGCCTACCCCTGGGAGAAGTCGGCCCGCCCGGAGACCACCACCTGACGGAACGGCCCACGGCGAGGCCTTACGGGGAGCGGCCCGTGGCGAAGCCCGACGGGGAGCGGCCCGTGGCGAGGCCGGCCGGGAGCGGCCTCTCGGTGTCGCGAGGGGGCGCGGAGGCGTGCCCGGTGGGGGCCGCGGAGCCCTGAGGGGGCAGGGCCTCTCGGCGTCCCGAAGGGGCCGCGGATGGTTTCCGGTGTGGGGTCGGCACGGCCCCTCGGCGCCCCGACGGGGTGCGGACGAGCCTCCGGTGGGGGGCCGGGCTGCCGTGCGACAGTCTCGGCGGGTAACCTCCCGCTCATGTCCCGGCATGTCGCGATCGTCACCGATTCAACGGCCTACCTGCCACGCCAGACGAGGGAGCGGCACGCCATCACCACGGTCCCGCTGACCGTCGTCATCGGCGACCGCGCCCTCGAGGAGGGCACCGAGATCTCGGCGAAGGCCCTCGCCGAGGCCCTGCAGAAGCGCCGGCCCGTCACCACCTCGCGACCGAGCCCCGAGGTCTTCGCCGAGGCCTATCGTGAGGCCGCCGCGGCGGGCGCGAAGGGCCTCGTCTCGCTCCATCTCTCCGCCGAGGTCTCCGGGACCTACGACGCCGCCGTGCTCGCCGCCAAGGACGCCCCCCTGCCCGTACGGGTGGTCGACACCCGCATGGTCGGCATGGCGCTGGGCTTCTGCGCCCTCGCGGCGGCGGAGGTCGCGGAGGCCGGCGGCTCCCTCGACGAGGCGGTCGCGGCGGCCGAGAAGCGCGCCGCGGGCACCTCCGCCTTCTTCTACGTCGACACCCTCGACTATCTGCGCAGGGGCGGCCGCATCGGAGCCGCGCAGGCACTGCTCGGCTCCGCGCTCGCCGTGAAGCCGCTGCTCGAACTCGACGGCGGGCGGATCGAGCTGCGGGAGAAGGTGCGAACGGCCTCGAAGGCGATCGCGCGCCTGGAGGAGATCGCCGTGGAGCGGGCCGGCTCGGGCCCCGTCGACATCGCCGTGCACCACCTCTCCGCACCGGAGCGTGCCGACGCCCTCGCCGACCGGCTCGGCGAGCGGGTACCGGGAATCGAGGAACTCCACGTCAGCGAGGTGGGTGCGGTCATCGGTGCCCACACCGGCCCCGGGCTTCTCGCGGTCGTGGTCTCGCCGCGCTGACCCTTCGCCCCAGCGGGCTGACCCCAGCGGTCCCCCGTAAGGGTGAGCGAGTTTTCCACAACGGAGCGCCTGTCCACGGAAGACGACTGAGCTCCGCACGGGCCTGCCGTGATCTCTACCGTCACGGACATGACTCTTCGTACACGTATCTCATCGACCGCCTCCAGGACCTCGGCCAGGGCGGGTGCGCCGACGAGCGGGCCGGGTCGGGCGCCCGGTTCGGACGGGCGCGGTCGATCCGGAGGGCGCGGCTCGCCCGCGGGACGGGCCCGGAGGCGCGCCCCGGTGGGCCGGACCCCGGCAGTGGCGGGGGACACCGTACGGGGGCGCGGAGACGCCCTGTTCCCGACGGCGACGCCGCCGGCGCCGGTTGCGGCACCGCCTCCGGTGCGGGCGCCGGAAGTCCCGGCTGTGCCGGAGACCTGGGAGGTCCCGGTCGTCCGGGAGGTGCCGGAGGCGCCGGAGCGGGGTTCCCCGCCAGGGGTACGGGAGCGGTTGGCCGCGGTGCTCCGTGACCGGGCTCCGGTGTGGGTGCAGACCAGGTGCGGGCTGGAGCCGAGGGCGCTGGCCGCGCTGACGGTGGTCCTGCTGGTGGCGGCGGGTCTCGCGGGCGGGTACTTCTGGACCGGGCGGCCGGAGCCGGTGCGCGCTCCCGAACTCGTCCGTGCCGCCGCCCCCGTGGCCGCCGTGTCCGTGCCCCCACCGACGGCCGGTTCGGGAACGGGGCCGGTTCCGGGATCGAGCTCGGTGCCGCAGGCCGGGGCGCCGGTCGTCGTCGACATCGGGGGGAAGGTGCGCAGGCCCGGGGTGCTGACCCTGCCGGCCGGCTCGCGGGTGGCGGACGCCCTGCGGGCCGCGGGTGGGGCGGAGCCCGGCGCGGATCTCACCGGGATCAACCGGGCCCGTGTCCTGTTCGACGGCGAGCAGGTCCTGGTCGGTGTGCCGGGGAACCCGGTCGGCGGTCCAGGGCCGGGTGCCGGTGGCAGCGGCCGTGCCGGTGGCGGTGCCCCGGGGGCTCCGCTGAGTCTCAACACGGCCACGGCGGAGCAGCTCGACGGCCTCCCGGGTGTGGGACCCGTGCTCGCCCAGCACATCGTCGACCACAGGACGGAGCACGGCGGCTTCCGGTCGGTCGGGGAGCTGAGGGAGGTCAACGGCATCGGCGAGCGCCGGTTCGCCGATCTCGAACCGCTGGTCCGGCCATGAAGCGAGACGAGGTGACCGGCGAGGAAGCCGGTGTGCCCGGCTCGGCTCGGCGGGAGGAGCCGGCCGATCTCCGGCTCGTTCCCCTCGCCCTGGCGGCCTGGGCGGCGGCGGCCTGCGCCGTGGGCACCACCGGGTGGTGGACGGTGGCCGGGGTCACGGTCTGCCTGGTGGGGGCGCTGGTCCTGTTGGTACGGCGGCCGGTTCGGGGGCGCGACGGCCCGGATGACGGTCCTGGCGGCGCCGTTCCAGGGGCCACGCCGGCGTGGCGGTTACGGGCGACCGCGTGGGCCGGGGTGTTGCTCTGCGCCGCGGCCGGGGCCACGTCGGCGGGGTTGCACGCGGCGGACCTGCGGCGCGGGCCCGTGCCCGAACTGGCGCGGGAGTACGCCCGGGTGTGGGTGGAGGTGGCGGTGACCTCCGATGCACGGCTCACCAGGCCCAGGGTCCGGGGCAACGCGATGGCGCCGGTCTCGATCGTCCTGGACGGCGAGGTGACCCGGATCGAGCGGGCGGACGGCTCGGCCCACCGGACGCGGGCGCCGGTCCTGCTGATCGTGCCGTCGGGGAAGGGACGGGAGGAATGGCTGCGCCTCCTGCCCTCGACGCGGCTGCGGGTCGGCGCCCGGCTCGCGCCGCCGCTGCGTCCAGGCGAGCCCTTCGCGGCGGTGCTCAAGGTCGACGGGGCCGGGCCACCGCGAGTCGTCGGGCAGCCGAGCGCGCTGCAACGGACGGCGGGTGAGCTGCGGGCCGGGTTGCGCAGGGCGACCGAGGGGCTCGATCCGGACGCCAGGGCCCTGCTGCCCGGACTGGTCGTCGGGGACACCTCCCGGATCGGACCCGAGCTGCGGGAAGCGTTCGAGGCGACCGATCTCACCCATCTCCTGGCCGTCTCCGGGAGCAACCTCACGGTCGTGTTGCTGCTGCTCATCGGTCGGCCCGGGCGGGCGCACCAGGTGGAGCGGGGCGGGCTCGCGCCACGGATCGGGCTGTCGCTGCGGTTCACGGCACTGGCCGGGGGAGGGCTGACGCTGGCCTTCGTGATCGTCTGCCGTCCGGATCCGAGCGTGCTGCGTGCCGCGGCCTGCGGGCTCGTCGCCCTGCTGGCGATCGGGACCGGTCGCCGGAGATCGCTCCTCCCCGCGCTGGCGGCGGTCGTCCTCGTCCTGGTGCTCTACGACCCCTGGCTCGCGAGGAGTTACGGCTTCCTGCTGTCCGTCCTGGCGACCGGGGCGCTGCTGACGATCGCCCCGCGCTGGAGCGAGGCGCTGCGGCGGCGCGGGGTGCCGGGCCGGCCGGCCGAGGCGCTGGGCGCGGCCCTGGCGGCGCAGGCGGTGTGCGCGCCGGTCGTGGTGGTCTTCGCGGCGCGGGTGAGTCTGGTCGCCGTCCCGGCGAACCTCTTCGCCGAACTCGCGGTGGCGCCGGCGACGGTGTGCGGGTTCGCCACGCTCGCGGTCGCGGCGGTCTGGATGCCGGCCGCGGAGGTGCTCGCGTGGGTGGCGGGATGGCCGGCGGGGTGGCTGGCGCGGGTGGCCCGTACGGGCGCGGCGCTGCCGGGGGCCGAGCTGGCCTGGCCCGGCGGGTGGTGGGGCGGCCTCGCGCTGGCGCTCCTCACGGCCCTGGTGGTCCTCGGGGCGCGCAGGCTGCCGTCCCGGAGGGTGGTCGGCGTGATCGTCGCCGGGGTGCTGCTGCTCGTGGTGGTGCGTCCGGTGCCGCTGGCCCGGTGGGTGACCGGGTGGCCGCCGCCGGGCTGGGTGTTCGCGATGTGCCAGGTGGGGCAGGGGGATGCGACGGTGCTGGCGGCGGGCGGGGACTCCGCCGTCGTGGTGGACGCCGGTCCCGATCCCGTACCGGTGGATCGCTGCCTGCGTGAACTCGGGGTGCGGCGGGTGCCGTTGCTGGTGCTCACGCATTTCCACGCGGACCATGTGGCCGGACTTCCCGGCGTGTTGCGGGGGAGGTCGGTGGGGGCCATCCAGACCACGGGGCTCGAAGAGCCGCCCGCCCAGGCCGCGTTCGTGCGGCGGACGGCGGCGGCCGCCGGGGTGCCGCTGATCCGTGCGGCGCCGGGGGAGCGGCGAAGGGTCGGGGTCCTGGAGTGGCGGGTGCTCTGGCCGTGGACAGGCGATTCCCGGGAGCCCGTGGTGGGCGGGGAGTCCGGGGACGCCATGGGGGCCGCGGGTGCCGGTGAGTCCGCGGCGGCCGTGCGGGGCGGGGAGCCCGCGGCGGCCGGCGAGTCCGTGGGGGCTGGAAGAAACGGGGGGTTCGGAGGGGCCGTGGGGTTCGGGGGGTTTGGGGGTGGGCCCAATGACGCCAGTGTGACGTTGCTCGTCCGTGCGGCCGGAGGGCTGAGTCTGCTGCTCCTGGGGGACCTCGAACCGCCGGCCCAGCGGGCGTTGGTGCGGCTTCATCCGGGGCTGGGGCCGGTGGATGTGCTCAAGGTGGCCCATCACGGTTCCGCGCACCAGGATCCGAGCCTGATGCGTCTGGTGCGGCCGAGGCTCGCGCTGGTGTCGGCGGGGAGCGACAACCCGTACGGACACCCGGCGCCCAGGACCCTGGAGGCGCTGCGGGCGGGCGGGGCGCGCGTGCTGCGGACCGATCGGGACGGGGCCGTCGCGGTGGTGGGGGCGGGGCGTGGGCTTCTGGCGGTACCGGGAGGAGGGTGAGGCGGCGCCGAGGGGCGTGCTCGTGGCGCCGAGCGTGCATGTGGAGAAGTGCTTGTAAAGGAATCTTTCTATAGATACCTTTTCATCATGCCGGAGATCAGCGCACCGCAGCCCGGGGCCGAAGAGCCCCGCAGTGTCCGACTCACCGACCCGCGTGCCCTGCGGGCCTACGCCCATCCGCTGCGGATGACGCTGGTGGGGCTGCTGCGCAGCAGCGGACCGTTCACCGCCACCCGGGCCGCCGAGCTGACGGGCGAATCCGTGGCCAGCTGCTCGTACCACCTGCGGATACTCGCCAAGTACGGGCTGGTGGAGGAGGCGCCCGGCGGACGGGGGCGCGAGAAGCCCTGGCGGGCCACGGCCCGTTACACCGAATGGCCGGACCACAGCGAGGACGCGGCGGTCGCCGACGCGGCCGACGCGCTCAGCGCCGCCGTCGTCGAGCGCTACTTCGAGCGGGTCACCCGGGCCATCGAGAACCGGCACCGGTTGTCGAAGGAGTGGCGGGAGGCCGAGCAGTTCGGCGACACCCTGCTCCACCTCACCCCCGAGGAGCTGGCCGACCTCGGAGAGCGGATCGACGCACTGCTCCGGCCCTACGAGGCACGTGGGTCCGACCCGGCCCTCCGGCCCGAGGGCGCCCGGCCCGTCAGCATCCTGCGGATCGCCCACCTGGACCAGGACATCCCCGACAGCGAAGAGGAGTGACCGAGATGGCTCTCGTGGACCGCATACCGGCGCTGCTGCGCGAGCGGACCTTCCGCCGCTACTGGACCGGGCAGACCGTCTCCCTCGCCGGGGACCAGATCTCCCTCATCGCGATCCCGCTCGCGGCCGTCCTGGTCCTCGGCGCCGACGCCGCGGCGATGGGCCTGCTCAAGACCGCGGAACTCCTGCCCGCCCTCCTGCTCAACCTGCCGATCGGCGCCTGGGCCGACCGGCAGGTCAGCCGCAGGCGCGCCATGATCGCGGCCGATCTCGGGCGGGCGGCGCTGGTCCTGAGCCTCCCCGTCGCGTACGCGCTGGACGCACTGACGCTCGGCCAGCTGTACGCGGTCGCCTTCGGGATCGGCGCGCTCACCGTGCTCTTCGAGGTGTGCAACGTGACGCTGTTCGTCGCGCTCGTCCCCACCGAGCGGTATGTCCAGGCGAACGCGCTGATCAACGGCAGCCGTTCGATGGCCTGGCTCGCGGGGCCCGGTGTCGGGGGCCTGCTCGTGCAGTTCCTCACCGCGCCGTTCGCCCTGGTCGCGGACGCCCTCACCTACCTGGTCTCGGCCGGGTACCTGACCCGGGTCAGGCCGGTCGAACCGCCGCCGGCGCCCGTTACCAAGGGTCACTTCACCGAGGGTCTGCGCTGGGTGGTCCGGGAGCGGTCGATGCGCGCGCTCTTCGCCGCCTCCGGCACGGTCCAGTTCTTCAACCTCATGTTCCACACCCTCTTCGTGCTCTACGCGACCACCGAACTCGGCATCGGTGCGGGGCTGCTCGGCCTCGTCCTCGCCGCCGGAGCCGTGGGCGGTCTCCTCGGGGCGGCGTGGAGCGGAGCGATCGTCCGGCGGATCGGCGTCGGCAGCTCGATCGTCGCCGGCTTCCTCGGATTCACCCTGCCGCTGCTCCTGATACCCCTGGCGAGCGGACCGACTCCGCTGGTGGTGGGCGTGCTGTTCGTCGCGGAGTTCCTCTCCTGCGTCGGGGTGATGATGGTGGACATCGCCGTGGGCTCGTTCCAGATGGCGGTGATACCGGACGCCGTACGGGCCAGGGTCATGGGTGCCTTCCGCACGCTCAACCACGGTTTCCGTCCGCTCGGCGCGCTCGTCGGCGGTCTGCTCGGCACCGCCGTCGGTCTGCGCCCCACGCTGTGGATCGCCACCGCCGGAGCCGTCCTCGCGGTGCTCTGGCTGCTGCCCTCGCCGGTGCCCAGGATGCGTGAACTGCCCGTGAAGGAAGGGGAATCCGTGCCCGTCGGATAGAGAAGTCGAGTGAGATGTGGATCATCGACGGGCAGACTGCCGGTATGACCACACATGAACCCGTCACCATCGACGACTATCTCCGCCGCATCGGGGCGGAGCGGCCGGCGGTCGCGGACGCCGCCGCGCTGCGCGAGCTGCATCTGCGCCACCTGCGCACCGTGCCCTTCGAGAACCTCTCGATCCACCTCGGTGAGCCCGTCGTCCTGGAGGAGAAGGCGCTGCTCGACAAGGTGGTGGGCGCCCGGAGGGGCGGGTTCTGCTACGAGATCAACACGGCGTTCGCCGTGCTGCTGCGGGGGCTCGGGTACGAGGTCGCGCTGCTCCAGGCGCGGGTGATCGGACCGGACGGGAAGCCGGGCATCCCGTACGACCACATGGCGCTGCTCGTGGAGACGGCGGAGGGGGAGTGGTGGCTGGCCGACGTCGGGTTCGGCGACCACAGCCACCATCCACTGGCCTTCGACGCGCGCGACGACCAGGTCGACCCGGGCGGGGTCTTCCGGATCGTGGAGGCGGCGGACGGCGATCTGGACGTGCTGCGGGACGGGAAGCCGAAGTACCGGCTGGAGCGGCGGCCGCGGGAGCTCGCCGACTTCACGGCGGGCGCCTGGTACCACCAGACCTCGCCCGACTCGCACTTTCCGCGGTCCCTCATCTGCTCCCGGCTCACCGAGGACGGCCGGATCACGCTCAGTGCTCCGAAGCTGATCACCCGCACGGGCGGCGAGCGCGAGGAGCGGATCCTCGACGGCGAGGACGAGGTGAGGAGCGCGTACCGGGAGCTGTTCGGCATCGAGCTCGACGTGCTGCCGGCCGTACGAAGCGGAATCTTTAATTCGGACCCTCGGTAACACTTGCCGCCACTCGCCCCGTTTGCCTCGAACGCCTCAACGGTGATCGAATGCAACTTCGTTGCATAGTGAACGAGTCGCACGGGGGTGCGTGAAGAATGTTCGATCGTCTCTTCGGGAAGCGTGCGGCGGGAGCCGCGCGCGGCGGCCCGCTCGCCGGCCTCGCCGTCCCCTCCTCGGCGGGCGTGCTCAGCTGCCGGGTGCTCGACCCCGTGTACGAACCCGTCCGCCAGGCCGAGTTCGTCGTCAGCGACACGGCGGGCCGCAAGGTCCTGGGCGGCGAGACCGACCCGTACGGCACGGTCCTCGCGACCGTACCGGCGGGCGAGTACCGGGTCGCCGTCACCTCCGAGGGCTACACGCCCTACCGCGGCAGCGCCGTCGTGACCGAGGGCGAGCACCAGGGCCTCGGGGACGTCCTGCTCCAGGTGGCACCCCAGCCGCAGCTCCCGGAACCGGGCGACTGGGAGATCGACCCCCTGCACTCGCAGATCGGCTTCACCGCGCGCCACATCGGCCTCGCCCGGATCCACGGACGGTTCAACAGCTTCGCGGGCGCGGTGCGGATCGCCGAGCGCATGGAGCAGTCCGCGATGCACGTCGTCATCGACGCGGCCTCCATCGACACCGGGGTGCAGATGCGCGACGACCATCTGCGCTCCGGCGACTTCCTCGACGTCGGCGCCTACCCGACGCTGGAGTTCTTCAGCGAGCGCTTCGTCCACCGGGGCGGCAGCCGCTGGGCCGTCACCGGCGCCCTCACCCTCCACGGCGTGAGCCGCACGGTGACCCTCGACACCCAGTACCTCGGCCTCGGGAACGGTCTGGAGGGCGAGACCCGGGGCGCCTGCCGCGCCACCACCGAGCTGCACCGCGAGGACTTCACCCTCACCTGGCAGACGCTCCTCGCGCGGGGGATCGCGGCGGTCGGGTCCAGCATCAGCATCGACCTCGACGTCCAGATCGTCCCGAAGACGGGCCGTTCCTGAGGTCCCCCTAGGGGGCCTCCAGCCACCCCTCGTACTCGGCGGCCAGCGCGTCGAGGGCGGCCGGGTCGAGGCGGGCGTCCGGGTCCTCCACGACCACCAGCCACTGCGCGTCCTCGGCGTCGTCCTCCCCGGCCAGGGCGTCCCGTACGAGCTGCGGTTCCTCGGCCACGCCGAAACGGTCGGGGAGCTCGCCGGCGAGCTCCTCGGCGGCGTCGCGGTCGGGGAGTACCAGTACGTGTCGTTCACTCACCCCGCCATTCTCGTCCCCTTCGCGGGCGGTGCTGTCAGTGGCCCGTGGGATGCTGGATCGCGATGGCCACCAGAAAGACTTCCCCCGACGACCTCCTCGGCCCCCTGACGCTCGCCGTGGGGCAGGAGGACCTGCTCCTCGACCGAGCCGTCCAGGAGGTGGTGGCGGCCGCGCGGGCCGCCGACGCCGACACGGACGTGCGGGACCTCACCCCCGACCAGCTCCAGCCCGGGTCGTTGGCCGAGCTCACCAGCCCCTCGCTGTTCGCCGAGCGCAAGGTGCTGGTCGTGCGGAACGCGCAGGACCTGTCCGCCGACACGGTCAAGGACGTCAAGGCGTACCTGGCCGATCCGGTCGAGGACATCTCGCTCGTCCTGCTCCACGCCGGCGGCGCCAAGGGCAAGGGTCTCCTCGACGCGGCGCGCAAGGCGGGGGCCCGGGAGGTCGCCTGCCCCAAGACGACGAAGCCGGCGGAACGGCTGACGTTCGTACGGCAGGAGTTCCGGGCGCTGGGGCGGTCGGCCACGGCCGAGGCCTGCCAGGCGCTCGTGGACTCGATCGGCAGTGATCTGCGGGAGCTCGCCTCCGCGGTCTCGCAGCTCACCGCCGACGTGGACGGGACGATCGACGAGGCGGTCGTCGGGCGGTACTACACGGGCCGCGCCGAGGCCTCCTCCTTCAACGTCGCGGACCGCGCCGTCGAGGGGCGGGCGGCGGAGGCCCTGGAGGCCCTGCGCTGGTCGCTCTCGACCGGGGTCGCGCCCGTGCTCATCACCAGTGCGCTGGCCCAGGGGGTCCGGGCGATCGGCAAGCTCTCCTCCGCCCGGGGCGGACGGCCCGCCGACCTCGCCCGGGAGCTGGGCATGCCGCCCTGGAAGATCGACCGCGTGCGCCAGCAGATGCGGGGCTGGACCCCGGACGGCGTGGCCCTGGCCCTGCGGGCCGTCGCGGAGGCGGACGCGGGGGTGAAGGGCGGGGGCGACGACCCGGAGTACGCCCTGGAGAAGGCGGTGGTCGCGGTGGCGCGGGCGGCGAGGATGCGGCGCGGCTGACGTGCGCGGGGCCTCGCGGGGCGGTTCGTCGTAGGGCGGGTCCCGGTGGTGCGGCCC
>NZ_JBEOVH010000007.1:215385-225920 GCF_040295385.1 Streptomyces sp. NPDC002825
CGGGCTCGGGGCGTCGTCGTAGGGCGGGTCCCGGTGGTGCGGCCCGGCTCGGGGCGTCGTCGTAGGGCGGGTCCCGGTGGTGCGGCCCGGCTCGGGGCGTCGTCGTAGGGCGGGTCCCGGTGGTGCGGCCCGGCTCGGGGTGTCGTCGTAGGGCGGGTCCCCGTGGTGCCGCCCGCGGGGCGGGTTCGTCCCAGGTGGGGCTCGGGTGGTGCTGCCCGGCTCGGGGCGGTTCGTCGTAGGTGTGGGCTCGGGCGGCCCGGCGGGCGGTTCGTCGTAGGTGCGGTGCCGGCCGGGGACCCCCACCCCGCCCCTTCCCGAAACCCTGCCGGGGGCTGGTGGGGGTGAAGGTGCTTTTTTCCCCGGGGCTCCGCCTCCGAACCCCCGAAGCGTGACCGCAGCTTCGCGCCGCCCGTGGCGGGCCCGGGTCCCGAGAACCGGCGGTGCCGAGGCGGCCTCGTGCGCGCGTGCCGTGGGCCGGCGTCCCGTACCCCTGGGGGCCGGTCCGGCCTGGGCGGGGCCGGGTGTGGTCCTGCGGCGGCGGCCCGTGCCGGGCGGCGGGCCCGACGGGGCCGGTTCGGCCGTCGGCCGGCAGCTTCGCGCCGCCGTGCCCGTCCGGGATGCGGCCGTGCCGTCGGCGTCCCGCTCCACCGCCCCCACCTGCGACGAAGGCCCCACCGCTCCTGGGGAAGGAGGCGGTGGGGCCTTCGGCGTTACAGCTGGTGGTCTCGCGCCCGCGTGGCGAACGCGTCCGCGCGCGAGTCCGGGTGGCCGGGCGGGAGCGGGGTAGAGGGCCCGCTGGGTCCCGTACAGCCGGTTACATCAGAGCTCAGCCCTGGAGGGAGGCAACCTTGGTGGCCAGCGCCGACTTCTTGTTGGCGGCGGCGTTCTTGTGGATGACACCCTTCGAGACAGCCTTGTCGAGCTGACGCGAGGCGGCGCGAGTGGCAACGGTGGCCTTCTCGAGGTCGCCGGCGGCGACAGCCTCACGGGCCTTGCGGATCGCGGTCTTGAGCGAGGACTTGACGGCCTTGTTGCGCAGGCGCGCCTTCTCGTTCGTCTTGTTCCGCTTGATCTGGGACTTGATGTTCGCCACGAAAAGAGCCTTTACAGGTTCGGTGTTCCTTCTGGATGCGCCCCGCAGCTGAGAGGGCATGCGAGACACAGCTGTCCACAGTATCAGCCACTCTCAGGGCCGCCCAAACCGGGCGCCGGGCGGCGGGCATGGGACCATGGTGTCTACGTATCCGTTCTGAACATCGCCCGAGACGAGATCCCTGCGTGCCCGCGACTCCTACCAACGTGCCCGAGCCGAGCCGTACCGACCCGGCTCTGATCCGCAACTTCTGCATCATCGCGCACATCGACCACGGCAAGTCCACTCTCGCCGACCGGATGCTCCAGCTGACCGGTGTGGTCGACCAGCGGCAGATGCGTGCTCAGTACCTCGACCGCATGGACATCGAGCGGGAGCGCGGCATCACGATCAAGTCCCAGGCGGTCCGGCTGCCCTGGGCGCCCACCGACGGGCAGGGTGAGGGCAGGACTCACATCCTGAACATGATCGACACGCCGGGGCACGTCGACTTCACCTACGAGGTCTCGCGGTCCCTGGCCGCCTGTGAGGGCACCATCCTGCTCGTCGACGCCGCGCAGGGCATCGAGGCGCAGACGCTCGCGAACCTCTACCTCGCGATGGAGAACGACCTCACGATCGTTCCCGTGCTCAACAAGATCGACCTGCCGGCCGCCCAGCCCGAGAAGTTCGCCGACGAGCTCGCGAACCTCATCGGCTGCCAGCCGGAGGACGTCCTCAAGGTCTCCGCGAAGACCGGCATGGGCGTCGAGGCGCTCCTCGACCGCGTCGTCCAGGACATCCCGGCCCCGGTCGGCGTCGCCGACGCCCCCGCCCGCGCGATGATCTTCGACTCGGTGTACGACTCCTACCGCGGTGTCGTCACCTACGTGCGAGTCGTCGACGGGCAGCTCAACAAGCGCGAGCGCATCAGGATGATGTCGACCGGCGCCACGCACGAGCTCCTCGAGATCGGTGTGTCCTCGCCCGAGATGACGGCGTCCGACGGTCTCGGCGTCGGCGAGGTCGGTTACCTCATCACCGGTGTGAAGGACGTCCGCCAGTCCAAGGTCGGTGACACGATCACCTCCCTGAACCAGGGCGCCACCGAGCCGCTCGGGGGTTACAAGGACCCGAAGCCGATGGTCTTCTCGGGTCTCTACCCGCTGGACGGCTCCGAGTACCCGGACCTCCGCGAGGCCCTCGACAAGCTGCAGCTCAACGACGCCGCGCTGGTCTACGAGCCGGAGACGTCCGCGGCCCTCGGCTTCGGCTTCCGCGTCGGCTTCCTCGGTCTCCTCCACCTCGACGTGATCCGTGAGCGGCTCGAGCGCGAGTTCGGCCTCGACCTCATCGCCACCGCGCCCAACGTGGTCTACCGGGTCGTGATGGAGGACGGCAGCGAGCACACCGTCACCAACCCGAGCGAGTTCCCCGAGGGCAAGATCAGCGACGTGTTCGAGCCCGTCGTGCGCGCCACGATCCTCGCGCCGAGCGAGTTCATCGGCGCGATCATGGAGCTCTGCCAGACCCGTCGCGGCACGCTGATCGGCATGGACTACCTCTCCGAGGACCGGGTCGAGATCCGCTACACCCTGCCCCTCGCCGAGATCGTCTTCGACTTCTTCGACCAGCTGAAGTCCAAGACCCGCGGTTACGCCTCCCTGGACTACGAGCCCACCGGCGAGCAGGCCTCCAGCCTGGTCAAGGTCGACATCCTGCTGCACGGCGACAAGGTCGACGCCTTCTCGGCCGTCACCCACAAGGACGCCGCGTACGCCTACGGTGTCCGGCTCGTCGCCAAGCTGCGCGAGCTCATCCCCCGGCAGGCCTTCGAGGTGCCGATCCAGGCCGCCATCGGCTCCCGGGTCATCGCCCGCGAGACCATCCGCGCCATCCGGAAGGACGTCCTCGCCAAGTGCTACGGCGGTGACATCTCCCGTAAGCGGAAGCTGCTGGAGAAGCAGAAGGAAGGCAAGAAGCGCATGAAGATGGTCGGCTCGGTGGAGGTTCCCCAGGAGGCCTTCATCGCCGTGCTGTCGAGCGACGAGTCCTCCGGCAAGGGCAAGAAGTAGCTGCCTTATGCACCGAATGGGCCCACGTGCGACGCGCACGTGGGCCTGTTCGTTATCCGTGGGCCCTTACGTGGCAGCATTCCGGCCTCTACTCTGATCCCGGCTCGAAGGTTACTCGCCAGTTAGTTACGAACCACCAGCAGGCACCGCCGCCGCCCGGAGGACGTCGTGAGCGACACACAGACCCAGATCGAGAACCGGCCGCCCTCCGTGGCGACCCTCTTCCTTGAGCGCGTCGAGCGGACCCCGGACGCCGAGGCCTACCGCTACCCGGTGCCCGCCGCCTCCGGCGCCGGTCCGGACGACTGGAAGTCGCTCAGCTGGGGACAGGCCGCCGAGCGGGTCTACGCGATCGCCGCCGGCCTCGTCGACCTCGGCGTCCAGGCCGAGGAGCGCGTCGCCCTCGCCTCCTCCACCCGGGTCGAGTGGATCCTCGCCGACCTCGGCGTGATGTGCGCGGGCGCCGCGACCACCACGGTCTACCCGCAGACCAACGCAGAGGAGTCGGCGTTCATCCTCGCCGACTCCGAGTCGAGGGTCCTCATCGCCGAGGACGCCGCCCAGCTGGCCAAGGCCGTCGAGCGCCGCGCCGAGCTGTCCGACCTCCGTCACGTCGTGGTCGTCGACCCCACCGGCGCGGACGTCGACGGCGAGTTCGTCCTCTCCCTCGCCGACCTCGAGACGCGCGGCAAGGCCTATCTGGAGAAGCACCCCGAGGCCGTCAAGGAGCGGGTCGGCGCGATCACCTCCACGCAGCTCGCCACCCTCATCTACACCTCGGGCACCACCGGCCGCCCCAAGGGGGTCCGCCTCCCGCACGACAACTGGTCGTACATGGCCAAGGCCATCGCCGCCACCGGCCTCGTCACCCAGGACGACGTCCAGTACCTCTGGCTGCCGCTCGCCCACGTCTTCGGCAAGGTCCTCACCTCCGGCCAGATCGAGGTCGGCCACGTCACCGCCGTCGACGGCCGCGTCGACAAGATCATCGAGAACCTTCCGGTGGTCCAGCCGACCTACATGGCTGCCGTGCCCCGCATCTTCGAGAAGGTCTACAACGGGGTCGCTGCCAAGGCCCGGGCCGGCGGCGGCGCCAAGTACAAGATCTTCCAGTGGGCCGCCGATGTCGCCCGCGAGTACGCCAAGGCCACCCAGGACAACTTCCGCCGCACCGGCACCGCCTCCGCGCCCTTCGGCCTCTCGGCCAAGCACAAGGTCGCCGACGCCCTCGTCTACGGCAAGATCCGCGAGGCCTTCGGCGGCAACCTGCGCGCCTGCGTCTCCGGCTCCGCCGCCCTCGCCCCCGAGATCGGCTACTTCTTCGCCGGCGCCGGCATCCACATCCTGGAGGGCTACGGCCTCACCGAGTCCTCCGCCGCCTCGTTCGTCAACCCGGGCGAGGCCTACCGCACCGGCACCGTCGGCAAGCCGCTCCCCGGCACCGAGGTCCGGATCGCCGACGACGGCGAGATCCTGCTGCGCGGCCCCGGCATCATGGAGGGCTACCACGGCCTGCCGGAGAAGACCTCCGAGGTCCTGGAGTCCGACGGCTGGTTCCACACCGGCGACATCGGCGAGCTGTCCGCCGACGGCTACCTGCGGATCACCGACCGCAAGAAGGACCTGATCAAGACGTCCGGCGGCAAGTACATCGCGCCGGCCGAGGTCGAGGGCCAGTTCAAGGCCGTCTGCCCGTTCGTCTCGAACATCCTCGTCCACGGCGCCGACCGGAACTACTGCACCGCCCTCATCGCCCTCGACGAGCCCTCCCTCCTCGGCTGGGCCGCCGAGCACGGCCTCGGCGGCAAGTCGTACGCGGAGGTCGTCGCCGCCCCCGAGACCGTCAAGCTCATCCAGGGCTACGTCGACCGCCTCAACGAGGGCCTCCAGCGCTGGCAGACGATCAAGAAGTTCCGCCTGCTGCCGCGCGATCTCGACATCGAGCACGGCGAGCTCACCCCGTCCCTGAAGCTGAAGCGGCCGGTCGTCGAGCGCGAGTACAAGGACCTCATCGAGGAGATGTACGCGGGGTCGCGCGAGGCGTGACCCGCCGGGCCGGGCCGTTACCTCGGGCAGTACGGGACAATGGGGCTCATGCCTTCCGTACTGCCCGATGGTGAGCCCGTTCCCGACGACGGGGCGCTGCCCCCGCGCGCCCTCGAAGGGGCCGGGGAGCGGCCGCTCGGGTTCTATCTGCACGTGCCGTACTGCGCGACGCGCTGCGGCTACTGCGACTTCAACACGTACACGGCGAGCGAGCTGCGCGGTACGGGCGGGGTGCTCGCCTCCCGCGACAACTACGCCGAGCAGGTCGTCGAGGAGATCCGGCTCGCCCGGAAGGTCCTCGGGGACGACCCCCGTCCCGTGCGGACCGTCTTCGTCGGCGGCGGCACGCCGACGCTGCTCGCCGCCGGGGATCTCGTACGGATGCTGGGAGCGATCCGGGACGAGTTCGGGCTCGCGGACGACGCCGAGGTGACGACGGAGGCGAATCCGGAGTCCGTGAACCCCGCGTACCTCGCCGAGCTGCGGGAGGGGGGCTTCAACCGGATCTCCTTCGGGATGCAGAGCGCCCGGCAGCACGTCCTGAAGATCCTCGACCGCACGCATACGCCCGGGCGGCCCGAGGCGTGCGTCTCGGAGGCGCGGGCCGCCGGGTTCGAGCACGTCAACCTCGACCTCATCTACGGCACGCCCGGCGAGTCCGACGACGACTGGCGGGCCTCCCTGGACGCGGCGATCGGGGCCGGGCCCGACCATGTGAGCGCCTACGCGCTGATCGTCGAGGAGGGGACCCAGCTCGCCCGGCGCATCCGGCGCGGTGAGGTGCCCATGACGGACGACGACGTGCACGCCGACCGCTACCTCATCGCCGACGCGGCCTTCGAGGCGGCGGGCTTCTCCTGGTACGAGGTGTCCAACTGGGCCACCTCCGAGGCCGGGCGCTGCCTCCACAACGAGCTGTACTGGCGCGGGGCGGACTGGTGGGGGGCGGGGCCCGGCGCCCACTCGCACGTCGGCGGCGTCCGGTGGTGGAACGTGAAGCATCCCGGCGCGTACGCCGCCGCGCTCGCGGGCGGTCGGTCGCCGGGGGCCGGGCGGGAGGTCCTCGCGGCGGAGGACCGGCGGGTGGAGCGGATCCTTCTTGAGCTGCGGCTGCGGGAGGGGTGCCCGTTGGACCTGCTGAAGCCGGCGGGCCTGGCGGCGGCGGAGCGCGCCCTGGCCGACGGGCTCCTCGCGGCCGAGCCGTACGCGTCGGGGCGGGCCGTGCTGACGCTGCGGGGGCGGTTGCTGGCCGACGCGGTGGTGCGGGACCTGGTGGACTGAGGCGCCGCGCCGCCGTCGTGGGCAATCGTTCCGCAGGGCGGAACGGGTGGGCACGACGGACGGCGCCCCTGCCGGCGCCAGAGGCTTGCGTGCCCTGACCCGCACCAGCCGCTCGGTGCACAGGGGGTGCGGGTCCAGGCTCGGAACGCGGAGGCGCCGCTGAGGGCGCCGTCCCGTGTGCCCACCCGTCCCGCCCTGCGGGACGATTGCCCACACGGGGGCGGACCTGCGCGGGTCCCGCGGGGGACGGGCCTACGGGGTCGTGACGAAGTCGATCAGTTCTTCCACTCGGCCCAGGAGTTCGGGTTCCAGGTCCTTGTAGGACGTGACCCGCTTCAGGATCGCCTGCCAGACCGCTCCCGTGTTGTCCGACGGCCACCCCAGGGCGCGGCAGACGCCCGTCTTCCAGTCCTGGCCCCTGGGGACCGTCGGCCAGGCCGGGATGCCCAGGGAGGACGGTTTCACCGCCTCCCAGACGTCGATGTACGGGTGGCCCACCACCAGGACGTCCGGCGAGGTCACCTGCGCGGCGATCCTCGACTCCTTCGAGCCCGGCACCAGGTGGTCCACCAGGACGCCGAGCCGGGCGTCAGGGCCGGGGCCGAACTCCGCGACGATCGCCGGCAGGTCGTCCACGCCCTCCAGGTATTCGACGACCACGCCTTCGATCCGCAGGTCGTCGCCCCAGACCCGTTCGACGAGCTCCGCGTCGTGCCGGCCCTCGACGTAGATCCGGCCCGCCCGTGCCACGCGCGCGCGTGCTCCCGGGACCGCGACCGAGCCCGAGGCCGTTCGGGTGGGGCGGGACACAGACGCCGCCACAGGGCGCACCAGCGTCACGACCTTGCCCTCCAGGAGAAAGCCGCGCGGCTCCAGCGGGAAGACCCGGTGCTTTCCGAACCGGTCCTCCAGCGTCACCGTGCCCGCCTCGCAGCGGATCACCGCCCCGCAGAAGCCCGTGCCGACCTCCTCGACGACCAGGTCCGGGTCCGCCGGGACCTCCGGGACGGGCTTCGGCTTCTTCCAAGGCGGCGTCAGATCCGGGTTGTAGCTGCGCATTCGGGTGACGTTAGGGCACGTCGAAGCGGCGTGCCAGTTCACCGCGCTGAGCCCGGACGAACGTCGCGTCCACCACCGCGCCGTGCCCCGGCACGTACGCCGCCTCCTCGCCGCCGAGGGCCAGCAGCCGGTCCAGGGCGTCCGGCCAGCGGGACGGGATCGCGTCCGAGCCCGCCTGCGGCTCGCCCGACTCCTCCACCAGGTCGCCGCAGAAGACGACCTCCCGGGTGCCCGGGACGCAGAGCGCCAGGTCGTGGCCCGTGTGGCCGGGGCCCACGTTCGCCAGGAGGACCTGGCGGTCGCCCAGGTCGAGCGTCCACTCGCCCGAGACCACGTGCCGCGGCGCCACCAGGACGTCCGTCGCCTCCGTCGCCAGCTGCGGGTCGAGCCCCTGCCGTACCGCGTCGCCGTACAGCTCCTCCCGGGCCCTCGCCCCGGCAAGAAGGTCGGGGGAGCCCACCGCGCCGAAGACCTCCGCCCCCGCGAACGCCGCCGTCCCGAGGACGTGGTCGAAATGGGGGTGGCTGAGTGCGATGTGCGTCACCTTTCGGCCGCCCGTGAGTTCCGCCACCTGTGCGCGCAGCTCCGCGCCCTCCGCCAGCGACGACCCCGTGTCGTACAGCAGCACCCCCTGTGTGCCCAGGACCAGTCCCACCGTGGCGTCCCAGCCGGGCAGCCGTCGCCGGCCCACCCCGTCCGCGAGCCGCTCCCATCCGTACGCTTCCCAATCCACGTCCATGGGGCGACGCTAACCGGTGCGGGCGCCGCCTCCTTGCCAGGAGCGATGCCCGCCGCCGTACACTGGCCGGGGGATCGCTGGCACTCGGACAGGGCGAGTGCCAAAAGCGGAGCAACCGGAACGACGACGACAGCTGGAGGTGCGCACGATGCTCAGCGAACGCAGGCTCGAGGTCCTGCGCGCCATCGTCCAGGACTACGTCGGGACGGAGGAGCCCGTCGGCTCCAAGGCGCTCACCGAGCGCCACAAGCTCGGCGTGTCGCCCGCCACCGTGCGCAACGACATGGCCGTGCTGGAGGAGGAGGGGTACATCGCCCAGCCTCACACCAGCGCCGGACGCATTCCGACCGACAAGGGCTACCGCCTCTTCGTCGACCGGCTCGCCGGCGTCAAGCCGCTGTCGACGCCCGAGCGACGGGCCATCCACAACTTCCTCGACGGAGCCGTCGACCTCGACGACGTCGTCGGGCGCACGGTACGACTGCTCGCCCAGCTGACCCGCCAGGTGGCCGTCGTCCAGTACCCCTCGCTGACCCGCTCGACCGTCCGGCACGTGGAGCTGCTCTCGCTGGCACCCGCCCGCCTGATGCTCGTCCTCATCACGGACACCGGCCGGGTCGAGCAGCGGGTCATCGACTGCCCCGCGCCCTTCGGCGAGACCTCGCTCGCCGACCTGCGGGCCCGGCTCAACAGCCGGGTCGTCGGCCGTCGGTTCGCCGACGTGCCGCAGCTGGTGCAGGACCTCCCCGAGTCCTTCGAGGAGACCGAGGACCGCGCCACGGTCTCGACCGTGCTCGCGACCCTGCTCGAAACGCTGGTCGAGGAGCAGGAGGAGCGGCTGATGATCGGCGGAACCGCCAATCTCACCCGCTTCGGACACGACTTCCCCCTGACCATCAGGCCCGTCCTGGAGGCACTTGAGGAGCAGGTCGTGCTCCTCAAGCTGCTCGGCGAGGCCAAGGAATCTGGCATGACCGTACGCATCGGGCACGAGAACGCCCACGAGGGGCTGAGCTCCACGTCCGTCGTCTCGGTCGGCTACGGTTCGGGCGGCGAGGCAGTCGCCAAACTCGGCGTGGTCGGACCGACCCGCATGGACTACCCCGGAACGATGGGAGCGGTACGCGCAGTGGCACGTTACGTCGGACAGATCCTGGCGGAGTCGTAAGTGGCCACGGACTACTACGCCGTACTCGGCGTGCGCCGCGACGCGTCCCAGGACGAGATCAAGAAGGCGTTCCGGAGGCTCGCCCGCGAGCTGCACCCGGACGTCAATCCCGATCCCAAGACGCAGGAACGCTTCAAGGAGATCAACGCCGCCTACGAGGTCCTCTCGGACCCGCAGAAGAAGCAGGTCTACGACCTCGGCGGCGACCCGCTCTCGGCCTCCGGCGGCGGTGGCGCGGGCGGCGGCTTCGGAGCCGGCGGCTTCGGCAACTTCTCCGACATCATGGACGCCTTCTTCGGCACGGCCTCGCAGCGCGGCCCGCGCTCGCGCACCCGCCGCGGCCAGGACGCCATGATCCGTCTGGAGATCGACCTCAACGAGGCGGCCTTCGGCACGACCAAGGACATCCAGGTCGACACGGCGGTCGTCTGCACCACCTGTTCGGGTGAGGGCGCCGCGCCCGGCACGTCCGCGCAGACCTGTGACATGTGCCGCGGCCGCGGTGAGGTCTCCCAGGTCACCCGGTCGTTCCTCGGCCAGGTCATGACCTCCCGCCCCTGCCCGCAGTGCCAGGGCTTCGGCACCGTCGTCCCGACCCCGTGCCCCGAGTGCGCGGGCGACGGCCGGGTCCGGTCCCGTCGCACGCTCACGGTCAAGATCCCGGCCGGCGTCGACAACGGCACCCGGATCCAGCTCGCGGGCGAGGGCGAGGTCGGCCCCGGCGGCGGCCCCGCCGGCGACCTGTACGTCGAGATCCACGAGACCCCGCACGAGGTCTTCCAGCGGCGCGGCGACGACCTGCACTGCACGGTCACCATCCCGATGACGGCGGGCGCGCTCGGCACCAAGGTGCCGCTGCAGACCCTCGACGGCGTCGAGGAGATCGACATCCGCCCGGGCACGCAGTCCGGCCAGTCGATCCCGCTGCACGGGCGCGGCGTCACGCACCTGCGGGGCAACGGCCGGGGCGACCTGATCGTGCACGTCGAGGTGACGACCCCGAGCAAGCTCGACGCCGAGCAGGAGCGCCTGCTCCGCGAACTGGCCAAGCTGCGCGGAGAGGAGCGGCCCACGGGGCAGTTCCAGCCTGGGCAG